>JAISLW010000455.1 GCA_031277105.1 Planctomycetaceae bacterium | reverse complement strand
ACAAAAGACGACAGATATTTCCATCATAGTCGAACCGCCAAAACCAAACGAAAAAAAACCAAAGAAAAAACCGCCCATTCCACTACCAACACCGCCAATAAAAAAGAAATAAAAAGACTTGCAACCGTTTCACGAAAATTTTAATCGCAAGATTTTAGGGGTTAGGGTGTAGGTGATAGGGTGTAGTTTTTTAGAAATTTAGAGAACAGTTTTTTGTTACAAAAAATGGGCAGAAGGATCGCAAACAACTTGCCTTCGCCGCCGGATCGCGGGCGTCCCGCCTGCATGCGGTTGTACTCAACCGCTAATGAGCGAGGTTTTGATCGCAACCGCTTTATCGGTTGCCTATCGGCAACATGCAGGCGAGATGCCAGCGATCCGTTGGTCTCGCCTGCTTTTTAGGATCGCAGGTATTGCAGGATCGCGGGCATTTCGACTGGGTTCCTTCAGGTTCGCAGGCGGAACGGTTGCGATCTTTATATCGTTACGTTTAACCTAAAATCGTTATAATTCTTACAAATTGATCTTTTCGTGTGAAAATTTATACGGATTGTACAATTTACGTTTAAGATTTATACGGTTTATAGGTTTGTGTTGATTTTAGTTGCGTCTAAATTACGTATTTTATGTAATTGTTAAAAAAAGAAAATTTTAGCTATACTGTTTATTTTTGCTAAAATATGTTATATTGTTAGCAATTGGCTACAAGTTTTTTTATAGACGTTTGCCAATGTTTAAAACAAGTTCGCTATTGACAAAAACGGTGAAAAAAAAACGCATAGCGAAAACTTGAATTTGTAACAACAGTATTTGTTACTGTTGATCGCCGGAGATATATTAAATTTGATCGCTTGAATTAAGTTATAAGTTAAATTATGTTAAATTAAATTAAATTAAACTTGATCGTGATGATTAAATTTTTCTAGCGCCGGACGTAAAAAAAATTAGAACAAGTTAAATTTAGGAGAGAATTATGTTAAAGAAAATTTTGTTTACCGCTTTCATTGGGACGGCGGCAATTGTTTATCTTGCGGACTTATCGTATTCGCAAACAGATGGCGTAATTGATGCGCCGCCTTCGCCGTCGCCTTCGCGCGGGGTTGATGTTAAAGTTGCACAACATACTTCCGCGATTGCAGGAATAGGCGCTAAAAAAGACGACCGCCCGAAACCGATTAAGGAAGTACTTCCCGACGCTGAAAAGATCGACGGTTTGATTACGCTTTATCGCAAGAAAGACCGTTTGCTTGCGGAGATAAAAGGATCAAATCTTAATACGGATTATTTGATAGCAATTGAGATTGCTAAAGGTTCCGGCTCGTCTGTGATTGGCGGTTATACGTATGGCGGTTTCGGCGACGATAAACTTTGGCAATTCCGCAAAGTCGGCGACAAGATTCATGTTGTTCGCCGCAATATAAAATTCAAGGCTAATCCAGGCACGCCCGAAGAATTAGCGGTTGACGTTGCGTATTCGGACAATACGGTTTATAGTTTGCCCGTTGTTGCGACCGGCGACGGCGGCGGCGACGTGATTGATTTTAGTTCAATTTTCTTGTCCGATTTGCCTGAAATCGGCGGTTCTATTGGTTCCTTTTCACGTGATAGATCGTATTGGGGACCGATCAAGGGCTTTCCTAATAATATTGAATTGCGTGTTGTTGCGACGTACAGCGGCAGTCGTTTTAGCGGCAGGTCAGGCGGCGCTTCAACTAGCGAAGGCGTTACCGTAACGATACATTATTCAATTAGCAAATTACAATCGGCAGGCTATTCGGCGCGTCTTGCCGACAACAGAATCGGTTACTTTACAACATCGCACAAAAATTACTCAAAAAATCCAGACGATAATCACTTCGTCCGTTACATAAATCGTTGGAACTTGCAAAAAGCGGATCCTTCCGCAAGTCTGTCGCCGCCAAAGAAGCCGGTGATTTTCTGGATTTCCAAAACGACGCCGTTCCGTTACAGAAAAGCGGTACGCGACGGAATTTTAGAATGGAATAAAGCGTTTGAAAAAATCGGTTTCGTCAACGCAATCGAAGTAAGACAACAAGCCGATAGCGATAAATGGGACGCCGAAGACATCAATTATAATACGTTCCGCTGGATTACTTCGGAAGCCCATTTTGCAATGGGACCAAGTCACGTTAATCCGATTACAGGCGAAATTCTTAATGCGGATATAATTTTTGACGCAGGTTTCGTCGACTCTTGGAGAGCGCTTTTTAACAAATTTATAGTTGACATAATTCCGCCAGGCACAAAAAAAATATCAGAAGTAGAATTAAAAAACCTACTACTAAAAAAGAGCAAACAAAACGCAAATAACCATCACAACCACAACCACGAACTAGACGGCGACGACAACCACAATCACGAAAAATTGGGATGTCACGCCTGCTCATACGCAAATGATAGAGCAAGTCAATTTGCATTAGCGTCGTTATTATTTGTCCTATCAGACGAAAATAATAATGAAAATGATTCGGAAAACAATAATGAATTTAATGAAACAACAATCTACGAAATTAACGACGAAACTAACGAAGATGATAAAAATAAATCCAAAAAAGACGAACCAAAAAAAGACGACGCTAAAAAAGACGACGCTAAAAAAGACGAGTTAAAAAAAGACGACGCTAAAAAAGACG
The DNA here is from genome assembly GCA_031277105.1 of Planctomycetaceae bacterium. Lineage (GTDB taxonomy): Bacteria > Planctomycetota > Planctomycetia > Pirellulales > Thermoguttaceae > WRKP01. The sequence continues at coordinate 3,298 of JAISLW010000455.1, read as the reverse complement.
AGCCAAAAAAAGACGAGCCGACAAAAGATGCAAGATACGATAGGAGAAGATTTAAATCCGACGGCAAAAAAGACGACGCAAAATCTTCGGACAAGAATGACCTTCAGAAGAAGTTGGACGAGGCTTTTGAGCGTTTTATACTTGAGGGATTGAAGGACGTGGTGATGCATGAGGTTGGTCATACGTTGGGTTTGCGTCATAATTTTAAGGCGAGTAGTTGGCTTACGCTTGACGAGATAAATAATCCGAAACGTTCCAAAGAGTACGGAATTGCCGGTTCGGTAATGGATTATTTGCCTGTGAATATTTCGCCGAAAGGTAAACCGCAAGGCGATTATTTTATGACGACGTTGGGACCGTATGATTATCTTGCAATAGAATATGGTTACAAAATTTTACCCGGCGGCGCCGAAGGCGAAGTGAAAGAACTTCGCGCAATAGCGGCGCGACAAGCGGAAAAAGGTAATAATTATGCGCCGGATGAAGACCTAATTTTATACGACGATCCGCTAACTAATCGTCGCGATCTTGGTCGTCGTCCGATAGATTATGCGCGTTCTGCGACGGAGTTGTACAATCAACTTTTGCCGCAAATATCAAATCGTGCGGCGAAAGACGGCGACAGTTACAAAGACGTGGCTGGATTTTTTGTTACGATATTGAGCAGGCGTATAAATGCCGATTATTTTTTGGCGCTTAATGTAGGCGGGCAATATCGAAACAGAGACAGACGAGGCGATCCAGGCGGAAGAACGCCAATACAAATCGTCGATGCAAAAACACAACGCGAAACGGTAGATTATTTATGTAAAACGGTTTTTGCGCCAGGCAGTTTTTCGATACCGCCGGATTTGTACAATAAATTCGGAGGCGAAGTTTGGCTAGAAGGTCGAATAAGAGACGAATCAAATATTAACATACAAGATTTATTTCTTAATTCGCGACTAGAAATTTTGACGACGCTTATTGATCCTGACACGTTGACTCGTATTAACGATGCACAATTCAGAGTTAGCGGCAAGGAGGACGTTTATACGGTTGAGGAACTTTTTGATTCGCTGGTAAAATCTGTTTACAAGGAGTTGGATACGATTGGCAAGGGAAATTTCACTAACAAAAAACCGGCGGTCGATATTCAACAACGCGATTTACAAAACGTATTTCTTATTGCGCTTTCGTTGTACACGCTTAAAGATTTGGACAATAAAATCGATTCAAGCGTGCAAGCGATAGCGAGAAATAAGTTAAATGAATTAGCAAATAAAATCAAAACCGTACTAGACGGCGAAGCGAAACTTGATGCAGGCTCGCGATTACATCTGGAAAACTTGCAGTCAAAAATAAACAAGATACTCCAATCCGTCATCAGTACAAATTTATAAGACCAATTTTCTTGTCCGCAGATTATGCAGATTAGAAAAAAGGTAATCGTTCACGAGGGCGAGACGCCTGCATTTCAAGAAATGCAGGCGTCTCGTCTGCATTTCAAGATCGCAGGCGTCTCGTCTGCAAGCGGTTGTACTCAACCGCCGTTGATCGAGGTTTAATATCTGGGGGGCTATAAAAATTCATTTCTGTCCCGTTAGGGACAACATGTTGGTAGAAAAGCAAGGTCAAAAATATATTTGTCCCGCTAGGGACAACATGTAAATACAACCTTAACCTTTATTGCGTCCTTAACGGGACGCTAACATTGTGTATCATCTTTTCTACCAACATGTTGTCCCTAGCGGGACAGATCGGACAAATTGGAAGGATCCCAGATGTCTCGCCTGCATCCCAGGATCGCGGGTGTCTCGCCTGCATGCGGTTGTACTCAACCGCCGTTGAGCGAGGTTTTGATCTCAACCGCTTTATCGGTTGCCTATCGGCAACATGCAGGCGAGACGCCCGCGATCCGTTGGTCTCGCCTGTATTTTAGGATCGCAGGCGTCTCGCCTGAAAGCGGTTGTACTCAACCGCTAATGAGCGAGGTTTTAATCTCAACCGCTTTATCGGTTGCCTTGCGGCAACATGCAGGCGATACGGTTGCGTTTCTCAAGTTTTTTGTTATAAAAATTGTCCTACTTGTCCCTCATGTCCCACTTGTCCCTAAAAAATTGTTAAAGCGTAATTTGATAAACAAGTTTTCGTGAACGGTTACAAAAAAATTAAGAGGTGAAAATATTATGAGAATAAATTTTGTTATATTTATTTTGTTGTTTTTTGAGGTTATTATTAGCGGCGTATGTTTTGGTCAAGTTTCTGATGCGGAGTTGAAGCGTGCGGTTTCGCGGGGGCTTGATTGGCTTGCGGCGAATCAGACTCGTCGCGGAAGTTGGGAGGCGTCAAATGGCGCTTATCCTTCCGCAATGACAGGCATGGCGGGTATTGCCTTACTTGCCGAAGGTTCTACCGCGACACAAGGTAAATACTCCGAAAATATACGCGCCGCCATTAACTTCCTACTTCGCCAATCCAGCTCAAACGGGTTAATTGGAACCGAAAACGACGACCGTTACACTTACGGTCACGGTTTCGGGCTATTGTTTCTATCGCAAGTTCTAGGCGAAGAAGAAGACGATAAACAACGTTTTGAACTAATTGACGCAATGACCAAAGCCGTCAAATTCTGCGGGCAAGCACAAACGAAAGCCGGAGGATGGGGATACGTCAGCGCAAAAGACGGACACGACTTCGACGAAGGCTCGACAACTATTACGCAAGTTCAAGCTTTGCGAGGTTGCAGAAACGCAGGAATACTCGTGCCAAAAGAAATCATTGACAAAGCAATAAAATACATTCACAAATGCTCCATCAAAGAAGGACTAGAAGGAATACAATACAACATTCAAGGCGGAGGAGGACGACCGCCAATAAGCGCCGCCGCTATCGCTTGCCTATTCAACGCCGGCGAATACGACGATAAATTTGTGCCAAACTTGATAAAATATTGCGACAAAAATTTAGGAAATATTATGAACGAAACCGACTCCGGACATTGGCATTACGCACATTACTATTTCGCGCAAGTTAAATACAGACAAGGAGGAAAAGAATGGAAAACTTATAGAGATAAAATATACAAAAGAATCATAAAAGAAGCCGCCGAAGACGGCTCTTGGGGACAAGGCTACATCGGAAAAGTTTACACCACAGCAATAAACCTCACCATACTACAACTAGAAAACGGCGCCCTGCCTATCTACATGAGATAAAAAATATATTGGCGTCTCTATACTGCTCGTACTTGAAATTCAGCGATTTAAAAGCGTCAAAGCCTGCCGTCCGAAAGCTAGGCAGACGAAGGTAAACGCAA
>JAISLW010000350.1 GCA_031277105.1 Planctomycetaceae bacterium | reverse complement strand
CCTGGATTTCAGGATCGCCTGCATTTTCAGGCTCGCAAACATTTCGCCTGGTGTTACTTCAGGTTCGCAGGCGAAACGCCTGCATCCCCGGATCGCGGGCGTCTCGCCTGCATGCGGTTGTACTCAACCGCCGATGAGCGAGGTTAAAATCTCAACCGCCTTTTTGTTTGCCTTTCGGCAAATTGCAGGCGAGACGCCCGCGATCCGTTGGTCTCGCCTGCATTTCAGGATCGCAGGCATTTCGCCTGCAAAAAAAGGAATGCAGGCGTTAAAGGATCGCACTCGCCGCAGGATCGCGGGCGTCTCGCCTGCAAGCGGTTGTACTCAACCGCCAATGAGCGAGGTTAAAATCTCAACCGCTTTTTTGTTTGCCTTTCGGCAAAGTGCAGGCGAGACGCCCGCGATCCGTTGGTCTCGCCTGCTTTTCAGGATCGCGGGCTTCTCACTTTAAATGAAGAGTAGTAGTTTAAAACGTTCTTTGTCGATACGTCTGATTGACAAGTTTTTTTCGTAAATTATACTGTTCGGGCTTGAAAATTAGAGATTTAAAAGCGTCAATGTTTGCCGCCCGATAGTTCGGCTGGCAATGGTAAACGTAAATTCAATTACGAATAGTTTAATATTTAAAATTTTATTTTGCGGTTATTCGGAATTGTTTTGAATTATTTTTTATTTTGGTTTTTTTTATGTTTTCTGGAATAGTTGAATCATTGGGAATAGTAACAGGATTGTTTAATGAGGGCGTTGGTTGTCGTCTTGAGATTGAGGACGAATTGGTAGGCGGTTCAGTCAAGACGGCTGATAGCGTTGCGGTCAATGGTTGCTGTTTGACGGTAATAGGCAAGTCTGGCAATAAGTTTGAATTTCAAGCGGGACCGGAGACGCTTTCACGTACTAATCTTGGCGAGTTGGTCGTCGGTAGTCGTGTTAATCTTGAACGCGCGTTATTAGTTGGCGAGCGTCTTGGCGGTCATTTTGTTTCGGGGCATATTGACGGTCAAGGCGAATTGGTTCGGATTGACGACTTGGGCGATTGGCAAGATTATTATTTCAAAGTACCGCCTGAATTATCTGTTCAAATGGCGTCGAAAGGTTCGGTTGCGGTCGATGGCGCGAGCTTAACGCTTGTGAAATGCGATGCGGATTTATTTAGTGTTGCGCTAATTCCGTACACGTTGAAAGTAACAACATTAGGCTTTCGTAAAATCGGCGACAAAGCGAATATTGAAACAGACATATTGGCAAAATATGTTCAAAAATTGATAACCGTTCACGAAAATTTAAACGCTAAATTTTAGGAGTTAGGGTGTAGGAATTAGGGTGTATCGGTGTAGGGTGTAGCGGGACAATTTTCGTTACAATAAATATTTGTCCTACATTCTATCGCCTAAAATTTTTTGCTTAAATTTATGCGAGCGGTTACCGCAAATTAACGTGCGAATAGTTTAAAAATTGTGTTTATAGGAATTTGTCGAATGAGAATTATTGTAACGATATTTATTGTATTATTTTTTTCTTTAATTTTTTCTGGTTGTAGTTGTCGCAATGAAGGCGGCGGCGTTGTTGTTAATGTTTCCGGCGGCGGCGATTCAAATGATCCGGCGCGACAAGCGGAAGATTTCTTGCGTGAAATAGAAATCTTAAATTCGCTGGACGGATCGCCTTGTTTACCTGAAACTCAAGGCGGCGAGAAGATTATTCAGACTGGCGACAGGTTAAATTCTTGGATTAAGCGGAAGCGATTGGACGAAACTTGGCGGTCGGAGTCAGATTTTATTGAGATGGAATCTGCGATACGCAAGGCTGCGGACGGCGCTGAATTATTGGCGAAGACGCTTTATATTTTGCAAGATAAAAAATTGCCCGAAGACAAGAATAATCCTGTTAAAGTTTCTGATACGCTTATTTCGGAGTGTAGGGAAGTTGTCAAGTATTTAGTTGAAATTGAGCGAGTTTTATCGATGTTGGTCGAGCGTGTCGGCGTGCCGGATTTAGGCGAATTGTTGTTGATGATTCGCGGGATGAAGGAAAAGTTTATTGCAATTGAGTCGATTTCTAATCTTAACGCCGATGCGGTGCGTGCGTTTTCAAAGCGTTTTGAATCGGAGCCGGAGCAGATAGCGGGGTTTGCGGCTTATTTTAAAAATTTTGCGTCAAGCGTGCGGACGGAAGATTTATTTATACAGACTTCAGACGTGTATTATTTGATACAATCGATATGGTTGCGTGATATTTCAAATTGGGCGCGCGGCGACAAGCAGGAAGCGATTGAGCGGGCGAAGAGTCTTTTTGACTGGACGATTTGTAATATTTCCGCTCGCAATCAGAACGCCGTCAATAATATTTCATTGCCCGTTCAATTACCTTGGCAAACTGTTTTGCTTGGCAATGGTTCGGAGTTGGACAGGGCGTGGGTTTTTGTTGAGCTTTTGCGTCAGCAGCGGATTGACGCGGTTATGCTTGCGGTAGAGGATGCGTCGAAGGCGGGCGGTTTATATGTTTGGGGCGTCGGCGTTTTGCTCGGCGGCGAAATTTACGTATTCGTTCCCGAATACGGAACGGCAATCCCGTCGGCTGAAGGATTAGAATTTGCCGAAAACGGGGAATTGCGTTGTAAAGGTATTGCGACGTTTACGCAAATATTATCCGATGATTCTTTATTGCGGCAACTTGATATTTCTGATACAAAAAAATTTCCGGTTACGGCGGAGATGTTGAAAAAAACTACGATGTTTCTTGTAGCGTCGCCTGAAACGGTATCGATGCGAATGAAAGTTTTGGAAGCGGATTTAAGCGGCGGCTCAAGCATGATTTTGCACACGAATATTAACGAACAGCGGCGTTTATTATCGGAGGCGAAATTTAACGGCGGCGCAAAAATAAATGTTGCGGTTTGGAATTATCCTTTTAGGGCAAAATTCGATCAACTATTCAAGTATGCGATAATCGGTTCTTATCTTGATATTTTTAGAACGTCAAATCCGATTCCAAAAAAACATAGTTTCCCGTTATGGTCGGGGCGAATATTGTATTTTAAGGGCGAAATTACCGGACAAGACGGAGCAATGACATGTTATCAAGACGCAAGAATATCTGACCGCGAAATTATGGAACTACGCGCCGACCCAAATTTTCGTAACAATAAATCAATAATGCAAATCTTACAATTGACGACGAACCAAGCCGTATTCTGGATCGGAACGGCGTCCTTTCAACGTAATTCAATTGTAAACGCAAAAGATTCAATGAAAGGTCTGACGGCAAGCTCTGTTAATATCTGGGCAATTCCAGAAGCGTATATTTTAGGACGTATCGCTGAAAGAGAAAAAAATTATAAAGAAGCAATAAAATATTATGAAAATATACCAAAAACAAATACGCCACAACCGGCTTTCGAATTACGCGCAAAATGGATTAAACAAAATATAAAATAGTATTCTAAAAATTCATTATTGATTTAATTTTAATTTTAGCAAACCTAATTTTAACCTAATTTTTCTGAACAAAACAACCTCAGTAGCAGAGTATGAAAACACACCACAACCTCATTATGATTTTATTTTAATATTATGATTTTATTTTAGGCAATTTCTAATAACCGGTTTTTTATTTATTAAGCGCTGAGAACACAGAGTTCACAGAGAATAATTTTTTGTAACTGTTCACGGAAAGGTAAGCGCTAGATTTTAGGGGCTAGCGCGTAGGGCGTATCTGGACAATTTTCGTAACAATAAATACTTGTCCCTAGCGGGACAGATGGGACAAATATTTATTGTTACAATAAATCTAGCGCCTACACCTTATATCCTAAAACTCTATGCTTCTAAAATCTCGTGAACGATTACGAATTTTTAGAGACGCCCAAATTTTCTTTATTTACTTCTGGATTTAAAAAAAACAAGTCGTCCGGTCTATTGATCGGGCGACTTGTGAATTTTTTTTACAGGTTTTATCCTGTTTATTTAGAGTTTGATGTAAACCCCAGAAGAAGTCGAAATACCTGTGTTGCCTAATTACCGTATAACTTTGGGACACGGTGAATTAGCCTATTAGCCCAGGAATTAAACGAGTTCCTTCTTTGATCCTATTAACGTTCTCAACCTTTCCACCAGCAAGGATGAATCAAACGGTTTTTTAAACGTTTCATTTAGGTTTGAGCGATCAAAACTCATGGTACTCCCGTCGTCTGGAAACAAGCCTATTAGTACAATTTCTGAAAATTCATTATTCCTTCTCAGGTTGTCAACGATCTGTTTCGCTTCCATTTTTCCGATTGAATAATCCGCAATTACACAATCTGGGTGGAAGCTTTCAGCTTGGATTCCGGCGTCAAAACCGCTTGTTGCGACGGCTAAACGGAAGGCTTTCTCAATAGAAAACTCCCGTTTTAGATTTTCGATCAATATTTGATCCTGCGCAACAATAAGTACCTTTGCCAACGTTTCATCTTCAAGATCGCCTAACGGCATCCCGTGTTCTTTCAGGAACTTAATCAAATATTCACGTGGAATCCGACGGTCCTGAGACCCGGGTATGCGGTACCCTTTCAGTCTGCCTGAGTCAAACCACTTACTAACAGTACGCGGCGCGACTTTACAGATTTTGGCGACTTGACCTGTTGTAAAAACCTTCATTGCAGGTTCTCCGATATTCTTGCTTTTCTACTATTCTTTGTTTCGGACACTCTCCTTCTCACATTGCCCGAAACCTAAACTGCCCTAGTTAATAACGAATAAATCCCGACTATCCTTTCGCCTGATTATCCGAAATACTGGGGTAGGGCTAACAATTACACGCTTCTTCTTTCTGGGTATTCAACCAGATAAAAAAACTAACGGGTCCCTCCGCTAGCCTTCTCAAACACAATCATCGGCAACCTCAATAGAATGAAATAAGGAATAATCAAAAAATATTTAATCCTAATCATTACCTGAATAAACTACACAAATGATACGATACGCCTAAATCATATTATTATCATTATTTAAATTAGACAAATTCATCTTATTTCAGCGATCAAAATTTCCATATTCGGAATTATTTTTTCTATTTATATTACGCAACCAAAAACAGTAACGCCTGATACAACTCATTAAAATAAAATCATAATAATGAAGTAATGAAATAATGAGGTTGCGGCGTGTTGGCATACTATACTATTGAGGCTTTTTTGGCAAACGGTTTTGTTCAGAAAAATTAGGTTAAAATTAGGTTTGGTAAAATTAAAATTAAATCAATAATGAATTTTTAGAGAATACCCAATTTGTAATCGCACCCCTAAATTAGGAAAATTCGGAAAAATCATAGCAAAAAAAAATTTTTTCTGACCTTTTGGCAACTTTTGGCATTTTTTTTCAAAATTGCTCTGGAAACAAACCCGATCCTTTTTGTATCATTCGCAAATATCAAAAATATAAAAATGAAAGTAAATATAATATATAGTGAATTTCTAAAAATCACAAATTTATTTTATTTTTATTAACCACAAAGAACACAGAGAACACGACGGCAAATTTTAAACAGTTCGTCTGTTTAAAATTTGCCGTCCAATAACTAGGCAGTCAAACGGCAGTAAACGTAATTTCAAGTGAGAACAGTTTAAAACCGATAATTTTGTTATTATTTGACGATTATTAAATTATACGTACAGAATTTTATAGAAACATCGAATGACGGATCGTTTCTCCCAAAAAGAATTTTTTAACTGTTCACACTTGAATTTACATTTACCCTTACCTTCGCCTGCCTAACTATCGGACGGCAGGCTTTGACGCTTTTAAATCGCAGAATTTCAAATACGAGCAGTATAGAAAACGCCCATAAACTACTCGCATTTTAAAGTGTGAATAATATAAACAAATATTCGTGAACAATTTAATGTTTACAAATACTTACAAGAATTTTAAGGTTAAAATATGACAAAGAAAATTATAAAAGTTTTAAAAGGTTTTGGTATAACAATTGTGATTTGTTTTGCATTGTTCGGAGTTTATAAACTCTTAAAACCTGCGCCAAATATCAACGTCTCAAACGAAGATATTCAATACTTGCGCAATCTTGGTATCGAAGTAGCGGAAGACGGTCAAGCGTCCGAGAGCGGCGCTTCATCGCTACTTGGCAACATTGAAGGCGATATTCCGTTGAACTCTGCCGGAACCACTACTGGAAATTTTCAATCCCAAGCGCCGCCCGCATTTTTTGGCAATACCAATCCTCCAACCGGCGCCGAAATTGCGCCGACATTTGGAATCGATAACCACAACCACAACCACAATAACACAAATAATTCCAACGTCGCGCCGCCCTTTAACCCGACAAATATAACGCCAACTACATCAACTCAAAATAACGCAAACATTGCGCCCGCTTGGAATAGAAACGAAGGACAAAATGATATAAACCATAATCAAAACATGTTGCCGCCAAACGTGCCACTCGCCGCAAGTTTGCCGCATCCAGTTGAACCGCAATACGTCGCGCCAAGTTCGCCCTACGGCTCGCAACAATACGCGCCGCCAATAACTATCCCGCCATCATTCATACCAACAAATAACACGCCGCCATTGCCAACAAATCTTCCAACCACCATCCCAATTCCCACAACAACGACAATCCCAACAACGACAATTCCAACAGCGCCAATTCCAACAATGCCAATCCCAACAAACCAATTGCCAAATAATCAATTTCCGATCACTCAACCAACCGCTTCAACATTCAATATCACCGAAACGCCAAACTCGACGCTGCCAAACACAAACACGCCATCAGTATTGACAACGCCGTCGCCAAACTTGACGCCGCCGCCGTCAAACACGTTCTTGATCAACGGCAACCAAGCATTCACTCCGCCAACACCAATTCAACCCGTAGCGCCGCCGCCTTCGCCGCCATTACCGCCTTTACCGCCCTTATCGCCAACGCCGCTATTACCATCAACGCCAACATTTCCGGCAACATTTCCGCCAACGCCAACATCGCCGCAACCACCGCAACCATTGACGCAAACACAAACAAATATTAACCCAACTTTCGTAAATACCGGATTACGCGATAACCAAAACCTTAACCAAAACTTAAACCAAAACAATTTTAATAACTCTAACACAACACAAAACACCCTCAACCAATCAGAAACAACACAAGAACAACAACAAAATATTAACAATAATAATAACAATAATGACCCCAATTATTACTCGTCGGCAGTGCCAATCACAACACGCACAACACAAATATCATCTTCCCCCACACAAAATAATTCATTGCCATCAGAAATGGTAACACTAGAAAAACCGGCACAATACTCATCCGCCTTTTCATCAAATATATCATCGCCAACAACAACGCCGTCGGATTCATTGCCGTCGCCGCCGCCGGCGTCGTTGTCTTTTCACGATGCGGACGCTCGTCTCGGCAGTAAAAGCGTTGTAAAGCCTTTGCCCGTAGTTATTGAGTCTGACGTTGAAGATAAAACGTACATTGACGCTAACAATAGATACATTCACGCCGCCAATAATCACGCCAATAATCGCGTCAATAATCACTCCAATAATTACCGGCAAAATAATTACATCCAAAACGTAAACGCAACAAATAATACTTCAAATTTATGGGGCGATTATTTGAATAAAGTTAAACAAAATAATAAAGCCGTGCTTGAACCGTCGCGCGATGCGGCAGATAATATTGCGGCAAGAGTCGCTTTTGCCAAAAACGAATCAAATATAAATAATTTCACTCCAAATTACGGCGCAAGGTCGGCTGATATTTTTACTGATTCTGATACGCAAGTTAATTTGAGTTCGGGTTCAGGGGGCGTTGTATCCGGTATTGAGTTAGTCAATCCTGTTATTGTTGATAATGTTTTGAGCAAGCCTTTACCGGTAAAAGACGGATTGGCGAAAGTAAGTTTGGCAAGAGTAGGTTATTCGTCTGATAAGGCGACTAATTCGGGAAGCGGCGTTGTTGCTACATCGGGGACGGAGTTGATAGATTATGCAATCGCAGATTTGGACAAGAATGATAAAAGCAAAAATAATAACAACGCTAAACATAACGGCAATGAACAAATTGCCAAAATAAACAACAATTCAAACGGCAACAATAGCGAACAAAATACAGAACAGATTAAAGAACCCGAAAAAAAGTTTAACAGCGTTGTTAGCGATTCGTCTGTAATACCGTTTGTTACGCCGCCGGTCGAGCCGCATCCTGTTCTGGTTACAACTGATTTGACTACGGGAAATATTTTCAATGATACAAAATTAACAAGCAATAATTCGCCAAAACCAAACCAAAACCAAAATCAAAATTTAAATCAGAATCAAAGTTTAGATCAAAATCAAAGTTTAAATCAAAATCAAAGTCAAAATCAGAATCAGGTTGTTCGCGAGTCGGTGATACATTTTGTTACGGAGCAGATACGCGAATATGGCACGGGCGAGCAATCGAAAATGCATCTTGCATTTGTGCAATTGAGTAAATTTTATGATCAACGTGAATTGAGCGATGTTGAGCGTGATTATGTAGCGCCGGTATTGGATCGTGTAGCGTTGGAGTTAATTTATTCGTCTAAGTATCATGTTCTTGAGCCGGCGTATCGTATCAAGGCGGGAGATACAATTGAATCGATAGCGCAACAATTCAGTATTTCTCCGGCGTTATTATCTAAAATAAACGCCTTAAATAGCGGCGAGCGTTTGGCGACCGGCAGCGAATTAAAAGTTGTGCATGGTCAATTTGACGCTAAAGTTTATACAGGACGCGGCGAGTTGACGTTGCTTTTAGGCGGCGTTTATGCCGGAAGGTTTCCAGTCGCAATAGGACGAAACGTTATGGGACTTCGCGGCGAATTTATCGTACAAAATAAAAACATTACAAAAACAACAAAAACATTAACTCTAAACAACGGTATCACACTAAACGGATTAGGACGAAACATAAACCAAGACTCGCTAGGAGTCTCACAAGAAAATATCGAAGAACTATTCGATATTCTAACCGAAAACTCTGTAATCGTTCTGGAAAATTAATACAACACGCATGCCGTTTAGATATGAATCCACTGATTACCAGATTATAAAGATTACTTATCCCTCCAGTCCCGTTTGTCTTTTTTGTCTTTAAAATTTCGTAACAGTTCACGAAAATTTGTTTATTGAATTACGTTTTGACAATTTTTTAGGGACAAGTGGAACATGAGGGACAAGTGAGACAATTTTTTTATAACAAAAAATTGTTATCTAGTTTTCTAAAAAACTACATCCTACACCCTACACCCTAACCCCTAAAACCTAACGCTTAAATTTTCGTGAAAGGTTATAAAATTTCTATGGCGTTTCTAAAAAATCATCCTCCCTTGCGAAAGGAATTGAATTGGATAGAATGTTTGCTGTTTTTGTTTTGTGTGTTATTGATTGATTTGACGGCAATAAAATTACAATCTAAATTAAATTTAATTAGAGCAATCGCCGCTTGATGTATTCTTAAAATATACGAACAGTTTAAACGTATCATACTTGAAATTTATTTACGTAAAACATAAAAATCTACCGTCAATAACTAGACAAACAAACAACAATAAACGCAAATTCAATTAAAAACAGTTTATACTGCCCGTACTTGAAATTCAGCGATTTAAAAGCGTCAAAGCCTGCCGTCCGATAGCTAGGCAGGCGAAGGTAAACGTAAATTAAAGTATGAACAGTTTAAACTGTTCGCACTTGAATTTGCGTTTACCGTTCACGGAATTTTTTTTAACAAATTACATTTTAGCGATTTATTAGAGACAGGAAGAACAAGTGAGACAATAGAGATAATTTTTTGTAACAAAAAACTGTTCTCTAAATTGCTAAAAAACTACTCACCAACTCCTACACCTTAAAACCTAACGCTTAAATTTTCGTGAACGGTTACATTTTCGTTTACCGCCGCTTGCCTAACTTTCGGACGGTAGGATTTGACGCTTTTAAATCGCTGACTTTTAAGTACGATACGTATATATTATTGGGCGGCTCTAAAAATTCATTTTTTTGCAAAAAGGTGCGGTGTTTCGCCGCTGTGTTTATTTTTTGGGCTGCAATGGAGTTTATGATACCAATAAATTTTAATAATTCATAAAGCCTAAAATATATTTATTTTAGACGTGTGAAATATTAAAATTTATTGATGTCGTAAACCGTAATGCGGCCCAAAATTAAACACTGGGCGAAACGCCGCCTACCTGGACAAATGAATTTTTAGAGATACCCTATTGTCATTTATTTTGTCATTGTGTGAGATCTTTTTGCTTGCCCACGACCTATTATTTTAATACGAATATTTATTATGCAAACATTAAAACATGAAATTACGATTGAAAATTCCTGCAAACTTATCAGGAAATCAAAAGATGTATTTACTCCAATTAAAGAAGCAATCACTAACGCATTTGATGCAATCACCCAAAGACAAAAAAACGAAAACGAAAAATTCGATCCGACTATCATTTTGTCCGTATATTTTAAGAAAGATAAAAATTTATTGAATGAAGAAATTCATACATTGGATTTTGTATCAGTAGAAGATAATGGAATTGGCTTTACAACGGAGAATATAAATCGCTTCAAAAAACTAGCAGAAAATACTAAAGGTCTCAATAACAAAGGAACCGGAAAAATACAAATATTTCACAGATTTAATGAAATAGAAATCAATAGCGCCTTCAAAGAAAATAATAAACAAAACAAATTACAATCTACTTGTTCTAAAAATGGCGTTTATAAAGAAGCATTACTTAATGTCGACGATTCTAGCGAGATAAAAACTATTGTAACGATGAAGGAATTTACCGGCGATGAGAAAGAGTTAGAGTTCTTCCAAAAATATCTAACAAATATTGACGAAATTAAACGCGACGTGTTAAAACATTTTTTGTTGCGTTTATGGATAGAAATTTCACAATATAATTTGACTTTTACTATTAAAGTTTTTTTAAACAATAATAAAAAAGATGAGGTCGTCTTTGATCAAAACAATATATTGAAGCCGGACAAACAATTAGAAATTTATATTGATACCGAACAAAGAAAAATTAACAAAAAAAATAAACATATTATAGAATGGTCAATTATTGAACCTAAACACATAATTACTATCCAACGTTTCAAATTATCCACTGACGAAATGGATGAGAACGAAATCTATATGTGTAGTAAAGATATTGTTATAAAAAATTTCAAATTTCCAGTTATCGGTACAAATACCAATTTTAACGGTTTCCGTTATCTTATTTGTATTAGCGGAAAAATTCTTGATAATCCGCAAAATTTAAATAAATATGCTGATGAATTTACTTTCCCATCCAAAAAAGAAGTTGAAGAAAAAATCAAAAATAAACCTCTATTGTTTCAAGAGGACTCTTTTGTTTTTTGGGAAGAATTGGAAAACAAAATTAACAAAGGTCTTATTAAGATATTTTCTGATATTAAAAATCTTCAGGAGAAAAGGGACAATGATATTGCGGAAGTGGCTAAAAAATATGGTATTTCTCCAGAAATCGCAGAAACTGCCAATATCACATTTAATGATACGGAAGATAAAATTGCAAAAGAATTATTCAAAACGCAATCGAAGCACATGGCAAAACAGAGTATAAAAATACAAAAAACTTATGAAGAATTACAATTAAAAATTTCACAATTAAATCCGGCGGATAAAGATAATTCAAATTATAGAAAAAAATTTGGAGAAATTACCAATACATTATTGACTCTGATACCGCAACAAAATAAAGAAGAGTTAGCCCGATATATTATTCGCCGTAATATGGTCGTTGATTTATTAAAACTCGCATTAAACAATGAATTATCGATACAAAAAAAATGGACAAAAAAGAAACATGATAATGAAAAAATAAAAGCAGACCAAGAAGGTATTTTTCATGATTTAATTTTCAAACGGAAAAGTAAAGGAACACCGAATGACCTTTGGATACTCAATGAAGAGTTTGTTCATTTTAACGGTTGTTCTGATTTAAGATTAGAGGAGATTGAAGTCAATGGAAAAAAACTCTTGAAGGACAAAACAAATATTGACGAGGCTCTTAAATCTGTTGGTATTGAAAAAAATTCTTATGTAAAAAAACGTCCAGACCTATTTCTGTTTCCAGAAGAGGGCAAATGTATTTTGATAGAATTTAAAGCCCCTGATGTTAATCTTGTGTTACATTGCGATCAAATACAAAGATACGCAAGATTAATAGCTAACTTTTCCCGAATAAAATTTAATCAATTTTTTGGTTTCTTAATTGGAGAAACTATTGATGAGGTAAGTTTACCGGGAAGATACAATAAAGTCCCATATTGTAACTACTGGGTTTGTCCAGATGAAATGATAAAATCAATTGGTGAAGTCGAAACACCTATTGCCGGTTTATATCAAGAGATCATTCCTTTATCCGAAATTGGCAAACGGGCTGCAATCAGAAATAAAAGTTTCGCAGAAAAACTCGGTTTAATAGATAACAATAAATACAAAGAAAAAAATACGGACAAAACATAAATAGCGCCAGTTTTAAACTGTTCTCGCTTGAATTTACAATTACCGCCGCTTGCCTAACTATCGGACGGCAAGCTTTAACGCCTTTAAATCAATGAATTTCAAGTACAAGCAGTATAATTTTTTCGCCATTATCAGGGCGAAATATAACGTAATTTTTGATCAAAAAAATACTCTAACGAATAGTTATACGTATTTTAAAAAAACGCAATTTAAAGTGCGAAAAGTATAATGCTATTGTCCCGATGGGATGAAATACAATTACAATTATCGTTACAAAAAATAATTACGCCTGCTGAATAGTTACAAAGAATTACTTCCTACTCGCTACACATCTACAACCTAACGTTTAATTTTCGTGAACGGTTACAAAAAAATTATTAAATATTTTTAACTATGCCTGCAAATTTAACTCAACAATATAAAAAGGCTGAAGATAATTATCGACGTTCTGAAACGCCCGAAGACGAATTACGTTGGCTTCAGGTAATGCTTGCGGAAATGCCTAAACATAAAGGCACCGATCACCTTCAGGCTAAATTAAAAACACAGATTTCACAAGTCAAGAAAGATATAGAATCTCAACGGTCGCGCGGTAGCAGCGGCGGCGGCGGCAGTTCACGCTCTTTTCGCGTTCCACGTCAAGGCGCCGGAACAGCAGTAATTATCGGTGGTCCTAATTCAGGTAAAAGCCAATTACTCGCTTCACTCACTCGCGCTACGCCGGAAATCGCCTCATATCCGTTTACGACAAAACAACCCTACCCTGGAATGATGGCTTGGGAAGACGTTTTTGTCCAATTGATAGATACGCCGCCTATTACGCTTGACTTTCTTGAACCTTATATCGTCGGCATGTTACGCAGCGCCGATCTAGCGCTGCTCATGGTCGATCTCGGCGACGATTCAGGAATGGAACAAGCCAAAGAAGTTATCGATAAACTCAAAACAACAAAAACCAGATTAGCCGCCGAATCAAGCCTAGACGAAGAAGACGTCGGTCTAGCATTCACACGGACGTATGTTTTGGCAAATAAAATCGACGATCCCGAAGCGCTAGAACGACTCGAATTATTTCACGAAATCTGCCCCTTGCCATTTCGCGAATTTAAAATATCCGCAAATATGCCGGAAAATTTGACAGAATTACGCAACTCAATTTATCAATCACTCGACGTAATCCGCATCTACACAAAAGACCCGCGAAAAAAAGAACCAGACCGCGATAAACCTTTCACACTAGCACGAGGTGAAAACCTGCTCGACCTTGCGGAACTAATTCACAAAGACTACGCCAAAAATCTAAAATTCGGTAAAGTTTGGGGCAACGCCGTACACGACGGAACAATCGTAAAAGGCGATTACATACTAAACGATTTAGACGTTGTTGAAATACACGTTTAGTTACAGATCACGAAAATTAAATCGACCAGTTATTTGGGAAGAAGAGAGGAACAAGTGAGACATGAGAGACGAATTTTTGTTACAAAAAATATAATCACATAGTTTACAATTTTACAAATCTACAAACTCCCAAATTTAACAAAACCTCTAATTCCAAATTCCGAATTTAACAAAACTAATTTATTGAATGAAAAAGTATTTTATAACATTTGCGATATTTTGTTTTATTTTTGTTTCGTTTGTTTCAGCGTCGGAGAAAGTTGTTAGCGAGCGGGATCAATTGATTTTGAATATTATCAAGCGTCATGACGACGAGATTGATCGGGCGAATGGTTTGCCGTGGGGTTATCACAATGCAGCGAAAGGTTATCATTCAAATTTTGATCGCGGTACGCGAGTACATCCTACGCGTGCTGCGATGGAGCGTGCGGTTTATTTGCTTGCTAGTCCTTATGCTGATCATCACGCCGAAGGCAATAAAGTTCTTGCGAAGATTTTATCGTTTCAGGATTGTAATCCTCAAAGCGTTACGTTTGGTTTGTGGTCTTGGTATATTGAGGAGCCGCTTAGTGATATGGCGCGTGTTGATTTTAATTGGGCTGATTTTCAGGGCGCCGTATTGATAATAATTTTGCATGATTTTGATAACCGTCTTCAAGCGGACGTGTTGGCGAAGGCGAAAAAGTCCCTCGAATATTGTTGCCGTGCGATAATAAAACGTAACGTCGGTCCGTCTTATACGAATATTGCGATTACGGGCGCGACGGTAACGGCGGTAGCGGGCGAAATATTGCGTAATGATGAGTTTTTGGATTTTGGGCGGCGTAGAATTTTGCGTAGTCTTATGCACTTTCGCGAAAACGGTTCTTTCAACGAGTACAATAGTCCGGCATATTTACCGGTAGTGATAGAGGAACTTGAGCGTATGCTTTATTTGGCGTCGGATATGGATTGTCGCAATGCGGCGAAGGAACTTTTGGCGAATACTTGGAAAATGATTGCATTGCGGTATCATGTTCCAACCGGAGAGTTAGCGGGACCGCATTCGCGAAGTTATGCGGACAGGTTGCCGGAGAAAACGCGAAATATGATACTCGCAAGACTTGACGGCATAAATAATAAACCGGCGCAAAATGCAGTTGAGGCGTCGGTGTTGACGCCGATGAGAAGAATAGACGACTCGCTCAAAAAATATTTTACAGAGATACCAGACAAACCGCGCGAAGTCAAAAATCTTTTCGTAAAAAATCGTGTTGCGTTTGACGTAACAGGGACGACTTGGATGGATGCAAAAAGCACGATTGGAACGGCGTCCTATCATACGTTCTGGGAACAATCACGCGGACTGATCGGATATTGGATAATTGACAATAACAACGACGACAACAACGTTAATAATAACGACGACAATAACGACGACAATAACGCCAATGATGTTAAACATAAAAATAATACCGGCGACAATAATTATCGTAACGTTAATTTACGGGTAAAGAAATCGACGAATGAGACGGTTGCGGTGTTAAGGTTGCGTTTTAAACACGACGGCAACGATTTTGCAAGCGCTTGGGGAAGGCATTATCAGACAGACAATAAAATCATAACCGCAATCGGGTTATTAAATAATCAAGGCAGTATGCACACGAGTATGGATCGACCTGTTGATGGAATTTTTCGAGCGAAATCGTTTGAAGTAGAATATCATCTTGACGGATTCGGCGCAACAGTTAGACAACTTGACGACAACAAATATGAATTATCGGCGGGATTAGTTCGCATAATAATTCACACGACGCCGGAAAGCCAATTTGACGGAAAACAAATTACTTGGAAAATGAAATCAAATCTGACGTCGGCAACTCTAACCGGCGAATGTTATAACGGCGCCGAACGCGAATTCGTCCTGGCAAAATTAAAAAATACAAAAATCGCCGTCGGACTAGAACTATTAAACGACAAAAAAACAAAACCAATAAACTCAAAAATTAAAATAACAGAATCAAACTTCAAAACAAAACGCGAAGGAAATTTTTACGCCGTCGTCTGGAAAAATATAAACGATAAAAATCCTTTATTAGCCCCAATAAAACCAATACAAAAATAATGTAACCGTTCATGGAAATTTAAACAATAAGTTTTAGGGGATAGGGCGTAGGGGTTAGGGAGTAGAGAGTAAGGAGTAGTTTTTTAGAAACCTAGATAACAATTTTTTGTTATAAAAAAATTGTCTCACTCGTCTCTCATGTCCCACTTGTCCCTAAAAAATTGCCAAAACGTAATTTAATAAATAAATTTCCGTGAACGGTTATAAAAATAATAAAACTGGAATGAAAAAAATAATAGGTTTACAGTTAGGTTTGGCAAGATTTCCAATGATTTCTAATGCTCTTTGAATAAAATAGAAATCTGATAAAATATAAAAAAATAAAAACTTCCAAACTTATTAATTATGTTTTATAATTATTGCTTTTTGAGACGAATAGTATGTTAAACAAATTTCTGTAAGTAGTTACAAAATAAGCAAATCAAATTTCCATTGAGTAATTTTGTTGCGATTACTTAAAAAACTTGTGGGCGATCCGTACAATGCCCTCGTAGCTCAGGGGATAGAGCGATGGTTTCCTAAACCATAGGTCGTTGGTTCGAATCCAATCGGGGGTATGTTAAATTTTCACACTTACGTTGCTTGTACATGAAACTCATCATTTCCAATACGAGCAGTATATTTTTTTCATAAATTTCCAGATGAATGATTTGAAGATATTTTCCGGTCGTGCAAATCCGGCGTTGACCAAACAGATTTGCGGTTATCTTGGGATTTCTCAAGGCGCAATAACAATAGGTAACTTTCCCGATGGCGAGACGCAAGTCAAGATTGACGAAGATGTTCGCGGTCAAGATATTTTTATCATACAACCGACTTGCCCGCCTGTAAACAATAACTTAATGGAGTTATTGATCCTAATCGAAAGTTTCAAACGCGCTAGCGCTTCGCGTATTACGGCGGTAATTCCGTACTTCGGCTACGCCCGCCAAGACCGCAAAGACGAAGGACGCGTCCCGATAACGGCAAAACTTGTCGCTAATCTACTTACCCGCGCCGGAGCAGATAGGATATTGTCAATGGATTTACACGCCGCTCAGATACAAGGTTTTTTTGATATTCCTGTAGATCATCTTACCGCCGGTCCCGTGCTGGATAATTTTATCAGACGTATCGGATTCCCAAACGACCAACTAGTCGTCGTCAGCCCCGACGAAGGAAGCATAAAACGAGCCGCCACTCACGCAAAAACATTAGGCGCAGGTTTGGCAATTATCGATAAACGCAGAACCGGAAATCACGTCGAACAAGCGGCGCTAATCGGAGGTCCCATCGAAGGCAAAATCGCCGTACTTTTCGACGATATGATAAGCACCGCAAGCTCAATCTGCGGCGCCGCACACCTCGTCAAAAAAAACGGCGCCACGCAAATCTACATGGGCGCTACACACGGCGTTTTTTGCGGAAACGCTATCGCAAATATAAACAACGCCCCAATAGAATCACTCGCAATTACAGACACAATCCCACAACCGGAAGACCTACTACAAAACCTAAAAGTTTTAACCGTCGCCCCAATTCTAGGAGAAGCAATAAGACGAATACACAGACACGAATCCGTAAGCAGATTATTCAGCGATATGCAACTCTGGACAGAAAATTATTAAACTGTTCGTAATTTAATTTATGGGTATCTCTAAAAATTCATTTGTAAGGTAGGCGGTCGTTTCGCCGCTGCGTTTATTTTTTGGGCCGCAATAGAGATTAAGATGCTAATAAATGTTAATATTTCACGATGCCTAAAATATATTTATTTTAGACGTTAAGAATTATTAAAGTTTAATAATTATTTCATATCTAATGTGGCGTTTCGGCACGGTGTTTGATTTTTTTAGCCGCCTACCTTTTTACAAAAAAATGAATTTTTAGAGATACCCGCTTGGGTATCTCTTATACTATTCGCAATTATCATTATTTTTTTACGTTAAAAATTAGATGGACGATTTATTGTTACAAAAAAGCGTTGGCAAGAAAAAGATTCGTAATATTCTTCTTACGAATGACGACGGCATCTATGCGCCTGGACTTGCGGCGATGGAACGGGCATTGCAACGCTTGGGCAACGTTTATGTTGTAGCGCCGTCGCGGGAACAGAGCGGCGTATCGCATTCGATTACCTTTCTTACGCCGCTTACCTTCAAAAATGTTTTTGTAGATGATAAACATTGGGGTTGGGCGGTTGATGGCAGTCCTGCTGATTGCGTCAAGTTAGGCGCGGCGGAAATATTGCCGGAGTTGCCGGACTTGATTGTTAGCGGGATAAACGGCGGGCTGAATGCGGGAATATACGTCTTATATTCCGGCACGGTCGCCGCCGCAATTGAAGGCGCTTTTTACGGCATCACAAGTTTCGCCGTATCGCTAGAATACAACGAAAACGAATCCTTCATCCGCGCCGCCGATATTGCCGCAAACGTAATTGAAAACGTATTGCAAAAAATTGAACAAGATAAAATTGAACAAGATAAATTAGAACTATCCGAATCAAATACAGAAAATATTGACAAATTATCAACAACGCAAAATCAAAAAACGTCAGGCGATCTATACAATCTAAATATTCCATTTGCGGCTCTGTCAAATCCTAAACCGGAAGTCATGGTTGTTGAAATGGACGTTACGCCGGAATGGGAATCTTTTGAACGGCGAATCGATCCGATGGGACGACCTTATTATTGGTTAAGCGGAATACCCGACCCAAGACAACCGTTGAAAAAACAACAAAAACAAATGACAGACGTCGCCGCATTGAGACAAGGGCTCATTACGCTCACACCGCTAAACTTCAACTTGACTGATAAAATAAAATCAAAAAATATGCAATCTTGGCAAACCGTAAAATGGAACTTGTCCGAACAAAATAATCACAACAATAATACAACATCAAACGCACCGTCAATCAGAACCACAGCAGGAATAAAAAAATATCAACCATTCACAGAAAATTGAGAAATTGAGAATTTAGAAAATTGGGAAATAGAGAAATTTGTATTTAGTTGTTAATAAAAAAAATTGTCCCCCATGTCCCACGTGTCCCACAAAACCACAAAAAAAATTTTACGATCTATAAAAATTAAAAGAATAGAGGAGATGAATAGAAATGATTCGTACAGAGGATTTAACAAAGCAGTATGGCAAGTTATTTGCGGTTAAGAATTTGAAGATTGATCTTGTATCTGGCGATCTTTTTGGTTTTATTGGTCCCAATGGCGCGGGCAAGACGACGACGATGAAAATACTTGCGACGTTGTTACAACCGAGTTGGGGCGAGGCTTATGTTTGCAATATGTCGATATACACGAAGGCGACGGAAATACGGCGTGTGATTGGTTATATGCCGGATTTTTTTGGCGTTTACGATGATATGAAAGTTATAGAGTATCTTGAATTTTTTGCGGCGGCGTATCGGATACGCGGCGAAAAACGACGTAAAGTTTGCGAGGAGATGCTTGAACTTGTCGATTTGGGTTATAAACGCGACGCAATGGCGACAAGTCTCTCACGCGGTATGACGCAACGTCTAGGATTGGCACGCGTCCTTTTGCACGACCCGCAAGTTTTATTGTTAGACGAACCGGCAAGCGGACTTGACCCGCGAGCAAGAATCGAAATGCGGGAGTTGTTAAAAAGATTAGGCGGACGCGGTAAAACGATAATGGTTAGCTCGCATATTTTGCCGGAATTAGCAGACGTATGTAATAAAGTAGGAATCATTGAGCGAGGCGAATTATTGGTCAATGCCGATGTAGGCGAAGTAATGAGGCGGGTAAGAGATCATCTTGTAATAAATATTGAAGTCAATGAAAATCAAGAAGCGGCGGCAAAATTACTCGAACAACACGAATCCGTAAATAACGTCGAAATCAAAAATAACGTAATACGCGTCGCTCTAATAAAAGGACAAAACGTCGACAATTATTGCGACTTGCCAACTATATTAGTACAAAACGGATTCAAAATACGCTCGTTCAAAGAAGACGAAATAAACCTAGAAACCGCTTTCATGACGCTAACAAAAGGCGCAACAGCATAAGTTAAATTCGGAATGCAAAATTACAGGTTTTGATTTCAAAATTATAAAATTATAAAATCACAAATTAAAATTGTTCCTCATCTCCTACTTGTCCATAAAAAATAATCTTTCTATTTTTGATTCCTAATTTAGTACAATTGTTTCAGATGGAATTATCGTAACGAAAATTTTGTACGACAAAAAATATTGTTGAAAAAGATTGTTTACTTAAAAAATTTTTGTCGATTGATCGGTTTGGTTTTTTGTTTTGTTGAAAAAATTTTAAGTGTGATTGGGCGTTTTTGTTTCTTATTGATTTTATAACAAATTTATAATTGCGAGGTTAAAAAATGAGAGTTTTTAGAAATGCGTTTACGCTTGTTGAGTTGTTGGTAGTGATAGGGATAATTGGGATATTGATAGCGATTCTTTTACCGGCGGTGCAATCTGCGCGTGAGGCTGCGCGGCGTATATCTTGTTTAAATAACATGAAACAGATAGCGTTGGCTGTTCAATTGTTTAATGATACTAATGACGGATTGCCGCCGGTGTGTATTTTTGCGGGGCGACCGACAATTCACATGTTGCTTTGGCCGTATATTGAAAAGCAAGCGCTTTATGATATGGCGCAAGATGCGGGGCTGTTCAAAATGTACCCGCAACAAAAAGAAACGGATATAGTAATTTGCAATGATTATTGGTGGCGAAGTTTGACGGACGAGCAAAAGAAAATTTACGCTTCTGTTTCTATTTATCGTTGTCCGGCAAGTAACGGTTCGTACTCTCATAAGGAGCGGAAAAAAGTTGGCGGCAACGATAGAGGTCGCGGTTGTAGAGGTCCGACTACTGATTATGTTACGTTAATTGCGAAACAAGCGGTAAAAGGAAAAAAAGAAGACGACAACAAAAAACCGGCTAATCCAATTCGCGGATGGAATTTGTACAACGCTCAACATATTGGCGGGATTTACGGCGATCCGAAATATTTTCAAGGACCGTTTCGTGTTGCTCGAATAGATTATGAGCCGCGAGTAGGAAATTGGCCGCATTTTATGGAACAAAAAAAATCTTGTGCGAGGGAGATTAAGGGGTGGGGACCTCGTGATACGATTTCGTGGTGGGCGGACGGCGCTTCAAATCAATTGATATTTGGCGAAAAACATATTCCTTCGTGGGCGTTGCAAGGTAACACGGGGCGCGATGCGGAATCTTGGAACGGCGGTTATCAAGTAACTGAATATCCTTATTTCCATACGTGGATGGCAACAAATATCGCAAGACACGTTGTTGACGTGCCGCATCTTTTTGCAACTAGCCCGAATGATCCGATTACGATGAAAACTCGAGAAGAAAGGCTTAAAACAAACTCCAATAGGCAAGATTATTTATTCCCAAATTTATGTTTAGAAGACACCGATAAACCAATAAAAAACGAATCCCAAGACCAATATGAAAAGCGTATGAAAGAACGACGAACTGACACGTATAATGATTTGAATCTTGCGCTTGGTAGTTCGCATCCTGGTGTTGTGATATTTGCGCGGGGTGATGGTTCGGCGCATCCAATTTCAAAAAGTACCAGACCGAGTATTATTTTCAATTTAACGCGAGTTGACGAAGGCACGCAATGGAATGTACTTGACGGCAACACTGAAGACCGTCCGTCTGAAGACCGCCCGCTAGTTCCTCCAACGCCGTAAATTAAAAAAAGCAGGAACGCAACCGTCTTGGCTGCAATTTGTCTGAACTATGATTTGTGTGATTATTGTGATTTGTGTGATTAGTATAAAGATCATACAAACCATAAAAATCAAATTTCAGACAACATTGTCCCACTTGTCCCTAAAAAAATCTTTCTAATCTGCGTAATCTATGGATCGTTTTTAAAGCGAACCGCAGACCAACGGATCGCAAGCGTCTCGCCGGCAATTTGCCGAAAGGCAAAAAAAATTTGGACGTCTCTAAAAATTCATTTTTTTGGGATACTTGACGTGTGCTTAAAATTTTTTTATTATAATGTTTAATATAGTAAATTTTATTTTTTTGTTTTTGATATATTTTTTTTACGATTATTATTTCCTTAACCCTTTAACATAAATATAAACTTATGGGTCAATTTTCTTTTATTACGATTGAAGATCAGATAGACAAATTACATGTTATCAATGATTTTTTATATCGTCTTAATTCCATGATTGATTGGAATATTTTTTATAGTTTGCTTATTACGGTTCGTTCTTATGACCGCAAGTCTAATGCAGGTCGTCCTCCCTTTGATGTTCTCTTGATGTTTAAGATTCTCATCCTCAAAAATATCTACAATCTCTCCGACGAACAAGTAGAATTTCAGATACGCGACCGTATTACCAATGTTTTATAAAAATAATTAGTAAGGAGTATTTTATGTATTTAAAATTTATTATTGTGTATTTGTTTATATTTACTTTTGGGCATCTCTAAAAATTCATTTGTCCAGGTAGGCGGCGTTTCGCCCAGTATTTAATTTTGGGCCGCATTAGAGTTTATAATACCAATAAATTTTATTACTTTACAACGTCTAAAATGTGTCTATTTTACACGTTACGAAGTAGTAAAATTTAATAATTGTTTTACGCGTATTGCGGCGTT
>JAISLW010000343.1 GCA_031277105.1 Planctomycetaceae bacterium | reverse complement strand
TTCGCCGAAACGCCGCAATGGAGTTTATGTTATCAATAAATTGTAATAATTCATAAAGCCTAAAATATGTCTATTTTAGACGTATGAAATATTAAAGTTTATTGATGTCATAAACCGTACTGCGGCGTTTCGGCGAACCGCCGCCTACCTGAACAAATGAATTTTTAGAGATGCCCTATAGTGATTACTTGATCAGTAGTTTCGGTCAAGTTACGGCGACAAGGTTGTCCCAATTGTTAGACGGCGAGTTATCTCACGATCAAATAACCCGCATATTGTCTAATATCATAAATCGCTAAAACATAATGCATCCATAGCGAAATCGCCAACAAGAACAGTAAAAACACAAATGAATCATTTGTTTGCCGCTTTATTAGCGTATATTAAACTGGAAACGATTAAAATTCGTTCACAAATTAAAGCATTTTGCCATGAAATCAGAAATTTATTCTTACGCCTTAAAATATGCATGGAACGAACTCAAAAACGCAAAAAAAATAAAACTGCGTAACATGATCTCTTAATTAAAAACACTATCCCCTAAAATCTAGCGTTTAAGATTTCTTTGAACTGTTACCCTCTAATATTTATGCGGCTCGTTTTTGTAATTCTTGTTTAACATTCATAAGATCGCTGTTTTTTGGGACAAAAGATTCGTCTAACAAAATAGTATTATCCAATAATTGTCTTACGCATTCGGCATTCAAAGAATGCCCGCCGCGATAAGATTCAAATACGCCCGCCCAATCACAATCCGTCAACGAAAAATCTCCGATCATATCCAAAACTTTATGTCGCGCACATTCATTATCGTAACGATAATTATTGTCAATTGGTCCTTCCGTAGTTAAAACCAGCACGTCTCGCGGAGTTACTCGTTGGCATAATCCAGCGGCAATCAAATAATCCGCCTCAACCTTACTCAAAAACGTCCGCGCATTCATTATTTCGTCTTGAAACGATTCTGTTGAAAATTTGAAATTAAATTTTTGCGTACCTTGCGGATAACCTTCCGGCGGTATTAACGTAAAATTATAAGCGGAACCACCTTCGCGACTTGGCGCAACCTTTATCCAACTATCAACTCCGCCAATCCGTAACGCCTTCGAAACAAGCCTTACATTACGTATCGCCGCTTGCGCGACTACGCCGACTCGACTCAACGCTACAAAAAATCTATTAGCCGAACCGTCAAAACCTGGCATCTCCGGTCGATTTGTACGTATTTCGCAATTATCGATTTTAAGCGCCCGCACCGCCGCCAGAACATGTTCAACCATGTCAACACGCGCAGAACCATTGACAAGCGAAGTTTGACGCGGCTTCTCTTCACGATATTGCACTAACGCCGGAATACGCGGCTCGCCGCTCAAGTCTGTACGCACAAAATACACGCCGCTGCCCGCCGCCGCCGGACAAAACTCCAACAAAACATCCTCGCCACTCCAAAAACCAAAACCGCTCAATAATACATGACCGCCTATCGTATTTTGAAGACGAAAACTCTGCCGAAATTTACCGGAAAATAACAACGGCGCCGCCAATGTTGAATTGTCTATCATCGCATCTAATTGATTGATGCAAACGCTACCGTTTCGCTTTGTATCAATTTTGTTTTGGTTATGCCAATCGCGCCAAATTCATATTTAACATAAACTCAACACAATACAGCGTAGATTACAAATCACATTACTAAATAATTATACATGTAACTTCACGCTCAATCTTTTTTGAATCAAAAAAAACGTAAAGAATACCTGCGATAATTTATTGACTAAATTTAAACCGCTCACGAAAATTTGTTTATCAAATTACGTTTTGGCAATTTTTTGATGGACAAGTGGGACATTAGGGACAAGTGGGACAATTCTTTTTATAACAAAAAACTTTTTCTCTAAATCATCTAATTTTAGAAAACTACACCCTATTCAACTACACCCTATTCCACTAAAACTTGTCGCTTAAATTTTCGTGAACGATTATACAATTGGCAACTTCTAACAACCAGTCAACCATTTTTTTATTTAAGCGCCGCGAACACAGAGCTCACAGAGAAGAAGATTTTCTAAAATTATTTTAAATCAAAAGTCAATTATGATATTAAATGACGTTTCGATTCCAATTAAAAACTTTCTCTGTGTTCTCGGTGTTTTCGGTGTTTAATAAAAATAAATTTGTTGTTTTTAGAAGTTCCCAATTTTAATTTAAACTGTACGCAAAAATTTACGTTTATTACCGCAATAATCGTATTTTTTTGAGTGCGGTTAAATTACATTTTTTACTTAATGCCGGTTGTTGCGGCAGGATTTATGGCTGTTCCGTTTACGCCTAACGACGGCGCGGTAATATTACCGCGCGGTTGTTCGCCGTCCTTTTTGGAGAGCGCCGCTTGCTTCTCTTGCGCGCGTAACGCCTTAATATCAGGGACGTTTGCGGTTTGATTACGTTTGGCGTAAATTCTGTTAATTATCGCCTGCGAAATATCAAGATTCTCATGATACCAAATTAAATTCTGTTCTAACATTGCCGCAACAGCATTCGGATCGGCAGGATTAGTCGCCTCAATAGTACGGTAATCCATTACCTGCGCAATTTGCGCCTGTTTAGCGACAAAATCTATTTCTTCACGTATCTCTTTATAAACGGTATGCAAAATTATTGAATTTTCGGTTATTAATTTTCGTTGCGCAATTTTTACGTCCTTCTCTAAATTAGTAACGCCGGTAGTAATTTCCGCGACAGCGTCGTCGTGTTCTTTCGTTCCAGGTTTAAGATTAAGTCCGTTGAGCGTTTTTTCGCGATCTGAAATTTTCATCTTACGCTCGTTAAATTCACGCTCTTTAGCATTGGAAAATTCAAGCAATTCCTTTTGCTTCGCCATAAAAGACGGATGATTTTTTATCAGTTGGGCAATATCGACTACCGCAACTTGATAAGGTCTAGCCGTCGCCGCCGCCGACTGAGCGTTAACTGCCGTCGTAATATATCCGGCAAAACTCAATGCCAAAACGACAACAAGGGGGATCAAATTCGTTCTTTTCACTTTTTCAACTCTCCTTCTCTTTGTGAAAGGGATTAACATTGTGTGGTTTGTACAAACGGAAATCAATCAAATTAAATTATAAATTAAATCAAATTAACCCAATCAATCTAATCTAATCGAAATTATCATTTGACTTTTCCCGCATGTAATCCGTTAAAATCTCCTTGAAAAAAGCGCTCAAAATATGTCAGTCAAAAACTCACACGTCAAAACGCCAAGCCAACACCGACGGTACGCCCGCCAATGCCAGTTTCAAGATAATGGTAATTGTGCAATATTTCCAAAATCGGGTAAAGATCAATTTTTCATAAATTTTTATTCCAAATAATCGTTTTTATCGGAAAATTTTTACCATTTGTTAAAATAGGAAAGGAATAATCAGAAAATCCACAAATAAATTAACACTCAATTTTCCATCAACCGATTCATACCGACAATAAATTTATAGTAGTTCGCCATTTTTTGACTAGAAAAAATTTTTAGCGCGCCTATACTTGAAATAAATTTTTTTGTTTTTCAAAAAAAGTTAAAAATTTTTGAAAAAAAATTACTATTCATTAACGTTTTATTTTTGAGATTAAACTATTTTAAAATGTTCACACTTTAATTTGCGTTTCCTTTCGTCTGTTAGTTATCGGACGGCAGGCTTTGACGCTTTTAAATCAATGAATTTCAAGTACGAGCAGTATATGTATTGTTTTACGATTAACATTTAACATTAACGAAATCGATGCCGGAATTAAATATTGACGTATTGGGTAATTTTATTGAGTCTGTTGGTTTGGGCGCGGAGGAGGCGTCGTCTTCGTTTCAGCGTACATTTGACAGTTCTGTTAAGATGGCGGCGGGCAGCGGCGGCGTTTATAATGTTGAGTCGTTTGCGTCAAAGTTGGGCGGCAGCGGTTTGGCGCTATTGTTTATTGTAGGCGGTCGCGGTATAACGATTTTGATTCCTGATTCAACTGGATTGGTTCCGTCTTGGTGTAGCGCTCCCGATGCGACGGGCAAAAGTAAACTTTCGACTTTTGCTCAAGAATGGGGAATGAATCTTTTGCCGGAAGCGTTTTTTCCTGAAGATTACAAGGCTGAAAAGGTTCACGATATGGCGCGGGCGTTGGTGCGGGGCGGGATAGAACTTTCGGCGGCGTATCTTGATTTGAAGTTGACGAAATCTGACGGCGGCGTTGTTACGATATATATTATTTGGGCGTTAGATTCTCCGTCTGATTTTTTCAAGGAAGATTCAAGCGGCGTTGAAGCCGATATGGGGGCGCCGTTGGGTTTGCCTAAATTTGACTCAAGCGAGCCGCCGTTATTGGGGGCGGGAGCGCCTACGTTTGGTTCGTTTGGCGATTCAGATTTTACCAATGTCGAGGGGAAGCGGCGGGCGATAGACGATTTGCCCGGATATAGCCGGAGCTTATTGAAGGTAAAGGTTCCGGTTGCTGCGGTTCTGGCAACGGCGCGGAAGCCGATTAAATCTATTTTGGAATTAGGCGTCGGTTCGGTAATCCAATTTGACAAATCATGCGATGAATTATTGGAAGTCGAAGTCGGTCAAAAAGTAACAATCGGATCGGCGGAAGCGGTAAAAGTCGGCGATAAATTCGGATTTAGAATACACACAATGGTATTGCCAAAAGAAAGATTCAGAGCCGTCGAAATACGCAAAGAAGGCGAATACCGCACGAAATCAGAATCGCCGCAAATCATAGGAAAAGCCCCGATAAAATCTTTTCAGCTAAATTCACAAAATTAGGGAATAGGGGTAGTTTTTAAATTCGGAATTCGGAATTCGGAATTAAGGATTTTGATTTCAAATTTACAAAATTACAAAATCACAATTAACTTTGTCCCACTTGTCCCTAACTAAAATCAATGATTCAAAATTTAAAGATAATTCCGAATTCCGAATTCCGAATTCCGAATTTCTCCAATTCCGAATTACGAATTTAAAAAAACGGTTTATATTAACGATGCTAAAATTATTTGAGCGTTTAGTATTCTGGTTTGGTATGCTTCGTCCGGTTCATGCGATATTTATTTTGTATGTTCTTCATATACTGGTAATTTTTTTATTTTTGAGTTTACCTTTATGTTGGCGTTCCGGTGTTTCGGGCATATCGTTTATTGACACGTTGGTTATTGCGACGGCTGTGATTAGTACGTCTGGATTATTTCCTGTTAATCCTGCGGACGTTTATAATTTTTACGGCGAGTTCGTGATATTAGTCGGCGTTCAGATGGGCGGTCTTGGTTATATGATAATTGGTTCTTATGCGATTCTTGCTTCTAAGGGTCATGTTTCTGACAATCAGATTAACATAGGTCGCGCTATATTTTCGATGCCGTCGAAATTTAAGTCTGCCGTATTTTTGCGTCATATAATTGCTTTTACATTTTCGATAGAGGCGATAGGGACGATATTGCTCTGGCAGGCATTTACGGAAGAGGGCGTTCCTAATCCGTTTTGGGCGGCTTTATTTCATTCGGTTACGTCTTTTTGTACAGCCGGATTTAGTACATTTTCTGATAATCTTGTGCCGTTTGCGGGCAACATAAAAATTAACGTTATTATTATGACGTTGAATTTACTTGGCGCGATAGGTTTTATTGTGCTTGACGATTTCTCGCGGGCGTTGTACGGCGCTATAAATTACGAACCGAACAACAAAAATAATGTCAAGTTCAGAGCGACGTTGACGACGCGGATTATACTTGTTTCAACTTTTGGGGCGGTATTTATTGGGGCGGTATTACTTTTTTTTGACGCCGGTATTTCGGCGTTACCGTTGAAGGATCGGATTTTAGTCGCATTTTTCCAAACCGTATCTGCTTCGACGACGTCTGGATTTTGTACGTATCCTGTTTCGCAGGTTTCGGCGGCGACGGTGATGATAATAATTATATTGATGATACTTGGCGCTTCGCCTTGCGGCACCGGCGGCGGATTAAAATCAACAACATGGTCGGCGGCAATAGGTACAATTTTGAGTTCAATTCATGGTCGCAAGGATATTACGTTTTTCGGATGTGTTATACCGCACGGCAGAATTTATACGGCGTTTGCGGCATTCGGATTATATTTGATAACATTTGCAATTGGGGCGTATTTATTACTGATTTTTGAGAATCATAAATTTGAAGATATTATATTTGAAGTCGCATCGGCGCTGGGAACGGTAGGATTAAGTCGTGGAATCACGCCAGATTTGACTGTTGCGGGCAAACTAATTATTGTAACAATAATGTTCATGGGAAGATTTGGAATAATCTCGTTTGCCCTAGTAGCCGTCGCCGTTTACCACGAAGATAACCCAAAAATACAAAAAAACCAAAACCAAAATCAAAACCAAAAAAAACAACAAAATCAAACAGAAACAAACGAAGACCTAAACGAACTAATCTTGTAATCTAAAAACCGATCCGTCAACCAATACGCAAAATACAACTAAAAAAATTTGTCCAAATTGTCCCTCCTGTCCCTAAAATAATTCGGGTATCTCTAAAATTTTAATACGCTCATTAACAAACGGGCGTTCCGCCTGCGAATCTGACGGAACCCAGGCGAAATGCCTGCGATCCTGAAAAGCAGGCGCGACCACCGGATCGCGGGCGTCCCGCCTGCACTTTGCCGCAAGGCAAACAAAAAGGCGCTGGAGATATAATTTCGCCTGCGATCCAGAAAAGCAGGCGAGACCGACGGATCGCGGGCGTTTCGCCTGCGAATCTGAAGGAACACAGGCGAGATGCCTGCGATCCAGAAAAGCAGGCGAGACCAACGGATCGCGGGCGTCCCGCCTGCACTTTGCCGAAAGGCAAATAAAAAGGCGCTTGAGATCAAAACCTCGCTCATTAGCGGTTGAGTACAACCGCATGCAGGCGAGACGCCCGCGATCCTATGATGCAGGCGAGATGCCCGCGATCCTTCAATCTGTCCATCTTGTCCCTAAAAAAATCATTCTAACACCCTGTTCCTTAAAACTTGTCGCTTAAATTTTCGTGAAGAGTTACGAAATTATTTAATTGATCAGGCATCCTGCATATCCTACAACTCTCGTTTTGTCGCCGGAGGCTTCGGCGCTTGTTGTATAACCGGTTTCAACGACGGATTGCAAATTTCCCATACACCGTAACGTTTCCAACACAAATACCATCGGCACAATTCCACACATTGAAATTTGATTTTTCATTACACACTCTAACAAAATATCCGGCTTCGCCTTGCTAACCGCTTCCTTCATTGCATCCAACGCTACCCTGTCAACCTTGCGCGTTACTTCCTCCGATGCGAAATGATTCATATCCGACGAAACAATCAATAACGGTTTTTTTTCAAGCGATTTCATGAATCTTGCAAATTGAATAGCGCCCGCTTGTATCATTGCCCACGAAGATATTGACATAACAATACCGACGATTTTTGTTTTTGGCGCTAATTTATGCAAAACCGGCAACAAAACTTCTATAGCATGTTCGCTCTCATGCGGCGTTTCATCAAAATCAATCAAATCAACATACTTCATAATTCCATCAGCTAAATCTAAATCACTCTCTACCCGCCCACTCGGTATATCCCAAAATAAATTCGGCGCAATAGCCCAATCAATACCGCCCGAACGATGTTTCGGCGCGAAAATTATCACACTCTCCGGTATCTCCGCCGCCGCTAAAGTTTCCGCCATAATTTGCCCCGAATAACGCCATCCCGCATGAGGAACCATTAACGCCGAAACACTCCTGCGATTAGAATCCGCCCGCCCCAACATCCGCTCCAATTCAACATTAAGATCGCCAACAACCGCCGGATAAAACGTCCCCGCAACAGCGCTCTTGCGTACCTTGTCCCATTCCCGCGACTTCTGATGCGAACTGACCAATAAACTCTCCATCGTTGCCAAAACCTCAAAAGAAATTACATCGCATAAATCCAAATCGTCCGCATCCAAAATCTCAACCCCACTACGAACAAGCTCCTCAGCAGTACAAGAATTATCGTAACGAATAAACCAACCGCGCCGACTCGTAACCAATACGCAACGATTAGACGTGTCAACCATATCCACATCAAAACGATTCGCATTGCCATGAATAACCGGATCCCAAAATACGGCTAACTCAAGCGAAAAATCACGTATATCATAAAACGTTACCCCAAGACGCACAACCTGATAACCCAACACCTTCAATAACTCCATCACCGAAGATTGAAACCGAACATCAGGTCGAACCGATATTTTTGAACACACAACCGGAGGTCGATCCGGAATCTTAAACTCAATTATCACCCCCGAAACATTGCCGTCGTAAAGCCCAGGAAAATACGCCGGAGGAGATAAATTTTCCGTCATTGCCCTAAACGTTTCCACACAAACATTGCGTATCTCCTGCACGTCCGCTAATGTTGGCTCGCTTGATGTAGAGTCCCGCTGAAACTTTGCCGCAAAAATTAATTCGTCCGCAATTTTTTTGTTGTCAATATTTGTAGCAGAAAAAGGTCCCCTAATTGCCCGTCCCTCAAACGTATGCAACAACGATCTGTCATCTAACCACGCATCCGGCGGTAATCCCGCCTTGCGACAAACAGCTTCAAGAAATTGACGCGCATCCATTCCATACTCAACCGCAACGCCAGGCAACAATAACCCGCGATTGCCGCCACACGAAATCTGCACCCCATGCTCGCCAATAACAACAGAGTTCAAACGCTCAACACCACGAGCAGCAACACGACGCATCCCCCAAAGCAACCATATCTCCATTTCAAGATCAAAAAGCTCCGACGCAGAAATCGGCGGAAATCGCGGATCGTCCTTCGCCGCATGTATCGAAGCCTGATCCACCGCCTCTGCAAGACACATTTGATCAGACATCATCCCCATACAACTCCGAAGTTCGCCGTTGCACTTCAAACTAACAAAAGCGCCAAGCAACTTAATATCCGCTATCTCCGGAACCTGACGCCGAATATCATCACAACACGTATCAGTAACTATCGACGCTATCCGACGACCGACAGCATGAAATAACGCTATCTGCTGCTCCTCCGAAATATAAGGCTCTGTCATAATTTTACCCTGTTCTTCCAAAACTTAACGCCGCATAATAAATAACTAATAATACCAGATAACGGCTTCAAATTAAGGATAAATTAAACTGCTCGCATCTGAATTTCCATTTAACGCCATCAGGCGCCGGACAACAGACTCGACGTTTTTTAAACTGTTCATACTTGAATTTGCGTTTACATTCGCCTGCTTACTTTCGGGCGGCAGGCTTTGACGCTTTTAACCTGTTCACACTTTAATTTTCGTTTACCTTCGCTTGCCTACTATCGGACGGCAGGCTTTGACGCTTTAAAATCATTGATTTGCAAATACGATCCGTATAAAAGTTACCAAAATTGAATTATTAGAGTTTCTCAATTTTTCTTTTGATGTAATTTT
Organism: Planctomycetaceae bacterium; assembly: GCA_031277105.1. Taxonomy (GTDB): domain Bacteria; phylum Planctomycetota; class Planctomycetia; order Pirellulales; family Thermoguttaceae; genus WRKP01. Next base: position 1,216 of record JAISLW010000343.1, on the reverse strand, counting down.
GGTCGTCGTGCCGTAAAACGGGAATTTCGATTGAGGTTTGTTTTCCGTCTCTTTTTTCTAGTATTACTTCATCGTTGTTTACTTTTATAAATTTCGCATCCGCACGAAACAATTTATCCTTGCTCAACCAAATGCGGAAACCGTCGTCGGGAAATAATTTTTCCGCTTTACGAACCTCTTAAGTATTTTTTGCGATTCTAATTGGATCAATTTTGACAAAATAATATCCTTCGCCTTTTAATAAAAATTGTTTATAAACGCCGCCCCAAAAATCGTGAACTCTGCTTTTAATTAGCGGTTTTTGATTTCGTGTAATCTGTTCAGCCATGCGCGAATATTTTTGCCAAACAGGATAAGACGACGGCTCGCCTTCAAAACGAACAGGCGACGGATAAATTTCAATTTGATAATCCCGCATCCTGTTTGCGCCGTCGTGACCGTCTTTGTTAAAAAAATACATACCAAGCCGAAACATGCCCTTATGCCGGATTTCAAGTAAATACCAAATATCAGGTCCGTCTTTTGACCAAGTATATGCTTCGCCGTGATCGTCCCATTCTGCTTGGCGGCGATAGCCGTTAACCGGATCCCAAAGAGAACGCGGATTATCGGTTTTTATCCAATGACACCAACGCCTAATACAATCGTCCGGCGTTGCATTAGGTCCGATAAAAGGTTCGACGCGGTAATTATCTTTACTCATAAGAACCTCCCGATCAAGCGGCGACGCCGCAGCGCACATAATCGCCCAATTCCTTGTAGTTCTACCGAGCCAATCGCCTTGCGTTTTCCAATCTTCGCCGTAATATGCGGCGTAAATTTTCGGCAACGGTCTAATCAATTTGTCATATTTTACCTGCAACAATTTTAATTCGTCAAGTGTAGGCGGTTTTATTTTTGACGGTAAATTTGGAAAATTATTTTGCGCAACAAAAAATAATTTGTCTTTGTTAAATCTGGTTTTTAGCGGTTTGCGATCAACTAATTTATACGGCTTTATCGGCTTTACAATTCCGCCGCCGTATGAACCAATCAAATAATCGCCGTTATCAAGTATCAGAATTTTCGTTACAAAATTATCGGGTAAACCAATTCCCTTTTGATTACCGTAAGCTTTTTTTCCTGTTTTCGGATCGGCAATATAGAAACCGTTTTGTCTTGTTCCGATCCAAATTACGCCTTGCTCGTCTTCGGCTAAACAAGTTAAATAATCTTC
>JAISLW010000296.1 GCA_031277105.1 Planctomycetaceae bacterium | reverse complement strand
CGTTTAAATAAAAAACTGTTGGGCGTCTCTAAAAATTCATTTGTCCAGGTAGGCGGCGTTTCGCCCCGTGTTTAATTTTGGGCCGCATTACGGTTTACGACATCAATAAACTTTAATATGTCGCACGTCTAAAATAAACATATTTTAGGCTTTATGAATTATTAAAATTTACTGATAGCATAAACTCCATTGCGGCCCAAAAAAAACACACAGCGGCGAAACACCGCCTACCTTTTTGCAAAAAAATGAATTTTTAGAGAATACCCATACGTCAATCGCGAACATGCTTCACAACACGCACCTGACGTATATTACCGCTCTTCGGATCAAAACAACGTATCGTGATCTCAATACCCTTAAGCTGCCCATCATAAGGAGGAGGACATTCCCAATACGCGCCCGAACCATTGTTGATAAATGTTCCCGTCCCTTTATGCCTATAAGAGTCAAAATATTGTTCAGCAATAGGTGCGTTAACGGGAGGAGGTAATGTATTTAAACTATGTTTATATTTCCATTTGTTCTTTGTACCATCGGTAGGATGTACTTCTTGATCAAATGTTACCAATTCAAACCGCGTAAGTGAATAAGGATGACTAGGAGAATTAATTTGTCTATGTACATCTGTTGTAGGTTCAGTAGCATTACTAAAACCAGTAACAGAACCACCGTCATGTAGTTCGTTTTCATACGCCATTGTCCACGTATCAAAAACACGCGGCATTGGCGGTCCACTCCATCTGCTTATTAATAAAGTTGTTAATGGTAAATCTTGTGATACGTATGCTGGAGCATTGTCAACTCTTAAATTTGACAACGGTATAGTATTTGGTGGTGAGGCTTTATCTACTTTATAAAGTTTGTCATTTTCATCGTAACTACGTGTTCCTGTATTATCTTCATTTTCATCAAAATATACGGTATTAACAAGACCTTCATATCTAAGATTTTCTTCTATAAGATTTTGGTGAGGAGTTAGAGCCGAAACTGGAAAAAGGTTATCAGGTATAGTAGGTATATCAGTAGAAAGAGGTCTACCAGAATATCGACCTTGTGAATCAAATGTATTTGCACTACCATTACCGAGATCAACAAACGCATTGGCTGACGGATTCCAGACTTTTATGTCGAATGAAATTACATTGGTTAAAACTACATCCTCGCCGGCACGAGTTCCGCTGCCAATCCAGCCATTGCCGTTAGCAGTTATATCATGAGCGGAATTCACCGCATGAGCGGCATAATTTGGATTATTCCAAAGATCAATTGTTGTCAGATACGGTGGATTTGGATCATCAGGATATGGTGGATTAACAGCAGGATCAGGAACAACAAAATTATTAAGTTCAGCCATCGTGGGTAAACGTAATTCACGGTATATTGGATTATGTGGAAATGGAAAATTAGTTAGCCCTGTTAGCGCAACGTAACGATAGGCAAATCTATTTTCCCGTCTCGCTAAATGAGATAATTTATTTAAATAAAAATTTGTTCCATCGAATCTTACAGACACATCATTTTCTTCACTATTTAGCGAAGCTATTGCATTATTGCTGTCTCCATCAATTATCAATTTTGTCTGCCGATACAAAGTTGTTCCACGAACAAACCAGATAATTTCAGCAAAATTAGATTCTGTTACCTGGTTATTTACTAAACCTCTATATTTTCTGTTTGCGCCGGTAACTTCGCCGGTTCCCATTAGAATATCATTTACGTCGCCGATTGTAGTGTCTGGATTGTTACTTTCATCAACGTAAGAATTTATAGTATTGTCCCCTTCAATGATTTCTAAGTAACCTCTGTCTTCTGTTTCTTCACCGTTTACCATTTTGTGAGGTTTATTTATGTCAACGCATTTGAAAATTGCGTCTAGGTCGTTTCTTAGCGTGATGGTAACATTTGTCATGTTTGCCGCCATGTTTAACGTGGCTTGCGTGTCGTTTATGGTGTCGCCTACGCCTTGAAATAATTTTGCGACCGCTAATAACAACAACAATGATAACGTCATCGCTACCATTAACTCAATTAAAGTAAATGCTCTTTTCATTTTTATACTCCTTGTTTGTTAAAAAGTTTGTTTTAAATTTGTTTGTAATATATCAACGGAATTTTTACATTGATATTGAATTTATTTTCCGTAACCTCATTTTTACCTCTTTGTTACACATTATTTACGTCAATTCTATTTTGCAAATATAATATAATAAACATGTTGCCAAAATGAATTTTAATTTTTAACAAACCGTTTTAAAATTCATTTTTGAACACCCTAACCTCTACGCCCTACGCCCTATTCACTAAAACCTAGCGCTTAAATTTTCGTGAGCTGTTCCTTTATTTTTAATCGAATTTTAAGTCGTTGAAATAATTTTTTTTGCCTTGTTGTTTTATTTTTTCGGCGTTTTCGATTTCGTTTTCGATTTCGTTTTCATTATTTTCATCGTCGTCGTTTTCGATGTTGAATTCGTCTTTTATGTTTTTATTTAATTCTGTTCGTGTTGATTCGTCTTGTTTTTGTTTTGGTTTCTGTAGTCCGATTTTTTCCATCAAAGATTGCGTCATTATTTCGGCTTCTTGAAACATCAACGGCGGTTTTTCATCAGTTGCGCCGTTTCTTGCGGGATCGTATTTTATTGTGAACTCATGTTTCGCAACCGCTAACACATCGCCAGGGTCAAGCCTGCGGTCTTGCGTTTTAACATTATTTACCTTAACGCCGTTGCTACTGTTCAAGTCAACCACATACCAATATCCCGCCGATAAAACTAACCTACAATGACGCCCCGAAACATTGTCAAAACGAAGCACGACATCACAACTATCCTTACGACCTATAACCAAATCCCGCCGCTCAAGATTTATCAAATCCCCGCCGCCAACCGGAACCAATACGCCAAACATTAAACCTCCTTTTTGGTTAAATTTAGAAATTCGGAATACAAAATTCAGAATTAGATTTTTTTGTTTTTATTTTTTGTAACAATAATTAACAATTTTTTCCCGTCGCGTCAATGAAAAGATTACAGTATAATTAAAAAAGATATTTTAGCAACAATTAAATCACAATTAGGCGTATCTAAAAATTCCTTATTGATTTAATTTAATTTTAACAAACCTTTTTTTTAAGGTTTATTTTGTCTGTTCATTCCAATTTTTAGGAATAACAAAGCGCTAGGCAGGCGAAGGTAAACGTAAATTCAAATACGAATATTTTAAAATATTTATTTTATAACCTAACCTCATTTTCACCTAATTTTTCTTAACTTAACAACCTCAGTAGCAACAAAGCTCCTCCAAAAACAAACCTCATTACCTAATTTTTTAATGAGGTAATGAGGTTGTTATGTGGAGGATTCATTTTCTACTGTGGTTGTTGCGTAAAGAAAAATTAGGTAAAAATTAGGTTGCAGAAAATAAATTCAAAGTAAAAATTCAACTGAATAGTCGCCTTTTTTACATTATTTTGTACATTGATATTTTATAAAATCACTATTATAAATATGGGTATAACAATAAACATTACAATTAGTGAAAAAAATATTTTGATCAATTTTTAACACCCTGCCCCTGCGAGGCAGAATTATGTGTTGATTTTTAACCGCAGGTCAAAGACCTGCGGTTATGAAAATACCGTCCCTATCGGGACGCCAACAAATCAACAAACAATATATTGCGTTATTTTCGTAACATTACGCGGCTGTCCGCAACCGAAGCGCCCTTGCCTTCCGCATGAACGATCAACGGGTTAATATCGCATTCAGCAATTTCTGGATGATTTACTACCATTGCCGATAAACGTAATATTACGTCAATAATTGCGTTTATGTCTCTTTTCGGCTTGCCCCTGTAACCGTCCAAAACCTTAAACGCCTTTATTTCGCGTACCATTTGTTCAGCCGTTACCTTCCACATCGGCGCCAGCCTAAACGAAACGTCCTTCAATAACTCAACCAACGTTCCACCCAAACCAAACATTACCAACGGTCCCAACGCATCCCTGTTACACCCTACAATCAACTCCTCGCCCTCTTTCGCCATTTCTTCAATCAGAATTGCATCTATTTTTGCATTCGGCACATTTTTGGCGATGTTAGCATAAATTTTTTCATAACCTGCTTTCGCTCCATCGGCGCCTTCTATATTCAACAACACGCCGCCTGCGTCAAATTTATGAACTACATCCGCCGACATAACTTTCATAACGACCCGCGAACCTATCCCTTCAACAAATTTCGCCGCTTCTTCCGCCGATTTCGCTACGCCGCTTTTCAATAAAGGCAATTTGTAACAAGCCAATAATTCGCGACAATCCGCCTGCGTCAAATACTTCTCTTTAGCGTCGCCCAAAAAAGCCGCAATTACGCTTCGCGCCTTTTCAACGTCAATATCCTTAAATTGGACGAATTGCCGCTCGCTTTCGCTAATTGCCCTCATTTCAACTAAACGCGCCGCTGCGCCTAACGCCTTGACCGCATTTTCTGGAAACGAATAATTCGGCACTCCATGCTTAACTAGCGCAGTTGCACCTTCCGAAACTAACTCGTCCCCCAGGAAAGCGCCGACGGCAGGCTTGCCTATCTTTTTTATTACTTCTGGCAAAATTTCGCCGCATTTATCGGAGTCCGTCATTGATTGCGGCGTCAATACGACTACGCCCATGTCAACATTCGCATCGCCAAGTACCGCCTCAAGCGCAGCTTTGTAACGATCGCTATGAGCGTCGCCAAGCACATCGACCGGATTGTGCAACGACGCCGCCTCCGGCAAGACCGGAACAAGCGCATCATGCGTCGCCTGCGATAACTCCGCTAACTTCAAACCCGCATTTATTGCCGCATCCGTAGTCATAATTCCGGGTCCTCCTGCATTCGTAACAATCGCTAACCGCTTGCCTTTCGGTAACGGTTGCGAAGTGTACAAAGCGGCATAGTCAAATAAATCCGAAATCGTGTCAACACGCTGCACGCCGCTTTGACGCAAAAGCGCCTCATAAACCGCATCCGACCCCGCAAGAGAACCCGTATGCGAACTCGCCGCTTTAGCGCCTTCCGCCGATCTGCCCGATTTAAGACACAAAATCGGTTTGCCCTTCTCCCAAAATATCTTCGACGCAATATCAATAAACCGACGCGCATCGCCAATATCCTCAATATACATCGCAATCACCTGCGTCTCCGGATCATCGCCCATATACTCCAATAAATCCGTCTCCTTCAAATCAGCCTTGTTGCCGAAACTGATAAATTTACTAAAACCGATTTGACGCGCCCGCGCATAATCCAGTACAGACGTACAAAGAGCGCCACTCTGCGATATAAATCCCAAACTCCCATGCAACGACATAATCGGCGCAAATGTAGCATTAAGATTATACGCCGGATTAGAATTAATAACCCCAAGACAATTAGGTCCAATCAACGGTATATTCGCCTCACGCACTAATTTTACCAATTGCTTCTCACGCTCAATACCTTCGCCGCCGATTTCCTTGAAACCCGCAGAAATAATAACAAGTCCCTTGACGCCCTTAGACTTGCATTCAGTTACAACCGAGTTGACGACTTTAGCCGGAACTAATAAAACCGCAAGATCAATTTCATCCGGTATTTCGCCTATCGTCTTGTAAACCTTGACTCCGTGAATCTCGTCCGCCTTAGGGTTGACCGGATAAATTTTACCCGTAAACTTGTCCCGAACTAAATTCAACACAACATCATTACCCACCGTACCCGGCTTAGTAGAAGCCCCAACAACCGCAACCGATCTGGGCTTGAAAATAGCATCCAATTTTGAAACTGTTGACATTAAAATTATCTCAAAGCTAACTTTGATTGTAATGTTAAAGGTGAAACTAAACTTAAACGGAAATTACAAAATCCCCGTAAACAACCACAAAAAGATACATCAAAAAAACTAAAATAAAACCCCCCCCGATTTTTTAATTCGGAATGCGGAATTAGAGGATAGTGAATTATGAATTTAGAAAAATAGTTTTTTGTTACAAAAAAATTGTCCCTCGCGTCCTTCATGTCCCACTTGTCCCTAGAAATTTCGCTATGATAATTGTTAAACGAATTTCCGTGAATGATCACAAATTTTTACAATAATCAAAAAATTTATCATGTATATTATTGGAACAGACGAAGCAGGATACGGTCCTAATTTAGGACCTTTAGTTGTAACGGCGACGCTTTGGGAAATGTTTGATTTTAATTTTTCGTCATTTACTTCGGCGGCTGCCGGCGGCGGAATTGAAATAGGCGATTCAAAAAAACTTTATCACTCCGGCGGCTCGCTTGCGAAGTTGTCCAAAGGCGTATTAGCGGCGCTCGCATCAATTAACATTTTCCCAAAAACAGATTCGGAATTATTTGAAGTAATCGGAAGAACACAACAATTGCCGCTCACGTTTGCAGGTCAAGAATTATCGTTACAAAAAATATCAAATGAAATTAAGCCGGATGCAAATTTGAATTTCCCGTCAAATTCATTTCGCGCCGTAAAATCTAATATAATTTTTCCAGCCGAATATAACGCATTGATTAACGAGTACGGATCAAAAGGCGAATTGTTATCGAATATTACGCTTAAACTTGTTGTCAATTTGATAAACGGATTAGGCGCTAAATTATCGGAACCGGTTCTTGTCCTCTGCGATAAACATGGCGGACGCAACAGATACGCCGATCTACTGGCGACATTTTTTCAAGACGAACTAATTAACGAAAAAAAACAATCGCGCGAAATCAGCATCTACAATTTAAAAAATACCGAATTTAGATTTATCGCAAAAGGAGAATCGCAAATCCCTATCGCGCTAGCGTCCATGTTTTCAAAATACGCCAGAGAACTCCTAATGCTACGATTCAACTTATTCTGGAAAACGCACATCCCAAATATTAAACCGACCGCAGGTTACCCCGAAGACGCAAAAAGATTTCTAAAAGAAATAGAACACGCCTTGCAAAAATTAAAAATAGATAAAAACGAAATCTGGAGAATAAAATAAAAGTAACCGTTCACAAAATTTTAAACGATAAATTGTAAACTGTTCACACTTGAGTTTGCGTTTACCTTCGCCTGCCTAGCTATCGGACGGCAGGCTTTTACGCTTTTTAATCGCTGAATTTCAAGTACGAGCAGTATAGAGGTAGATTTTTAGAAAACTAGAGAACAATTTTTTGTTACTAAAAAAATTGTCCCACTTATCCCTAAAAAATTGCCCAAACGTAATTTAATAGACAAATCCCCGTGAACAGTTACAAAAAAATACCGGACAAATTTTTTATTAAAAAATTCGTCCGGTATTGACCAATTTTACATTACTGAATTTCAAGTACGACCGTACTCTAACAACTTTGCCAATTCGTCTAGTCAATAAAACCTACTAGACCTTGACTTCGTGTCGGTTGTTGTAATTTTCGTACCGCTTTCGCTTCAATTTGGCGAATACGCTCTCTCGTAACTTTGAAAATATGCCCTACCTCTTCCAGCGTATAACTATAACCGTCGCCCAAACCATAACGCAACTTTATAATTTCACGCTCTCTATAACTCAACGTTTTCAAAACATTCGCAATCCTTACGCGTAACATTTCCTGTTGTGCGCCGTTTGAGGGGCTTTCCGCCGTTCCGTCCGGCAATAAATCTCCAAAATGAGAATCTTCACTGTTGCCAACAGGTCTGTCCAAACTAATCGGATAACGATTCATCGACAAGATTCTACGCGTTTCGTCAAGCGGAGCATTCGCCGCTTTTGCCGTCTCCTCAACCGTCGGCTCTCTGCCGTACTCTTGCAACAATTTACGCGAAACATTACGCATCTTTGACATCGTTTCAACCATGTGAACAGGAATCCGAATTGTCCGGCTCTGATCCGCAACAGCACGCGTTATCGCCTGTCTAATCCACCACGTCGCATAAGTACAAAATTTGAAACCGCGCCGATACTCAAATTTGTCAACCGCACGCATCAAACCGGCATTGCCCTCCTGTATCAAGTCAAGAAAACTCAACCCGCGATTACGATACTTTTTCGCTATCGAAACTACTAATCTAAGATTGCCCTCCGATAATCCGCGTTTCGCTTCTTGATACTTGACAAAAAGGTCTTTCACACTCTTAACTCGATTTCGCAAACTCGTAGGCGTCTCCTGCGTCAACTTCGCTATATTCCGAAATTCGTCAACCCAAAATTCACGCTCATGTTCGGGGCGACCGCTTGCGCGATGTTCCTTGATACGTTTTTTGAGTTCGTCCATTCGACGGCTAAACTCTTCAAGCGTCGAAATCATCGTCTCAATACGTTGCGTCCTTAAACCGAGTTCCTCAATCAATCTCACCGCACGCCGCCGACTCCTGCCAAGACGACGCCACGCAAAAACTCTATCACGCGAAGGAAGCGATTTATTCACCGCATTGAGATAATCGCGATGATTACGCTTGACTATCCGTTCTAGCGTCCGCAAATTATGCGGGAAACGTCCCATTATTTGTTGCTTTTCAAGACTGTTCGTCTCCGAAACTTGAACGGTACGGTCAAACGGAAGCTCATTATGATGAACCCGTTGCAACGTCCTAACGGCATGTTGAAGCACGTAATCGCACTCCAATAACTTCGCGCGAAATTTTCGGCGAGTTGTTTCTATCTGTTTGGCAAGCGCAATTTCACGCTGCCGAGTAAGAAGAGGAATCTCACCCATCTGCGTCAAATACATGCGAACCGGATCGTCCGACCAAGCGTCGACAACGTCAAGTTTCATCAGTTCTTCATCCAACGCTTCGCGTTCTTCATCGTCTTCGTCCTCGTCGTCGACAAGAAGAATGTCAACCATCTCATCTTCGTCCATTCCGGCTTCGTTGAGATTGAGTATCTCTTCTTCGGGGGAGAGACCTTCGTCAAAATCGTCTATAATTGGATCTGTTGAATCGTACAATTTAGTATCCTCTTTTCTAGGGGTTATTTTTTCAGGGGGGGGTAACCTATCGCACATCAAAATTCGGAAGCCCAAAAATCAACTTATCAATATATTGAAAATTATTGACTAATTGACAAACGAAATCTAATGTGTGAAACGTTTAAAAACACGTCGAAGTCTTCCATAACGTTGTCAAATCGACAACTATTGCGCTGCCTTCCCAATGTTAATCCGGACTCCGCTGACCCAAATACAACAAAGCCAACCTTCCGCAAATTAACTTGCGCAACATGCAAAATCCAAACTGAAACTCTCCGCTTAAAAACTCAACAACTCAAAGATGTATTTGCTCGTACCTTGAAATTCGTCAATATAAAAACGTCAAAGCCTGCCGTCCGAAAACTAGGCAAGTGGAGGTAAACGAAAATTCAAAGTACGAACAGTTTAAAATCTAATTTATCAATAAAGTTTAAATTATCGTTTCTAAAAAACGCAATAGTTACTCCTACTATACGAATTTTTTTGCAAAACGAATAACTAAAAACTATTCATATCATTAAAATTATAATAATTATAATAATGAAATAAAATTTATCTCAAAAAAATACGCTTAAATCTATGCTGTACTGTTTGTGCAAACTATACTTAAAAATTTTTCCATATAAAAAAGTCTGCGGCGGCAAAATAAAATTAAAGTGTGAACAGTCTAAAATGTAGTTCAAAAAACAAAAAAATCAAATTCAATTCTGTATATTTTTCAATTTACTATTATTTATAGTCAAATTTTACCTCACGAACTACGCTAGTGAACAAAAAAAATTTAAGTAAGGCGAAAGTTTTGCAAAGTTAGATTGCTAACAAGTCGCAAATAAATACTGATTTGTCCATATTAACCATGTTGCCAAACTGGTTTTGTTTACTTAAACCAAAAATTATCACAAAACAATATAAACCGAAACGCAAAAATTTACCTGCGCAATAATAAATATACGCAAGACTAAACAGAATGTTAAGAACCTCCTTTTGTCCAACGACTGTAAAACTCATTCAAAATAGTAATTTCCGGCACAAAAGTTGTATTATACGAGTTGAAATAGATACGTTGAATTTTATGATTTACGGGGGGGCGTAAAAAAATATTCATGTTTGTTTGGTTTTTTATGTTTTGGCGTTTTGGGTATTGTTTGTAAGTCGGAGCGTTTTACAATTCGTACTTGAAATTCAGTGATTTTAAAGCGTCGAAGCCTGCCGTCCGATAGTTAGGCAGGCGAATGTAAACGCAAACTCAAGTGCGAACAGTTAAAATGGTTCGTGTAAAATAGTTCGTGTTTAGGTTTCTGTTAATTTTCTGGTCGGTTTGCGGTTTAATATTCTTGTATAAATTTGCCGTACATTTTGTTTGTTGATTATTTATTTCAATTGTTCATATTTTAACATGTAATGCCGGATTTTTGTATCCCCCCTATTATCTTTTTTTGTTAATATTTTTATTTGGGACAAATTTTTTTTGAATTTATTGTCTGAATGTATTGTCAAATTATGCTTTTAATGAAACTATTTGCCCTATGAAAATTTTGGGCGGGCGACTTTAAAAATCTATTTGTCCAGTTGGCGGTATGCGTGGTATTTTAAATAAATTTTTAATGATGTTCAAGTAATAGAGCGGTTTAAAATTGGCAATGAGTGCATTATCGTCAAGCGGCTATATTTTTCTTGAATGTAAGATTCTATTGATTTTTTTGTGATTTTTGGCGGTAAATTTATTGTAATTATTTACCTTATTCGTTTTAATCGTTACAAAAATATTTGAATTATTCTTGCTGAAACTTGCGTTTACCGCCGCTTGTCTAGTAATCGAGCGGCAGGCTTTGACGCTTTAAAATCGCTTAATTTAAAGGTAACCGTTCATTCGCACTTTTAAAAGGTTTTTTTTAATTTGATTTTTTGTAACACTAATTGTAATTATTTTTAGCCCTGATAAAGGCAATGCGTAACGTAATTGTTTGATCAAAAAAATATTCGACCGAATAGTTACAATTTGTTAAAAATAATTCCGAATTACGAATTAAAAAACAGCCGCTAAATTTCCGTGAACGGTTACAAAAATTTTTTGTTAAAAAAAAATTGTCCCACTTGTCCCTCATGTCCCACTTATCCCTCAAAAAATTACCAATACGTAATTTGCTAAACAAACTTCCGTGAACGGTTACATTTAAAGGACGATACGTAGTATATTAATAAAATTCAAATAAAATTCTGTAGGCTTGTGCGTTCAACAAAATAAATTTTTTTTCTTACAATTGACGATTAACGGGCGTTTGTGTACAATTTTTGATCTGGTTTGATAAGCGTGTGATTTGGCGTAATAAATTTTGTGCGGTAATTTTTAAACTGTTCGTCTTTAATTTGCGTTTATTGTTGTCTTCCTAGATTTCGGGCGGCGGGTTTTGATGTTTTCGTATCGCTAAAATTTAGAGTACGAGCGGGTATATTTTTTAACGTGAATTTTTTGGGCAAAATATTTTTTGTAATTCGATCAAAATAACTTTAGTTAATTTTTAGACAATCATGGCTAGTAATTTTTATAAGTTTCCGTGTCAGTGTGGAGCGTCGCAATCGGTAGAAGTTTCGCAAGCAGGTTCGGAGGTTAAGTGTCCTGTTTGCGGCGAGGTTCGTGTTGTGCCGACTATGTTGAAAATAAAGCAGTTGGAAAAAATAGCGAGTGACACGGAACAGCGGAAGGAAGAAACGGGCGTAATGAGGCGGGCTTTTTTTTGGTTTGGGTTAATTTTGTTTTTACCGTCTTTTGCGGCGTTTATTTATTTTACGTTTTATGGTTATCCGCATCCGCGTGAAGTTTCGACGAAGGTCGTTTATTTTGCGTATGGGGAAACTATGCTTTATCAAAATTCCACGCCTATTCCGCAATATGAGCATGTCGTGCTTTGGACTACGGATGATGATATTGATAAGATGTTGCCGTTTGATTTATTTAGATATTTTGAGGTACTCAAGTTAGGTTCAAATTTTAGTTATAATTTCCAGATGAACTATCAGGAGTTAAAGTATGTATATTATACGCGGGTGGTTATTTTTTCGTTATTGGTTGTGTTATCGGTAGTGAGTTTTGTGGTATCGTTTTTTATGCCGAAGCGCGGCGTTATTATTGACGGCTGGGTTGGCAGCGAGTGGGAGAGAAAAAGGAAAAGGGCAACCGGTCGCGAAAATTAGAAAATTAGGATTAGGATATAGAGGAAGTGTGTAATTTTTTAGAAAACTAGAGAACAGATTTTTGTTACAAAAAAATTGTCCCGTTTGTCCATCCTGTCCTATTCTTGTCCCTCAAAAATTGCCAATACGTAATTTAATCAACGAATTTCCGTGAACGGTTACAATAAATTTTTGTGAACAGTTACGAAAAGGGTAATTATTAAGAAGGTAATTATTATGGAAGAGAGTGTGCTTGTGGTTCCGACGGAATTATTTCGGCGGCTTGGGTATTTTAATGGTTTTTCGCGTGATGTAATGCGTTATTGTGGCGAGCTTTTATCGCCGGATAATGTATTATTTAGGTTACGTAGCGAGGTGGAGGCGAATCCGGAGTTTAAGCAATTGATACCGTATATGATTTTTTCTTATAACGATCCGGAAGGCGGAGTTCAACTATTTCAATATGTTCGCGGCAAGGGCATGGGTGAAAGTCGTTTGCATAGTAAGCGTAGTGTGGGGGTTGGGGGGCATATTTCGTCGGAAGATTTGATCTGTTCGGACAAGTTTGATTTTGGGGGAACGAGTTTATCTGATTCGGGGGGCGTTTTGTTTCGTGATTTTTATAGGGAGGGAATGTTGCGGGAGTTAAGGGAGGAGGTTGTTATTGGATCAAGGTATAAAGAATCGTGTGTGGGACTGATCAACGATGATGAAACGGAGGTAGGATTAGTTCATTTGGGGATAGTTCATTTATTTGAACTTGAGCAACCGCTAGTAAAATCGAATGAAGTTGATTTGATAGAATCCGGTTTCATTTCGGTTGAGGAAATGTTGCAAAATATGACAGAATTTGAATCATGGTCGGCAATATGCGTAAAAGCATTATTTGGACAAAAAGAAGACGCATCGCAAAATACGCAATAGAGCGTTTCTAAAAATGAATTTTTAGAGATACCCAATTTACTCATTACACTTAAAAATATGTTTTTTGTTTTGTTATACGTATCGTGCTTGAATTTCATTGATGTAACAGCGTCAAAGGCAGTTGTCAGAAAACTAGGCAGTCGGCGGTAAACGTAATTTCAAGTGTGAGCAGTTTAACATTTTTTAATTTTTATAAATTTCGATGAATTTTGATTCTTGTCAATTGGAGAAGTTGCGTCAACTTGTCGATTTATTTTCGTCTAATATTGAGCAATATGAGGGAGTTTTTTATGACGAGTCTAATGTTCGCGTTGATTTTATAGACAAGTTTTTTGAGTTTCTTGGTTGGGATGTTCGCAACGAGCAAGGTTTTTCCGAGATACATCGCGAAGTGATACGCGAGTATAAGTTGCGTAGGTCTGGCGGTCAAAAGGTTCCTGATTATTGTTTTCGTATTAGTCCTTC
>JAISLW010000007.1 GCA_031277105.1 Planctomycetaceae bacterium | reverse complement strand
TGGAGTAGTGAGTAGTGAGTAGGTAGTAGGGATTAGGGAGTAGGGAGTAGGGAGTAGGGAGTAGGGAGTAGGGAGTAGGGAGTAGGGAGTAGGGAGTAGGGAGTAGGGAGTAGGGAGTAGGGGGGACAATTTTCGTTACAATAAATATTTGTCCCTAGCGGGACAGATAGGACAAATATTTATCGTAACAATAAATCTATATCCTACGCCCCATCACCTACAAATCTACGCTTCTATAATTTCTTGAATGGTTACAATTTTTGTAACAAAAAATCTGTTCTATAGTTTTCTAAAAAAACTACTCCCTAGCCCCTACTCCCTACTCCCTAACCCCTACCCCTAAAGCCCTGTCGTTTTAGTTTTGGTTTTCGGTTAAGTCTAGTCGTCCGCTCCATCCTAATTTATTTCTTAATGTTTTGTAATAATTATTTCCTGGGGCGACGATAGTTTTGAAAGTATATTTCGCTCTTGTTATTCGTACAACGTCGTCAGGTTCAACTTGCGAAACTTCTACTCCGTCTAATACTAAAATTCCCTTTTGATATGGTCGTATTTCAAATAATCTGTCCGGCGAATCAACAAGAGGACGATTACTAAGCGTATGAGGACTAATCGGCGAAATTACAACAGCGTCAATATCGTTGCGCAAAATCGGTCCCCCCGCCGATAAACTATGCGCAGTCGAACCTACCGGCGTACTCAATATTAAACCGTCGCATCTGTAAGTTGTAACCAAATCTCCATCAACATATAAACCCAAATTTATTATCCGCGAAACCGACTCGCCTTGAACCAGAACCTCATTCAACACAATACTCGACGCCGCCGGCGCAACACCGCCGCGAAATAACTTACAGTCAAGCAAAACATGCTCAATAACAGGTAATTGCAATAAATCAGAACGCGATAACAACGGCAAAAGCTCATTAACACGAACCGTTGAAAGAAAACTTAACGAACCAAGATGCACCGAAATAACCGGCATCTGATTCTGCCCCATCTGATTAACAGCACGAAGCACAGAACCATCACCGCCAAAAACTATCACAACATCAGCACAAACCGCCGAAATATCAACCTGACCATAAAAATCCGCAACAATAACCTCGCCACGACGCTCTATCTCCGGACGCAATAACGAAGCCGCCGATAAAACGCCCTCGCGACGACCATTACCAAGCAATATTATCTTCATCGAAAATTAAAAAATTTTTGGATATCTCTAAAAATTAATTTTTTTGTAAAAAGGTAGGCGGTGTTTCACCGCTGTGTTTATTTTTGGGCCGCAATACGTGTAAAATAAGTATTAAATTTTAATAATTCATAACGTCCAAAATAAATTTATTTTAGGCGTTGTGAAATATTAACATCATTATTAACGACATAAACTCTAATGCGGCGTTTCGGCGAAACGCCGCCTACCTGAACAAATGAATTTTTAGAGACGCCCTTTTGTAATTTGTAATTATAACCGTTCACGAAAATTCGTTTGTCAAATTTCGTATCGGTAACTTTTTTTTGAGGGACAAGTGGGACACGTGGGACATTAGGGACAATTTTTTGTAATAGACAACTTCTATACAGCTATTACTTGAATTTCATAGATTTAAAAGTGTCAAAGCCTGCCGTCCGAAAGCTAGGCAGGCGAAGGTAAATCGCAAATTAAAGTACGAACAGTTTAAAAACTCATTTGTCCATGTAGGCGGCATTTCGGCGAAACATCGCCTACCTTTTTACAAAAAATATGTTTTTAGAAGTTTCCTATAATTTATGATTCTTTCCATTTTAGTATTCCTCCTGTATCGGCGCTGGTTGCCATTGCTTTATATTTTGCTAGGTAGCCTGAATTTATTTTTGGGGTAAATTTTGGAATAGTTCTTGAGTTTAGTTCTTCTTCTGTTAATTTGATATTTAGTTTTTTTGCTGGGATGTCTATTTCAATAATATCTCCGTCTCTTACTAATCCGATAACGCCTCCCGCAGCGGCTTCGGGGCTAACATGTCCGATACTTGCTCCTGCGGTGCCTCCGCTGAAACGTCCGTCTGTAATAAGCGCGACGCTATCGTCAAGTTTAACGCCTTTTATTGCGGTTGTCGGACCTAACATTTCTTGCATTCCGGGTCCGCCTTTTGGTCCTTCAAAACGGACGACTACAACGTCGCCCGCTTTAACTTTTCCGCTTGTGATTCCTTCGTATGCTTCGGGTTCCGAGTTAAAAACTACCGCCGGTCCCGTATGCCGCAACATTCGCGGTAGAACTCCTGCGGTTTTAACAACGGCGCCGTTTACAGCCAAGTTGCCGTATAAAATTGTTAGTCCGCCTGTTTGCGAATACGCTTTTTCGCAAGTCCGAATGCAATCAAGCGGGTCAAATTTGAGTTTAAGTTCGGATAGATTTTTTATGTCTTGTTTTATGCAGAATGCTTTATTTGTGCGTATATTTCCGCGTGTTGCGGCGTACATTTTTGCGGCTTCGGCGGTTGCTTTTTTTGATCTGACGTCCCAGCTGGTAATCATTTGTCCGATATTTTTCCCGCTTATTGTCATTGCTTTTTCGTTTAGTAATTTTGGTCTTCCTCTTCTTATTTCGCCTAATATTGTATGAATACCTCCGGCGTTGTGAACGTCTTCAATATGATAATCGCAGCTAGGCGAAACTTTGCAAATAGTCGGCGTCCGCTCGCTTAATTCGTTAAATCTGTTCATTGTGTAACTCAAACCTGCTTCATTCGCTATCGCCAAAAGATGCAACACCGTATTCGTACTGCCTCCCATCGCCAAGTCAAGTATCATCGCATTGTCTATCGCTTCCGCCGTAATAATATCGCGCGGCAATACTTTTAATTTCGACTTGCCCGATTTATCTACGTCGAGTTCGTATGCGATTTGGACGATTCTTTTTGCGGCGCGTCTAAATAAACTCTGACGATGTTGACTTGTTGCCAGCAACGTGCCGTTGCCCGGTAACGCAATCCCTATCGCTTCACAAAGACAATTCATACTATTTGCCGTAAACATTCCGCTACACGACCCGCAAGTCGGACAAGCGCGACGCTCGACGTCAAGCAATTCGGCGTCGGATAACTTGCCGTTCAATTTTGCGGCGGCGTTAGAAAATACGGATATTAAATCCAGCGCTTTACCGTCGCCGCTTTGACCCGCTTCCATCGGGCCGCCGCTAACGAATATTGCCGGTATGTTGCAACGTACCGCCGCCATGAGCATGCCGGGCGTTACCTTGTCGCAATTCGGAATACAAATCATCCCGTCAAATCGATGCGCATTTAACATCACCTCAATAGAATCCGCAATTATTTCGCGGCTTGCGAGAGAATATTTCATGCCCTCATGTCCCATTGCAATTCCGTCGCAAACGCCAATTGAGTTAAAAACAAAAGGAACGCCGCCTGCATCGACAACGCACTTCTTCACAAATTGGGCGACTTCGTTCAAGTGAACATGTCCGGGTATTATGTCAACATGCGAACTAACTATCGCAATAAAAGGCTTGCTAAAATCCGACTCCGCAATACCGCAAGCCCGCAATAAACTACGATGAGGCGCTCGACTATCGCCTTTCTTGATTGTATCTGATCTCATTTTAATTTTTAAATTGTTTTTAAATTGTTCGCACTTGAATTTGCGTTTACCTTCGTCCGCCTAGCTTTCAAGCGGCAATCTCTGACGCTTTGAAATCAAATGAATTTCAAGTACGATCCGTATATACTGCTCGTACTTGAAATGCAGCGATTTAAAAGCGTCAAAGCCTGCCGTCCGAAATCTAGGCAGGCGAAGGTAAACGCAAACTCAAGTACGAATAGTTTAAAGGCGCTCAATTGTAATAGTTTTTGCCAAGATAGGTAGGGCGTTCAATTTTATTATTCTGATTTTTTTTATTTTGAGAAATTCTAAAAACCGCAAATTTATTTTTATTAACCACAGGGCATCTCTAAAAATTCATTTGTCCAGGTAGGCGGCGTTTCGCCCAGTGTTTAATTTTGGGCCGCATTACGGTTTACAACATCAATAAATTTTAATATTGCACACATCTAAAATAGGCATATTTTAGGCTTTATGAATTATTAAAATTTATTGATAGCATAAACTCCATTGCGGACTAAAAAATAAACACAGCGGCGAAACACCGCCTACCTTTTTGCAAAAAAATGAATTTTTAGAGATACCCCACAGAGAACACAGAGAACGCAGAGGAAATTTTTAATTGGAATCGAAACATTATTTGTAACCGTTCATGGTTTTTTTATATTTTTTAATTTGAATTTTTGTAACGATAATTGTAAATGAATTTTCGCCCGTAACGGGGCGAAATTTAATGTAATTGTTTGATCAAAAAAATACTCGGCTTAATAGTTACAATTTGTTAAATATAATTTCGACTTAAGTTTGATTTGTATTATTTCCGGCGTATATTTTTATGGCTTCTTCGATATTGTCAGTTTCTATAATAAGTTTTCCTTGTTTTAGTAGGATTGTGCGATTGCAAAGAGATCGTATTGATTCTATGTTGTGCGATACGAATAGTACAGTTCTGTTTTCGTCATGCGTCAGCTCCCGCATTTTTGCAATACATTTTCTTTGAAACTCTACGTCGCCTACCGCCAGAACTTCATCGACCAACAATATCTCCGCATCCAAGTTCGCCGCTATCGAAAACGCAAGACGAACATACATGCCCGATGAATAACGCTTAACCGGCGTATCAATAAATTTACTCACATCCGCAAAATCGACAATCGCATCAAATTTACGCATTATCTCACTGCGACTCATTCCCAATATAGCGCCGTTCATAAAAATATTTTGCCGTCCCGTCATTTCGTTATGAAACCCCATGCCAATCTCCAATAACGACGAAACCCGATCCCGCAAAATTACGCGCCCCCACGACGGATACGTTATTTGCGAAATTATTTTGAGCAACGTCGATTTGCCGGCGCCATTAGAACCCAAAATCCCAACCGTCTCGCCGCGACGAACATTAAAAGATACATCGTCAAGCGCAAGATATAAATTCAACTTCGCAGCCTTCTCAATATTATTAGAGCCGATAATAGAATTCGGATCCTCTTGACCGTGCAAACGCGCCCACCAAGATTGAATATCCTGATACAACGTCCCACAACCAACCACGCCAAGACGAAACTCCTTCGATAAATGTTCAACCTGAATAACATAATCTAACATAAAACAAAATCCAAAAAAATTACCGGTAACTTCTAAAAACCACAAATTTATTTTTATTAACCACAGAGAACACAGAGAACACAGAGGAAATTTTTTTATTGAAATCAAAACGCTATTTAATATTATAATTGACTTTTTTTGATTTAAAATATTTGTAACAATAAATCTACCCTCTACCCCCTACACCCTAACCTCTAATAAAATCTCTTGGACGGTTACAAATATTTTTTATACTTATCGTACTTGAAATTTGACGATATGAAAGCGTAAAAGTTTATTGTCCGGCGATTGTTGTCTGCAATTTTTGGTATGAGCAGTTTCAAAATAGGCTCTTTACAAAACGTTTAAGATAGATAATAATTTGCAATCTATTCAAAAAATATACCAAATTGGCGCTAAAATTTCATAATTGTTCATGGAAACTTTTTTATTAAATTAAGTTTTGGCAATTTTTGAGGGTCAAGTGGAACATGAGGGACAAGTGTAACAATTTTTTGTAACGAAAACCTAATCCCCTTAATTCCGAATTTAACAAAACTGTCGTTAATTTTGATTTATATTTTTTTGTATTCAATATGCGTTGACCAATTCGCATAAATTTTTTTGACTAATTTAACCATTAACAAATAACCTCAATGCAAACAACCCCCAAAGGCTTTCGGCTACATTTAGGAATATTCGGTCGTCGAAACGTAGGAAAATCATCGTTACTAAACGCTCTAACTCACCAACCAACATCGATTGTCTCCGAAACTGCCGGTACAACAACCGACCCTGTTGAAAAACCGATGGAGCTATTGCCTATCGGTCCTGTACTCTGGATTGATACGGCTGGCATAGACGACGAAGGCGCGCTTGGCGAGTTACGTATCCAAAAGACTAAAAGCGTACTTGACCGCACAGAAATAGGTATCATCGTCTCAACAGCCGATGCGCCAATATCGCGATTTGAACTAGACTTGATAATCGCATTTAGAAATCGATCTGTTCCCGTTATTTACGTTCTCAATAAAATCGACGCCGCCCAACCGCGTCCCGAAACTATCGACGAACTAAAATCACTCAATATTCCTTACGTTATGACCGATGCGCTTACAGGTCGCGGAATAATTGATCTACACAAAATATTACTACAAGCCGTCCCCGATGATTTTCTTACGCCGCCGCCAATATTAGTCGATCTCGTGCCGCCGAAGTCAATGATAATATTAGTCGTGCCAGTTGACAAGGAAGCGCCGAAAGGCAGGTTAATTTTGCCGCAAGTTCAGACAATACGCGAAATCCTCGACGCTCATCTTTCTTGCGTCGTAGTTCAAGATACGCAACTCGACGACGCTATTAAACGCATCACGCCCGCGCCGGCGCTAGTCGTAACCGACTCGCAAGCATTCGCCAAAGTCGCCGAAATCGTACCGCAATCAATTCCTCTCACCTCTTTTTCTATCTTGTACGCAAGACAAAAAGCAGACTTGAAAATTATGATCGAAGGCGCAAGAGCAATAAAAAATCTTAAAACCGGCTCGCGCGTGCTTATCGCCGAATCTTGCACGCATCACCCAATCGAAGAAGACATCGGAACGATTAAAATACCAAAATTATTGCAAAAATACGTCGGCGGTGAAATAGAATTTAAACATGTTCGCGGACACGAATTTTTAACGGACGATTTCAATTGCGAACTCGTTATACATTGCGGCGCCTGCATGTGGAACAGACGAGAAATGTTAAGCAGAATTATGTATTGCCAAAACGCAAATATTCCTATTACAAATTACGGACTTGCCATCGCTTATACGCTAGGAATTTTTGACCGCGCAATAAAACCTATACTTGACGCAACAAGTTAAAATCATATTCAAAAAACCAATTGGGCGTCTCTAAAAATTCATTTGTTCAGGTAGGCGGCGTTTCGCCGAAACGCCGCATTACGGTTTACAACATCAATAAATTTTGATATTTCACGCATCTAAAACAAACATATTTTAGACTTTATGAATTATTACAATTTATTGGTAGTATAAACTCTATTGCGACCCAAAAAATAAACACAGTGGCGAAACATCGCCTACCTTTTTACAAAAAAATGAATTTTTAGAGATACCCCATTTTTTATTTATTAACCACAGAGAACACTGAGAAGAATTTTTTAAAAATATTTTATATCAAAATGTCAATTATAATATTAAATAACGTTTTGACGTAAGTTAAAGATTTCCTCTGTGTTCTCGGCGTTCTTTGTGGTTAATAAAAATAATTTGTGGTTTTTGGAATTTACCAAATATAATTTTTTTCGTTTACTATTCGCAAAAATTTAGCAGATGTTTTTTAATTCGGACTTCGGAATTATTTTTAACAAATTGGGTATCTCTAAAAATTCATTATTGATTTAACTTTAATTAGGTTTGTTAAATAGCGTATTAGAATTTTAGAGAAACATCGAATGATGATTGTTTCTCCCAATAATGAATTTTAGGGACGCTTCATAGATTTACGTAAAAAAAATAGAGAGTGTAGTTGTGAGTTATTATTTTGGGTATTTATTTGGTTCTTTGTTTTTTGGCGCTACTTTTGGGTTTAGGGCTTTGGGTATGTTTTTTTATGATTATTGGCTTGTGATATTATTGACGGCGTCGTCATTTTTGTTGATGGGCGTTTTGACGTACTGGTCTGTTTCTGTTCGCCGGATGCGGGTTCGCGGTTTATTTTTGTCGTGGTTTGTGTTGTTGATGATATTTGTGTTTGGTATTATTTGTATCTGGGTTGCGGCGGAGCGTGCGAAGAAGTTGAAGCGTGAGGAGTTATCGGGTTTAGCAAAATCTTTTGCCGTTTCGATACAGCAGATGGGTCATAGTTCAATTACGTCTGAAACGAAGCGGGACGATCCTCGATATGTCAAGATTATTGATATGATGTCGTTGTGGCAGACGCGTATCGGGTCGGCGGCGTCGATTTATACGTTCCGGCAATCGCGCGACGACAAGATTATGTTTGTTTTTTGTCCGGCGGCTGATTTAAACAAAGACGGCAAATTCGGAAATTCAGGCGATCCGGATACGGACGAAAGAGAAGCGGAAGTCCCCAATGGAGAATTATACGAAGCGGATTTGGAATCAGTCGTTGAAATCCGCGATGCGTTTAGGGGAAAATCGGGTTTCAATCCGAATCCGACATTAGACGATTGGGGGCTTTGGATTACGGCGGCGGAGCCGATATTTGATGAAAACGGCGTAGTTGAGGCGGTGGTGGGCGTTGATTTTTGGGGCGACGAATGGATAGCGAGCGTGCGGGAAGCGCAATTTTGGCCGACGTGGTTTTTTGGTCTTTTTCTTGTATTATTTTTTAGTTCGCAGATGTTTTTGTTTTTGCATTTAGCGTCGGAGCATCGTTTGACGAATTATGCGATTGAATTGGAGAAGACGGTAACGGAACTTGTATTAGCGCGTCGCGAGGCGGAGGTTGCGGTTCAGGCGAAGGGTCATTTTTTGGCGAACATGGGGCATGAGATACGGACGCCGATGAATGCGATTTTGGGATGTACGGATATGTTGGCGGCGAGTGCGGCGGGTGAAAAAATAAGGTTGACACAAAACGAAATAATTGACATTATTCGCAAAAGCGGCAAAGACCTAATGACGATTATTGACGACGTGCTTACTTTTTCCAAACTGGATTCAAACAGAATAACGCTAGAAACAACGCCGCTGTCAATAAAACGCGTCGTGGGCGATATTCAAAAAACGTTTCAATCGCGGATAGACGAAAATGTAGGCGTAGAGTTTTTGGTAGAGTTTGACGAAAAAATTCCGAAAATTATTTTGGGCGATCCTACGAGAATAAGGCAGATTTTGATAAATATTGTGGGCAATGCTTTGAAGTTTACGGAGCGGGGTTATATCAAGGTGAGTTGTAAATTGATTCCGGCGAAGCAGGCGTTATTGCGGGAAACGGGTAAGACGGATGCGGACAAATCGTTTTTGACGACGTTGGCGGCGAGTATTTTTGGCGGCGCGGAATCGGAACGGGTAGAGTTGCAAAATTCTATATCGTCGTTATTTTCGTTGTCGTCGATGATGGGCGGCAATCAATCGCAGACTTTATCGGGGATTCAAGCGACTTGTCCAGACAATTCGTTTTTGAGTATCGACGTAATTGACACGGGAATAGGAATGACGCCGGAACAAGTGAGTTATTTATTCAAACCGTTTACGCAAGTCGATGAAACCTCAACGCGAAAATACGGCGGCGCCGGATTAGGGTTAGGAATAGCGAGAGGATTAGCGCAACTTATGCACGGCGATATTTTGATAGAGAGTGAATTGGGCAAAGGCACTAAGCTTTCGTTAATTTTGCCATTGTTGTTGCCGGATAGCGCCGCATCGAGTTCTTTGCAAATGACGCAATCGGGACATTCGACGCCGACGGGGCGAGTTGCGAATGTGCAGTTATTGAGTACGCCGTTTAGTACTTTAATTGAAGGCAACAGTTTTCATACGTCGAGCGGAGAAAGTGAAAACGTCGATAATACGTTGCCGTTATCGGGTTTTAGGGCGTTGGTCGTCGATGATGGGATTGTGAATCTGCTTGTAGCGGAGGCGAAGTTAATAGATGCGGGCGCTAAAGTTGAAACGGCGGTAAATGGCAGAGCCGCTATTGAGAAAGTTGTGGAAAGCGAAGAACTAGGCAACGGATTTAATGTAATTTTAATGGATATGCAGATGCCGGTAATGGACGGTTTTGAAGCGACGAAAGAATTAAGAAGAAGAGGTTTCAAAAAACCTATAATTGCGCTCACCGCAAACTTCGGAACTGAAACAGAGACCAAAGAAGCAGGTTGCGACGCCGTATTGACGAAACCAATTGACAGAGACGAACTACTAAAAGTTATACTAAGAATATCTGATAAATATAACGAAAAAAATAAAAAATGGGGAAAAATAAAAGATAAAAGATAAGTAACTGTTCACGGTATTTTTTATATTTTTGAATTTACTTGTGACTATTCGGTGGGTGTTATATTTTGTTTATTTGATTGTTATATTTTGTTTATTATTTACTTTTGGTTAATGACTTGTCTTCGTCCCGATAGGGACGGTATTTTCATAACCGCAGGTCTTTGACCTGCGGTTAAAAGTCCATAACAAACTCTGCCCTGATAAGGGCAGGACATTTTGAGTTTACAATAAATCAATAAAGTCCTACCCTTTCAGGGCAGCAAGTATAGGCGGACTTTTAACCGCAGGTCGCAGACTTGCGGTTATAACGATCACTATTAATAGTATCGTTCCTATCGGGACGAAGATAATTAAACGAAAACATTAAATAATAAAAAAATACCGTGAACGGTTACAAGAATAAAAGATAGATTTTAGGGAAAAGGGCGTAAGGGTTAAGGAGTAATTTTTTAGAAAACGAGAGAACAGATTTTTTGTTACAAAAAAATTGTCCCATTTGTCCCTCAAAAATCGATTAAGATATATTTTAGAAAAAATTGTGATAAATTTGTGCGATTGGAATTGCGATCTGGGATTGTTGTGAGAGTGTGTTGCTTGAAGTTTAATATATGGATCGTACTTGAAATTCAGCGATTTAAAAGTGTCAAAGCCTGTCGTCCGAAAGTTAGTCAGGCGAGTGTAAACCGCAAATTAAAGTGCGAACAGTTTAAAATTTTGGGCGTTTGTAATTTAAGTAAGTTTAAAATTGGAGAACCTAATGGCATTGAGGAGGATAGACAATCAGCGGGACGTTAAATCGTCTGGCATGTTGGCGAATGGCAAGCAGCGGATAAACGAAATGATTCGTGTTCCGCAAGTCAGGTTAGTATCGGCTGAAGGCGATCAGCTTGGCGTAATAAGTACGTCGGAGGCGTTGGGCAGGGCGCGGGCGTTAGGGCTTGATCTTGTGGAAGTGGCGACTGATATGAAGCCGCCGGTTTGTCGTATCATGGATTATGGCAAATACAAATATCAACTAAAAAAGAAACAAACAAAACAACATACCCATCAATCAAAAACGAAAGAAGTATGGTTACATCCGAAAACGGGAGAACATGACGTTCAGGTAAAAGTAGCGAAGGCGAGAGAATTTTTGTCGAACAAGGACAAGGTTCAGATTACGGTAAAATTCAAAGGACGCGAGTTGGCGCACATGGAAGAGGGCGCAAAAGTTTTGAACAAAATGATTGTCGCTCTAGAAGAAATAGGCAAAATCGAATCGCCCCCAAAAAGAGCAAACAAACAAATCGTATGTACTATCGCGCCAAAATAAATTAAGGGAATAGGGAATAGGGAGTAGGGAGTAGTTTTCTAAAATTAGATGATTTGAGAAAATGTTTTTTGTTATAAAAAAAATGTCTCACTTGTCCCTAAAAAATTGCCAAAACGTAATTTAGTAAACAAATTTCCGTGAACGGTTACCAATTTTGAAATCAAAATTTTAATTCCGAATTTTGAATTTTTTTTGGTAACTTCTAAAAACCACAAATTTATTGATGTCGTAAACCGTAATGCGGCCCAAAATTAAACACTGGGCGAAACGCCGCCTACCTGGACAAATGAATTTTTAGAGATGCTCACTGGTTATTAGAAGTTGCCTTTTGTTTAATTTAATTTGGCGGGTTTGGGTTATGGAGGGTTAAAATTGATGTTTAGGACGCATGAGGTGCAGGTACGGGTTCGTTATAAGGAGACGGATCAGATGGGCGTGCTTTATCATGGCAATTATTTTACATTTTTTGAGGTAGGTCGTGCGGAGTTATTGCGTAGTCAGGGTTTTACGTATCGTGAATTGGAGGAATCGGGCGTATTGGCGGTTGTGGTGAAGGCGGAGTGTTCGTATCACAAGCCGGCAAAATACGACGACTTATTGACGATACAGACTACTATTTCAAAAATCTCCAAAGCAAAAATCGAATATGAACACAAAGTCTTACGAAAAGAAGAACTATTAGCGACGGGACATATTACTTTAGCGTTTGTAAATCGCGAAGGAAAAATACAACGAGCGCCAGAATTTTTGTCAAAAGATAGGGAGTAACGGGTAGGGAGTAGCGGGACAATTTTCGTAACAATAAATATTTGTCCAGTTAGGGACAGAAATGAATTTTTAGAGACGCCTGCGATCCTAAAATGCAGGCGAGACCAAAGGATCGCGGGCGTTTCGCCTGCATGTTGCCGATAGGCAAACAAAAAGGCTGTTGAGATATTAAACCTCTCTCATTAGCGGTTGAGTACAACCGCGTGCAGGCGAGACGCCCGCGATCCGGTGATGCAGGCGTCTCGCCTGCGAATCTGAAGGAACACAGGCATTTCGCCTGCGATCCCAAAATGCAGGCGAGACCAACGGATCGCGGGCGTCCCGCCTGCTATTTGCCGAAAGGCAAACAAAAAGACGCTTGAGATCAAAAACTCACTCAACGGCGGTTGAGTTCCTTTCCCCCCCCCTTGAATTAAAATTTTGCGGGTGTATTATTTTTTTCGATTTATGTGAATGTGTGGATTTATAGTAATTGGTTGATTGGTAATTTATGGAATTGTTTAATTTTTTAAAATTGAATTTATTAAATTTTGCGGATTTTAACGATTTTTTTAATTTTAGGGGATGGCTATTTGGGATAAAACGGGCGTAATGGATGGGACAATGATATTAAAATAATTGTTTGAAAGATTTATTATAAATTTGACGATATTGACTATTAGCGGTTTTCCACGTTTACGCAGACCGTTGTAAACCGGTAGATAAATAATGTCAATGTCTGTGAATTTCCTTAAAATTGCAAGGGAGAGTTATGAAAAGGGAAAATAATCAAATTTGTGAAGACGTCAATGGTTATGAATTATCTAATTCACTGACTAGTTCGCAGAAATTTTCGAATGTTAAAATGCGCAACATTGGGGTTTTGGGTCATGTTAAAATAGGCAAGGGGGGGGGGGGGGGGCTACCGGTATAGGAAGTTTTCGTCTCTTTCTCGATTTTCGATTGCCTCGTTGCCGTTCTCCCGCAATTTGTGGGTGAAGTCTATTTATAATTTTCTTGGCGTTTCTGCCGTTTCGTGTTTTATGTGTTTTTCCGTTTCGGGTGTTTTTGCTGGTCCTGGCGATCCTGGCACTGACGGAACAGCTGGAACAGCCGGAAGCACTCAAACTACAACCGTAACAAATACAGGCGATGCTTCAGGTACAACTTGGGGCGATAGCGGAACCGCCGGTTCCGTAGGCGGTGTTGGATCACTAGGTCAAGGCGGTTTTGATGCGCCGTTTGCAGGTAGTGTTACGAATCCTGCGACAAGCGGCGGTAAAGGCGGCAATGGTGGTAATGGCGGCTTGAGCGGCGCTAGCGGTAGTTTAAATGTTGGCGTAAGCGGATCAAATACTTTTGATTTTACTTCGACTAATTTTGGCGCTATTGGTATTACTGGCGCTAATGGCGGTAACGGCGCACAAGGTGGATCGGGCGGGTCGTCTGGTGTTAGCGATGCTTTTACGACGCAGATAAATGGCGCTAATGGGGGCAACGGCGGTAATGGCGGAATTGGCGCTAGCGGCGCTGATGGCGGTTCGGCTGGTTTTAATTTTACTGACGGCGTTTCAACTTTCCTTGCGAATACGATTTTTGGCGGCAACGGCGGTAGCGGCGGAGTTGGCGGTATTGGCGGTAAGGGCGGTATTGGTGGAAACGGCGCTCCGTCATTTGAAGGTTGGTATAATCCTATGGGGGGTATTACTTATCCGGATCAAAATGCGGGTAACGGCGGCAACGGCGGTGACGGCGGAGTTGGCGGCAAGGGAGGCGACGGCGGTAATGGCGGTAATGCTGTTATTACTATCGGCGGCGTTAATACTGTTGTAAATTTTAATACGGTTCAATTTGGCGGTAACGGCGGCAACGGCGGCGCCGGAGGTCAAGGCGGAGATCGCGGCAATAGAGGTTTAGCGGGCGCTACAACTGATCCGAATCATACGTCTTATCATGGCGCTGCTGGAATTGATGGTCAATTTGGTTTATACGGTAACGGCGGCGCCGGCGGTAAAGGCGGCAATGCCGGTAATGGTAGTGTTACGATTAACGGCGGCGTTGTCAATTTGTTAGGTACGGCTTATTTTGGCGGTCAAGTTGGCGCCGCTGGAATTGGCGGCGCGGCGGGCGGCGCTGGCGCGGTTGCAGGCGCTAACGGCGCCGCCGGTAACGCAGCGAGCGGTTCAAAACTTCAACTTGATAGCGGCGTTCTTAATCTTGGCGGCGATATTGTATTTCGCGGGACGGGCAACACGGTTGAGATTAACGGAGGAACGATTTCTTATGATGCGAATCGTAAAATTGAACTTACCGGAAATGTTACAAAATTTAGTCCCGCAGAACTCAAGCGTACTTCCGGCAGCGGCGTTTTGACTATTAACGCAACGTCGATTACAGGCGTTAGCGGCGCTAGTAAAATTAAACTCAATTTATTAGGCAGCGGTGAATTTTTAGCCGCAAATGTTACGCCTACTAATTTGACCGCAGCAAGTTTTGATCTGTCCGGTTATCGAACCGGCGCTCTTGTTACGGTTAGCGACAATAAGTATTCTCTTGACCTCAGCCAAGTACAAGCGATTACTTTCACGTGGTCTGGCGGCGGAAACAACGAATGGCAAATGGGGGCTTCGGGCGACACAACTAATTGGGAAAGCGCCCCTGATTATTTTGCAACGGGCGATACGGCAATTTTTACAACTACCGGCGCAGGAACGGTAACGTTGGTCGGCGGAATCAGTCCGGCTGAAACTAGAATTACGTCTGGTACGTATAATTTTGCCGGTAGCGGTTATCTTGCTAATGGAGTTGTCAATGTTGAAAGCGGCGCTAGTTTGACGTTTTCAAATACTGCCGCTAATACGCATTCAGATACGAATATTGCGAGCGGCGGCACGGTCAATGTTAGCATAGGCAATTCGCTTGGCGAAGGTACTGTTACAAATAATGGTACGTTGCAGATTACTTTTGCAACTGACGATACGGTCAATAATATTCTTGCGGGAAGCGGAACGATTAACAAGGAAGGCGCGGGCAAGTTGACGTTGACTGGAAACAGTACCGCAACCGGCGGGACGTTGAATGTTAATACCGGTACGTTGCAAGTCGGAAACGGATCAAGCGGAAGTTACGGCGGTAATATCAGTTCAAGTACCGATGTAACATTCAATAGTGATTATGCATCGACTTACGGCGGCGTTCTTTCAGGTAACGGTAAACTTGTCAAGATTGGAACGGGCGCTTTAACTGTTGCGGGTACGGCGACAAGCGGAGTTCAAATTGACGGCGGTACGATTGTCGTCGGCAACGTAAACGCACTAGGAACCGGCGCGGACGTAAATAGCAACGGTACGCTTGACGTAAACGGGTTTACTCCAACGGGGGTAGCGATAAACTTGAACGGCGGCGCTCTTGTCAACAATAACGCAACAGCAGCAACTATCAATACCAATCTCACTCTGTCCGCTGATTCCAAAATCGGCGGCAGCGGCGATTTAGTAATCGGAGCGACTTTGACAGGCAGTTATAATATTGAAAAAACCGGCGCCGGAATTACAACTTTGACCGCCGATAATACCTACAACGGAACAACAACAATTAGCGCCGGTAAACTTAAACTTGCCGGAAGTAGTGGTAATGTTGGCGGCGATATTTTGATTAGTTCGGGCGCTACGTTGTCGGTTGATCGTGATGGTGATGTTAGCAATGATATTTCCGGCGGGGGCAATGTTGAGATTTCAAAGAATGTATCGTTGACGGGATCGACGTTGACGTACACGGGCGATACGACCGTGAGTAATGCGACGTTGACGGGTAAATTTTCATCGCAGAGCGCTTTATTGTTGAAGGACAATGCGGCGTATAATCTTGGTTCTGCTGATCGTGCGATTAAGTCTGCGACGATTGAGAGCGGTTCAAAAATTGATCTCAACGGTAACAAGTTGACGGTGAATAGCGGCGGCGTTCTTACTGTTATTGCAACTCAAGATAAAACTGCCGCGCCGGTTCAGGGCAATGGCGGTAGTCTAGAGATTGCGGCGGGCGCTACGTTGCAGGCTAACTTGGCAACGGACAAATCGGCTTATCAATTGCAAGCAGGTCAGACGACGCCGGTTTATTTTGCGGACGGTTTATCGGCTTATAGCGATACCGGCGCGGAAGTAAAAACGGAGCCAAATCGTTTATTCAGAGTAGAAGGCGCATTGCAATTTGACGGCGGTAGTTTGTTTTTTAACATCAAGCGTAATTTTGCCGCTGAATTATTCCCGCTTATCTCGCACCAACTAGCGCCCGTAATCGACAACTACGGCGGAGGCAACGAATGGGTCGAAAACATGATGACAAACGAAAGCGACGACGATGTTACGGGTAAATATGTTCAAGGCGGATTAGATTTGGCGAATTTGAGTAACTCAATGAACGCTCTTTATAATACGCAGACAAGTATCGGAAATATACTTTATTCGAGAACGCAACGTTTCATTTTGCGGAAACGGACAGAGTATGTCGAACTAGGTCAAAGTCCCTGCGAATCTGTTGCTTGTAATGCGATAAGTTCAAACAGAGAAATTTATATCGCCCCAATTTATAGTAACAGCAGAGGATTCAGGTTGAAAAGCGGCGGTTACAAATATGATTACGTGAATGATCAATGGGGACTAGGTTTTGGAATTGACCGTTCTTTTGGGCTAGTTCAATTTGGAATGATGGGAATTTACGGCGAAGGCAAGGCGCTAACGCGCGGAATGACGCCGCGAACCGTAAACGACTCGGCGTTTGGAGGATTATTCTTTTATGTAAATAGCCGCGAGGGCGACGTGGATTTGTTGCTCTCAACAGGTTATCTTGGCATGGAGAATAGTATTGAACAGGCGACTTCCGGCTCAAATTTAACGGGTAAAATCACTACGGGACTAGCGACTTTATCGGCTATTTTCACGAAAACGTTGTATTATGACGACGCCGTTTCAATTATGCCAACATTTGGTATTGAATACGGATATTATCATCAAGGCTCGCTTGCGGCTCGTTATAACAACGCCGTTGTTACGCGCGTCGATAAAGCGCACACGAACCTAGCAGTAATTCCGATAGGCGTAAAAATAATTACCGAATGCTATAAATTCGACGGTCAATTAAATCCAGAATTTCGCGCAAGATATATCGCAAACGTAGGAGGAACAAATGCGAATTACAACACCTATCTAGCAGGCTCGCCAAACTCGGCATTGATGGCAACAAAAATGACTGACCGCAACGCCGGAGATATAGGGTTAGGGTTCAGTTGGAGAAATAGAAAAGGAGTAACAATAAAAAGCGACGTCGGATACCTATTTTCAAAACATTATGGAGAACTAACAGTGTCAGCAAACGCAGAATGGAAGTTTTAAACTAAAGTTATTTTAGATCAAAAGTCAATTTTAACTTAAATAATCTTTTTAATATGCGTAATCTGTGTATCAAAAAAATGATCCACAGATTAGACAGATTAAAAAGATTTTTCTGAAGGATCGCAGACGGGACGCCTGCGATCCTTCAGACGATTTTTTGTAACGAAAAAATTGTCCCTAATGTCCCTTAAAAAAATTTGCCAAAACTCAATTTACAAAACTAAAATGTAAAATTTTCTCCCCCT
This sequence comes from Planctomycetaceae bacterium, assembly GCA_031277105.1. Classification (GTDB taxonomy): domain Bacteria; phylum Planctomycetota; class Planctomycetia; order Pirellulales; family Thermoguttaceae; genus WRKP01. Next base: position 2,278 of record JAISLW010000007.1, on the reverse strand, counting down.
TTTTAACCCCCCAAAAAAGCAAATTTTAAAAACATGTTAAAGAAACTTTTCAATTTTTTATTTACAAACAATAACACAAAAATTACAAAACCAATCAAAAAACGGAAATTACAATTTGAAACATTGGAATCGCGCGAATTATTATCTGTGTCTTTTGCCGAATTTGACGCTATCAGATCACAATACGCCGATCTAGAATTATCGGCGAATATGAATGATTATAATGTAATTGAAATAACGGCGGCGCAATTGTCCGACGCTAATTTACGAAACGCCATCACAACTGCAGGAACAACAACCAAAAACGATTTAATTGTTATACGAAACAATAAAAACGCTATCGTCGATTTAAAAGACAAATCGCTGGAAATCAATATCGATACAACTATTTTCGGAAGTATTGGAATTGTCTCGTTAGGACAAAATAAATTACAACTTCAAAGTAATTCCTCATCCGGCGTGATTTCTGTTTTACAAGGCGATTTGATTCTTGGCGGCGTTGTGTTGACGGGTACGGAAAACTCACAACAGGAATCTCTTGATACATCGGCATTATTACAAACCGGAATTAATGCCGATGTTCAAACAAGTCAAGTTATTAAAATTACAGAAAATTCTAATCGAGCCGGTAATTTCACAATTTTCACAGACGCCAATACCAGTACAAAATTACAATCGACCTCCGGCGGTTCGCCTATCGGTTCAAAATCTTATTCGATTACGGTTGATGTTGACGGCGCAAGCGGTTCGTTGGAAGCGTATTTGACCGGACTGACTGAAACGGAAAAGAACAGTATTATCGCAGGTTCAACTTCCTTTTTGAGTACGTTAAATCCATTTGACGCAGAGAAAAACGGAAACGGCGATAGAGATCATTGTTGGGCGGGAACATCGTCAAATATGCTCGCTTATACCGGTTGGGGAAATGTAAACGGTTTCCAAACGGAAGATGATATTTTTGATTATTTCCGAACAAATTTTACCGATGCAGGCGGACGTTCATTTTACGGTAACGAGTGGTTTATTACAGGGAGCTATGGGGCGCCGACAGATGATGGTTGGGCACAACTTCAATCAATCAATACCGGTTGTTTTTACCCAGATATCAATATAAAGAATTTTGCCGCCGATAGCTGCTCAATGAAGTCTGCTATTGCTATTACTAGCGCGGTTGATAAATTGAAAGATAATGCGGCAATCGGTTTAAGCATCGGTTGGTTTAGTTCTTCACACGATAGAACCGGCGGTCACGCAATCACGATGTGGGGAGTAATTTATGATACGTCAAAATCATCAACAAACAATGATTATTACGTTTCATTATTAGTTTCCGATTCAGATGATAATAAAAATAACGGAGCAAATGCAAAAAATGTACTAAAAAGCCTTAATATTGCGTATGACACAACATATTCGTCTTATAAATTCACTAATTATTCCAGCGGCGGCTATTTGGAGGATTATACGTGGCTTTCACAATATTCTGACAATCCAGTTGATACAATACCAACGCCGACAAATTTTCGGACAACTGCACAAACCAGTAGCTACATTACGTTACAATGGGACGCTGTTACAGACGCTCAATATTTTTTACGGCGAAGAGCATTAAATCAATCAACATGGACAACACGCACTTCAAGTACAACCAGCGGTAATTTTGCATGCGATGCTGATACAACTTACGAATGGCAACTTTGCGCAGTGAAAGACGGTAAATATTCAAATTGGACGACAATTTTTGCTTCAACAACAATAACAAGTCTTGCAACTCCGGCTAATTTCAACAGTACAACTCAAACAGAAGATTCTGTTACGTTGTCATGGAATATTGTTAATAACGCAATTAGTTATGAAATACAATATAAAAAAACAACACAAACAGAATGGACAACATGGACAAACTCGCTCAAACCATCGGCAACATCAACAACAATCACCAACCTAGAATCCGGCACATCCTATCAATTCCAAATTCGATCAATAAACGGTAATACCCTATCATCTTGGCAGCCGGCAAACGCAACAACTAAAATACCGCCAATTATTGCGCCTGCTAATTTTATTAGTGTTTCTCAAACGCACGATTCCGTAACGTTGAATTGGAACATACAGAGTAATTTGAGCAGTTATAAATTGGAATACAAGAAATCATCGACTTCAACTTGGCAAACCTGGACGGCGCCCGATATTTCAGCAACAAGCGCTACAATTACAGGATTAGACGCTTTAACGCAATATGATTTTAGATTGACCGCAACAAACGCAAACGGTTCAA
>JAISLW010000221.1 GCA_031277105.1 Planctomycetaceae bacterium | reverse complement strand
TTTTATTTTTATAAAATTTTTAATTTTTTTATTTTCTTATTTTTATTTATTTTAATTTTTATATTATTTTTTTTTTTTTTTTTTTTTTTTTTTTTTTTTTTTTTTTTTTTTTTATTTTTTTTTTTTGGCGCGGGGGGGGGGGGGGGGGCCCCCCCAACCAGGTTACAGGTATCTACCACAATTACACTTACAGTAACGATTATAATTGTAATAACAATTATCGTTACAAAAATTCTCTGGGTAACTCTCCCAAAACAAATCTTGTTAGTTTATCTTTTGGTTTTACGCTTGTTGAACTTTTGGTAGTAATAGCAATCATTGGAATATTGATCGCATTACTTTTGCCCGCAGTTCAAGCCGCCCGCGCATCGGCTCGGCGCATGGCTTGCAGCAACAACATGAAACAAGTATCGCTCGCCGTACATAATCATCACGATGCGCAAAAAAAATTACCATACGGATTCCGAAACTGCTGGTCTGGAAATTGGTCGACGTCATTGTTTCCATATATTGAGCAAACCGCCGTCGCAGCAAATTACAAATATAACGAACCCTATGATGGCGTATCTACCAACAAGGCATTGCTTCAAGGATTGGAATTGTCAGTATATCGATGTCCTTCGGATGCTAAATTAAAAGCGTGGTATAACAATTTTCCGCTTCATAATGTTGTTGCTTGTTTGGGACGCGAATATGTTTATCGTACCGATAATATTCCGCCAGGTTCTAGACCTAACGCTATTCGCGACGGCAGCAGTAATGAATCCAGATACGGCGCATTTTTTTCAGCCTGTTCTTGGGGGCATATTGGAAGCGCTACAACAATTCCAACTTCATGGCCCGAACCAAAAATACAAACATTTTCATCTATCAAAGACGGCGTATCAAATACCGTTGCGTTCTCGGAAACAATACAAGGACAAGGCGGTACTGATCTGCGCGGTTTTATATGGATGGGCGAGACCTGTTTTTTCAATACAAGCATCCCGCCAAATACAACCGTTCCCGACCATTCACAATTTAATACTACAAATTTAAGCGCCAAACATCCATTAACAGGATTATACAACGGCAGATTGTTACGATCGGCAGCGCGAAGTTACCACGTAAACGGAATAAACGCCGGACTCGGAGACGGCGCCGTTAAATTTGTATCTAACTCAATTGACACTGCAATTTGGGCGGCAGTCGGAGGTTGCGACGACCGTGAATCGCTCAATTTACCGTGAAAATTTAACGCATACGTTTATACTGTTCGTACTTGAATTTCAGCGATTTAAAAGCGTCAAAGCCTGCCGTCCGAAAGCTAGGCAGGCGAAGGTAAACGAAAACTCAAGTGTGAACAGTTTAAGTATTGTTGTTTATTGCGCAATTACTTTTTTGTTTTGTCAACAGAAAAATTATGCGTTAATAATTTTTGTAACGTTTATTAAATGGGTATCTCTAAAAATTCATTTTTTTGCAAAAAGGTAGGCGGCGTTTCGCCGCTGTGTTTATTTTTTGTCCGCAATACGCGTAAAACAATTATTAAATTTGAATACTTCGTAACGTATAAAATAGACGCATTTTAGACGTTGTAAAGTAATAAAATTTATTGGTATTATAAACTCTAATGCGGCGTTTCGGCACAGTGTTTAATTTTTTTAGCCGCATACCTGGACAAATGAATTTTTAGAGACGCCCAAATGTAACTTAACATATTTTAAAATTGAAAGGATAATAAAATGAGAAAGACAAATTTGAACAAACAAGACAACGAAAACCAGACGCAATTTTTGGAAAATCCAATTTATCGTAACGATAATTTTGCCGGTTTTACGCTTGTTGAACTTTTGGTAGTAATTGCGATTATTGCCATTTTGATTGCGTTGCTTTTGCCCGCAGTTCAAGCCGCCCGTGAAGCGTCGCGCCGTATGGCTTGCGGCAACAGTATGAAACAAGTATCGCTCGCCGTACACAATCATCACGATGCGCAAGAACATTTGCCTTGTGGATTCAAAAATTGTTGGATTGGAATTTGGGCTACGACGTTGTTTTCGTATTTAGAGCAAACCGGCGCCGCTGAAAATTATAAATACAACGAGCGCTATGACGGTTCTTCGACTAATTTAACGTTGCTTCAAGGATTGGAATTGTCAGTATATCGTTGTCCGTCTGATGAACTTAACAAAGCGTGGTATAACAATTTTCCGCTTCATAATGTTGTTGCTTGTTTGGGACGCGAATATGTTTACCGTACTGATACTACTCCACCGGATTCTAAACCGAATGCTATTCGCGATAGTAGCGGCGGCGAATCCCAATATACCGCTTTTTTTTCAGGTTGTTCTTGGGGACCTTTAAGTACAACAGCAGTTCCGGCTTCATGGCCAGAACCGACAAAACAAACTTTTAATTCAATTACTGATGGTTTGTCCAATACGATAGCATTTTCAGAAACGATACAAGGACAAGGCGGCACAGACTTGCGCGGTTTTATATGGATGGGCGAAAGTAGTTTTTTCAATACAAGTATTCCGCCAAATACTACTATCGCAGATCATTCGCAATTTAACACGACAAAATTTTCAGTCGAACATCCATTGACCGGATTACATAACGCTAGATTAGGTCGTATGGCGGCGCGCAGTTGGCATACGGGAGGCGTTAATGTAGGGCTTGGCGATGGTTCGGTACGATTTGTAAATAACTCAATCAATACGGCAATATGGGCGGCCGCCGGAGGAAGCAACGACGACGAACCACTCAATTTACCGTAAAAACAAAAAGAGAAATCGCTAATAATTTATTGGTAAGCATTCACGAGTATTAATTGAATCGTAGAGACGCAATTCGGTTGATAGTTTTTTTGTAACAAAAAATGAGTAACGCAGTCGTCTCGACCGCAAGTTGCCAACGGCAACCGATAAATTGGTTGAGATAAAAACCGCCTTTCCTAGCGGTTGAGTCAACCGCATGCAGGCGAGACGTCTGCGATCCGTCTGACGATTTTTGTAATACACCCAATATTTAAACTGTTCGCACTTGAGTTTTCGTTTACCTTCGCCTGCCTAGCTTTCGGACGGCAGGTTTTGACGCTTTTAAATCGCTGAATTTCAAGTACGATCTGTATTACGTCCCGCAAGGGTAACAATAATTTAACGTATAACGGTAATTTTTTTATTTTTCGTACAAAAATAAAATTTTACCGTTTACAATCAACTTTAACTTAAAAATTCCATGAAACCATTATTTTTAACAACAACAATTATTTTGGCGATATGTCTTGCCGGTTGTTCCAATACTAATCCGCAAGGTCGTATTCCAGTTAGCGGCGAAGTTACGCTTAACGGTAAACCTGTTCAAGAGGGCAATATCGAATTCACAACCGTCAAAGGCGCAACGCCGTCGGTAATGACCGGCGCCGCAATCAAAAACGGAAAATTTGAAACAGACGCCCCAAACGGTTTAATCCCAGGACAAACTTATACGGTAAAAATTGCAGCATTGGAAGAAGTCGCCGGAGAGTTCAGCATAACCCCGACCGGCGACAAAACGCCACTCAAAAAAGACGTTACGCCACCACAATGGAGTAACCAGTCAAAAGAAACAATAACCGTCGAAAAAAATAAACCCGCAATTTTTAATTTCAAAATGTAAACCAAAACCAAAAACTTTTTTGTAATCTTTCACGAAAATTTGTAATCTTTCACGAAAATTTTAGGTGATAGGGAGTAGTTTTTAAAATTCGGAATTATAGGAAAGATTTTTTGTAACAAAAAATCATCGGCAGGATCGCGGGCGTCTCGCCTGTAGGCGGTTGTACTCAACCGCTGACGAGCGAGGTTATATCGCAACAGTTTTTTGGTTTGCCTATCGGCAAATTGCAGGCGAGACGCCTGCGATCCTTATCAGTTTTTTGTTACAAAAAAATTGTCCCTATTGTCCCACTTGTCCCTAAAAATTCGCCAATACGTAATTTACTAAAAAATTTTCTGTGAACGGTTACGGTTTGCTAAAGAACGTATCGGAATTTTAAAGAAATATCGAATGACGGATCGTTTCACTTAAAATGAATTTTTAGAAATACCCAAAAAAATGAATTTTTCGAGACGTCCTATCATTACTCTTTTTCTTTCCGCAAAATTAACCATAAACCAATCAATGCTAAAATGCTTCCTGATATAATTAGAATTGCACGAAATATTACATAGCCGCTCGCTTCGATTTCTTGTTTTTCATGTCCGGCAAAAGGATCAGAATTAGGTTTGGTTATTGTATAAATAGTATCTCTGACGTTGTCAATTATCCGTAAACCTTCATTCAATTCAATATTAAAAACTTCTTCGGGAACATTATCTAAAATAACTTCTTTCGTTTCATAATAAATACGCGCAGCGACTTTGTCCCATATTTTTTTATCCTCTGAAATGATACTCGCATATTTATCTACAATTTGTCGATAAGGTAGCCAAATACCTGGTTTAATTTCGCGAAAGTCTTTGTTGTGAATAGTAAATTTTCTTGCACTACCTGCTCCCCAATGATAAGTACGTTTTCGGACAACATAACCGTGGTCGCTATCTATCCATATTTTGTCCATACCAGAATACTCAATTACCCAACAAGAAAATCCATCAACATCCTCTTTTTTTGAAATTATTGAATATTTTGACAAATTATTTTCTAAAAATTCCGGTAGAAATGGATGATCAAGATAATCTAAAAGCCAATTTTCCTTGTCCCTTATTGAATCATAATCTTTACCTTCCGATTCAATAAGAACACGCGATAAATCCCAACCTAATTGACGAAAAAAAACATTACATTGATGCATATTTCCGCCATTGGTAAATTGGCGAACAGAAGCGGCTGTATCATTTTTATCCCATTCAAAAACAAGATGATTTTTAACAATATTGATTTCTGATTCTAATGGAACCCAAACGCCGCCTTTTCCGTCCGGTTGTTTAATTATATTTTTTCCATCTTTATTTTTCTGTCCGATATGAGTAAATTTTTTTGACGTAAACCACATAGAACCTTTTTTAGCAACGATAAATTCTGTATTAAAATATCCGCCGCTATACCGGTTAGGCGTTATTTCTTCACATTTTGTTATTTCTACTTTTACCAAAAAATTGTCGCTATTAAAAAATAGCGATTTACTTTTTTTAATTCCGTCAAGAATATCGGCAACCGTCAAAATCTTATCTTCCGCACATTGTACGCCGTTCAAATTCGGCATAAATAATAACAAAATAATCCCAGCTATAACAATCAAATATTGTCTTAATAACGTCATTTCGTATTCCTCCATTCTCAAAATTTATATTATGGCAACTTCTTAATAAGCAGTTTTTTATTTATTAAGCGCCGAGTACACAGAGCTCACAGAGAATAATTTTTTAAAATTATTTAAATCAAAAAGTCAATTATACAGATCGTACTTAAATTTCAGCGATTTAAAAGCGTCCAAGCCTGCCGTCCGAAATCTAAGCAGGCGAAGGTAAACGAAAACTCAAGTGCGAACAGTTTATAATATTCAATAACGTTTTGATTCCAATTAAAAATTTCCTCTGTGTTTTCTGTGGTTAATAAAAATAAATTTGTGGTTTTTAGAAGTTCTCTATATGTATTTAACGACGCCAATTTCGAGTTTGAAAGGTATATTATCTTGACTGATCGAGTTTTTTTAGCGATCTCATAACTCTTTTGAATTTATCACCGTATGCTTTGAAATTATAATTTCTATCGTTGTCTTCTATTATATCTATTTGAATATCCAATCGTTCTTTTGGCAACATGTTCGGGAATTTTTCGCCCCATTCAATAAAAGTAATTCCTTCGCGTTCAAAATAATCGTCTGGGTCAAGTTGTCTGAACTCTGTTTCTGTTGACAGTCTGTAAACGTCGAAATGATAAATTTCACGTTTGCCTTCGTCATACTCATGCAATAATACGAATGTTGGACTAGTAACAATACTGCCGCGTACTCCCAAGCATTTCGCAACTTCCTTAACCAATCGCGTTTTGCCGGCGCCAAGCGTACCCGTCAAAACTACAACAGAATTCGTAGGCAAATACTCAGATAAAACATAACCTATCGCCTCCATGCCCAAAATATCACAAACTTTAAGATTTAACTCTTTCATCTTATAACTCGCTTATCAAAAAAATTTAACAATTTTAAATTCGGACTTAATTAAACCGCTCGCGATTGAATTTGAGTTTACCGCCGCCTTCCTAATTACCTGACGAAAGGCTTTGACGCTTTATATCGGCTATCTCTAAAATTCATAGGCAAACCGTATAATTACAATTCCTACAGTTAAAAACAATAGTTTCAGATTATATGTAACTTAAATAAAATTACAACTTGCCACTAACTTTTGTCAAAAAAATTAAACGCAACGACAATTTATCTTTTTAAAACCAAGAAAACGCAAAGAAATGAAACAAGAATTTTTTTATTCAGAATTATGATTTCACGAGACAAGTAAGACAGAATAAACAGAATATACTTTCTCAATCGCTTGACAAGAAACATTCGCCCGCTGTTGTAGTAGCAAGTCCAAGACTTGAAAAAGAACATCTGCATCTGTTTTGGTTTTATCATCAACTTGAACTTGTATTGTAGCCATTAAATAAATCTCCATAAGTGATATTGGTAACTTCTAAACTGCTCACACTTGAATTTACGTTTACCGCCGCATGCCTGTCTATCGGCGGCAGACGAAGATAAATCATAAATTAGTGAAAACAGTTTAATAATTTCCTCTGCGTATTCTGTGGTTAATAAAAATGAATTTGTTGTTTTTAGAAATTTTTTCTTTTATTTATTTTTGCATTTTTTGAAGATACGTTTTACTAGCGCTTTATTTTTTACGGGGGAGCCGGGTTTCAAATGTAACTTGCCGGACAGGAACATTGGCAGACCTAGTTCTGCGTCTTTTAGAGCGAGTAGCGGATTAAAATCGTGTAAAAACCCTCGTATTTTGTACTCCGCAACAAGTTCAAGTTCATTCGTTCTGCCGTTGCGATAGATTGAATTTACAAACGATCTCTGGAAAGCCAATATCCGCGAGCCTTTTGGATGAACGCATTTTTTTTCGATAGAAATTTCCTTCAAGGCGTCAATTACTCCGGCAATATTAACCGATTTCGGACAACGCGTTGAACATGTCAGGCAAGATACGCATTGCCAAACCGATAACGATTTCGCAGCCTCGACAACTTCGCCGCATTGTACCAGACGTATCAACGTACTTGGCAAAACATCCATCTTATCCGCCATCGGACAACCCGCCGAACATTTACCGCACTGATAACAATCGCAAACCCGCGTATGAGCCATCCGCTCAATATTAGCAATCTCTGCATTTTGTGTAGTATGAGACATTTCTTAACTGCTCCTATGTTATTTTTTTCTAACTAAATTTTAGTGATATTTCAACGCCTATTCATTTCTTGTACGCTGAAAACACGGATAAAACTGATTTGTACAGTTTTCTTTAACGAAATCGACAAAGAAATTGACAAATCCTCTTTTAAAAAAATGACAAATAATTATAACGTCAAAAAAAATAAAATCACTAGGATAAAAATAAAAAATTACAACTACTCGTAAAAGATTCGTTTAGCAAATTACGTATTGGTAATTTTTGATCGATAATAAAAACATGAGAGACAATCTTAAACTGTTTGCACTTTAACATGCGTTTACATTCGTCTGCCTAGATTTCGGACGACAGGCTTTGACGCTTTTAAATCAGTGAATTTCAAGTACAATACGTATTGATCTAATTCCGAATTTACATAAACGCATTGCGTTTATTTTATGGAAATATTAAAATGTTGGGGCTATTGTGGACGTTGGCGTTTAGTTTAATTACGTTTAATTGTTAATTGGTTCATAATTATTTGGAGATTAATTT
>JAISLW010000119.1 GCA_031277105.1 Planctomycetaceae bacterium | reverse complement strand
GCCTGCGATCCGGTATTTTTATTTTTTGTAACAATAAATATTTGTCCCGCTAGGGACAGCATGTTGGTAGAAAAGATGATACAAATTTTTAGCGTCCCGTTAAGGACGCAATAAAGGTTAAGGTTGTATTGACATATTGTCCCTAGCGGGACAAATATATTTTTTACCTTACTTTTCTACCAACATGTTGTCCCTAGCGGGACAGAAATGAATTTTTAGAGATACCCATTAGTTAAATCTAGTATTCCGATTTATCCGATAAGAGGTTCAATTAATAAAAATCGTATTGTAGCCAGTATGTTTCTTAAACATTCGATACGATGTTTTGTTGCGGCATGTTCGATAGTAACGCCGAGCCAGACATTTTCAGGTTTGTTAAAGAGCGTATTAGAATTTTAGAGAAACATCGAATGATTGATCGTTTGACCAAATGTTGAATTTTTAGAATACACTATGATTTGTGTAATTACTATAAAAATCACACAAATCAAAGTTCAGACAACATAGTCCATCCTGTCCCTCTAAAAAAAATCTTTTATTTTTTTATCTAAAAATTATTATTGGTTGTGGTTGTTGTGTTGGTAATTGTAATGTTGGGGCGATGTAGATTGGCGTGGGTATGATTGGAACTGGAGTTATTGGGTATGTTGGGATTGGCGTTAATAATCTTGTGTTTGGGATTGTTGTTGTGTTTGTTTGATTATTTGTGTTTTTTTGCGTTTGTTGCGTAGTTGTGTTTTGTTGGTTTATTGGCGCAAAGTAATAAACTCCTATTGTTCCTGTTGAATAATCATAAACCCACATTGGCGGCGGTGGCGGCGGTAGGAATTGCGGCGGTATAGGAATAGAAATCGGCGGTATATTTTGCGGTATATTTTGCAGCGGCGTTGTTGTTTGCGGCGTAATTTGCGTTTTAGTTTCGGGCAATTTTTTTGGCGTTGAGGCTTCTGGTTTAAGGTTAGGAATTATTGTGGCGTTTGGTTTAGTCGCAATATTTTTATTTTGTATTTTTGGAGTTTCTATATTTTCTTTTGCCAAGTCGTAGATATTTTTTGCTATTTCAATTGGATTGATTTTTGGTTGCGTATTTTCTGTTGTAATTTTTTCGGGCGTTGTTTTTACGTTTGGCGAATTTGTAGTAGTTGTAATTTTTTCTGTGATTTCCGGCGGCGGTAAATTTTTTATGTTTTGTAAAATTTGATTATTTTCATCTGGTTTATTTTTTGGGGTTGTGTTATTTATTTTTTCTGTTGCGGTTGTATTTGTGTCGGCTGTATTTTGCGGAGTTGTAATTGGCGTTGTAGTTGTTGCGTTGTTGTCCTTCAATGGTTCTTTTGGAATAGTTCTGCCGGAATAACGTCTGGCAATATCTTTCAAATTTGATCGTTCTGTTTTTATTTCGTTTCTTTTTTCGGTTGTTTCTTTTGATTCTGTTGATTTTGCCGGTTCTGTTGTTGTTTCTGTTTCGGTTGGGTTATTATTTTTGTCGGCGATTTCTTCCGGCGTTTCGGATTTTGGGTTATTGATTACTGATATTGCGAGTATAGTTCCGCAAGTAATTACGATTACGGAAATCAGACCGATAATCAATTTACGTATAAAAATATCTGACATGAGATTTAAAATGTTGGCGATTATTTTGACGGCAATATAATCGTTTATAATTTTTGTAACAAAAAATACGCCTGTACGAAAAAATATGCCGAGCCTTATAATCGATACAATCTTTACGATGGCGTTTATTGTAATAATTTGGCGTTTGTAAGTTAGCGTTGTTAAGTTGATACGCAATGCACGCTTGATTATATATGCTATAATTCGGCATAAGTCAACTAAAAAAACACTTCCTTTCAAATATTACAAGATTTTTACATCTGTAAAATCCGAATATAATACGTATGCGTCTTGCAAACTGTAATCGATTACAAATTTTCGACGATAGGTTTTTTGGGGCGGCGTATAGTTTAATCATTTTTTTCAAAAATTTATTATGAATATTCCAAATATATTAACGACGTTTCGTATATTTTTTGCGATAGCGGTATTTTATTTTATTTCGGTTGGTTTTTATGATTTTGCTTTTTTATTTTTTGTTTTGGCTTCGGCGACAGATTTTCTTGATGGTTGGTGGGCGCGTCGTTTTAACCAGGTAACGGTTTTTGGTCGTGTGATGGATCCTTTTGCGGACAAGTTTTTGATTTGTGGTATTTTGATATTTTTTGTTTCGATACCTGAATTGACGGGATTGGGCGACCGTTCGACTTGGGCGTGGCTTATGTTGAAGCCTTGGATGGTTGTGGTGATAATTGGACGCGAGTTATTGGTAACGTCGTTGCGGGCAATAGTAGAATCGTCGGGCGGCGATTTCTCCGCAAAATGGATCGGTAAAGTTAAGATGTGGTTTCAATGTGTAGCGGTTGCGAGTTGTTTTCTATTTCTTTCCGGCGGCGCTGAATTAGCATTCAATTTCGCAGAGAACAACGAAAGCAGGCTTATCGTAAGTCAATTTTTCAGCAATCCGCCGCAAAATTACATCGCTAATTTTCTTGATCACACATTAGACAATACGCCGTTTGCAAAATACTGGCGCAACATAGTTTTCTTCATAATGATCATTTCAATATGGATAACCGTATTCATCACCCTCTACTCCGGCATAATATATTGCTTCAAAGCATCAAAAACAAACGGTAAAAAATAAGAGAAATTCTAAAAAACACAAATTTATTTTTATTAACCGCAGGGAACACAGAGGAATTTTTTAATTAGAATCAAAACGTTATTTAATATTTGGGTATCTCTAAAAATTCATGTAACCGTTCACGAAATTTTAGAAGAGTCGAGTTTTAGGTGATAGGGTGTAGGATATAGATTTATTGTAACAATAAATATTTTTCCCATCTGTCCCTATTGTTTTGTTAATTTTTGATTTTGTGATATATAGGTTATTTAGTTTTGTTCTTGCGTTTTCTATTGAGAATTGCCATTGTACGCCTTTTTGATTTTTATTACATGATGTTATTCCATGTCATCTTCAAGCAGTGTATGCTGTAAGTCGTAGACTTATAGCAATAATGTTTAATTTAGACATAAATGAATTATCATATTATCATAATCTATATGAATTATTAAAAAAATACGAACCAGTTTGGGACAAATATAATTTTTTTACAATGTTATCTAATGTACTTGATGTTGATATTACAACTCAACAAATAGATATGATCTCATTCTTTGATATATTAGAATCTCGTAAATCATTGACAATCGGACAATGGATAGATAAATTAATTTACTTGCTAC
>JAISLW010000109.1 GCA_031277105.1 Planctomycetaceae bacterium | reverse complement strand
AACGCCGCATTAGAGTTTATGATACCAATAAATTTTATTATTTCACAACGTCTAAAATATGTCTATTTTACACGTTATGAATTATTGAAATTTAATAATTATTTTGTGCGTATTGCGGCACAAAAAAATAAACACAGCGGCGAAACACCGCCTACCTTTTTGCAAAAAAATGAATTTTTAGAGATACCCACTTATAATTTCAAGTAACCGTTCACGAAATTTTCGAAGCGTATAGTTTTAGGAGATAGGGTGTAGGACAAATATTTATTGTTACGAAAATTATCCCACTTGTCCCTCAAAAATTGCCAAAACGTAATTTAATAAACAAATTTTCGTGAGCGGTTGCCAAAATTTTAAGTACGATTTTGAGTACAACAGATAAAGACGCTCATTTTTTTTGAAAAAGATTGAAAAAAATTGAGCGTCCTTTTTTGCAATATTTCATTTAAATTTTTTCGTAACCGTTCACGTTGGTTTTGATTTTTCAAGACAGGACAAGCGTTGGAGTTGTCGGTACGTGTTCGATAACGTTATTTTGATAATGTGATATTTGAGGTATTGATGTAATGACGTCAATTCAGAATATCCCAAAAGAACGGCAAGCATTCGATTATACGGCGGCGTTATCGCGTGTGTGTTCGGATGTTTGTTTTCGTGTTCCTGCGTTGAATCATATTGATATGCGTAGAGTTGCGGTTTGTTATTCGCAAACGCGTCATAGCGCTCCGGTTGGAACTTTCGCGTGTGTTACGCCGTTGCGGTTCAAGGACGGCGCTCGTACAAAACAAACGCGTTGCGGCGAAGTAACGTTGCATACTTATTTTGGCGACAATGGGGTTGAATATTTGTATATTATCTATTTTTATATTCCGCGATTTATTGAGTTAAAGTTATCGCAAAAATTAGAAACTATTGTACATGAACTTTATCATATCTCGCCGGAGTTCAACGGCGATCTACGTCGTTTTGCAGGAAGATGCAGCACGCACGGATCCTCTCAAAAAAAATACGATATTACCGTTCAAGGTTTCGTAGAACATTGGCTAAAACAAAATCCGCCGCCAGAAATTTGGGACTTTTTAAGATTAGACTACAAAGAACTAATAACAACATACGGTAAATTAGTCGGAAAAAAAATTAACTTTCCAAAAATTATTCCAGTAAAAAAATAACTCTAAGACTCTTCTTTTGAGAGACAAGTTAGAAGGATCGCAGGCATTTCGCCTGGTGTTTCTTCAGATTCGCAGGCGAAACGCCTGCATCCCAGGATCGCGGGCGTCTCGCCTGCAAGCGGTTGTACTCAACCGCAAATGAGCGAGGTTTAACATCTCAAGCGCCTTTTTGTTTGCCTATCGGCAAAGTGCAGGCGAGACGCCCGCGATCCGTTGGTCTCGCATGCATTTCAGGATCACAAGCGGTCTCGCCTGCAAAAAAAGGAATGCAGGCGCTAAAGGATCGCACTCGCCGCAGGATCGCGGGCGTCTCGCCTGCATGCGGTTGTACTCAACCGCTAATGAGCGAGGTTTAACATCTCAACCGCATTTTTGTTTGCCTATCGGCAAAGTGCAGGCGAGACGCTCAATCATATAAATCAAAATAATCATACTAATCATAGTTCAGACAATTTAATCAGTGTTTTCTTTTAATTGTTGTTTTATCCATTCTAATCTTTTGGCGAGTTCTATTTCAAAACCTCTTTCGGCGGGTTTGTAATAATTTTTTTCGACTCCTAGATATTCTTGTTTTGCGATAGCGTTTTTTGAATTATGCGCGTAAACGTATCCTACGTGTCCCATTGCTTCGGCGCCTTTGTAATGAGCGTCTCGCAAGTGTCGCGGAACTGGAATAACTCTGTTCGTTTCAACGTCGTCTTTGGCTTCGTAGATAGCGTTTGTTGCGGAGTTTGATTTTGGCGCGCATGCTAGATAGATTACGGCTTGCGCTAGATTAAGTTGACATTCTGGTAAACCGACGAGTTCGCATGCTTGCGCAGTTGCGACTGCTAAAGACAGCGCCGCCGGATCGGCGTTGCCGACGTCTTCGCTTGCAAGTATAACAAGACGCCGCGCAAGAAAACGAATATCTTCTCCGCCAACTAACATTTTTGCCAGCCAATAAATTGCCGCATCGGGATCGCTGCCTCTGATGCTTTTTATCAGAGCGCTAATTGTATCGTAATGAGCGTCGCCGTTGCGGTCATACAACATAACTTTCTTTTGCACCGATTCACAAGCCAACTCCAACGTAAACTCAAGAACGCCGCCGCCAGAAACAACTTTATCGTCAATTTTATTATCAATTTTATTGTCAACTTTATTATCAACTTTATCGTCAACTTTATTGCCAACTTTATTATCAACATTATCAACTTTATCAATTCCAATTCCGCTTGAAAGTACGCCGATTTCTAGTGCGCCGATAGCGCGTCGGGCGTCGCCTTCGCTTGATTCCGCAAGAAAATCGAGAGCGTCTTCGTGTAAGTTGATTTTATATTTACCTAAACCGCGTTCGTTATCGGTTGCGGCTCGGCGGACGAGTTCTTTGACTTGTTCGTGTGTTAGCGTTTCGAATTGGAATATTCGGCTGCGGCTTAATAGTGCGTTATTGATTGTGAAGTATGGATTTTCTGTTGTAGCGCCGACGAGCGCAATGATACCGTTTTCGACTTCGGGCAAGAGTACGTCTTGTTGCGCTTTATTGAAGCGGTGGATTTCGTCGATAAACAGGAGTGTTTTTTGTTTATCGGCGGCGAGTCGTTCTTCGGCTTCTGTTAAAATTTCACGAAGTTGTTTAACGCCGTCTGATACGGCGCTAAGCTGTCTAAATATGCTACGGCTAGAACGCGCCAAAATATACGCCAAAGTCGTTTTGCCCGTGCCTGGCGGACCATGAAATATCACCGACCCCAACCTGTCCGCCAAAAGAAGACGACGAAGTAATTTACCTTCGCCAATAAAATGATCCTGACCAATAAACTCATCCAACGTCTGAGGACGCATCCGAACAGCAAGCGGCTCAACACTACGACGATTAGATAACTCCTCCTGATAAAATAAAGATGAAACCAAATTATAAATCCTCCATTATTTTTTGGGTAACCGTTCACGGGAATTTAAGCGCCGCTAGATTTTAGTGAATAGCGTGTAGCGGCGTATCGGGACAGATAGGACAAATATTTATTGTTACAATAAATCTAGCCCCTATACGTATCGTACTTGCAACCTCATTTTAACCTAATTTTTCTTTACAAAACCATTCGCCAAAAAAACCTCAGTAGAAAATGAATCAACCAAACCACAACCTAATTACTTCATTAAAAAATTAGGCAATGAGGTTTGGTTTGTGGGGGATTTGTTTCTACTGAGGTTGTTAAGTTAAGAAAAATTAGGTTAAAATTAGGTTAGGTTAATAAATATTCTACTGTAATAGTTATAAAAATAAGTATACAGCTCGTACTTGAATTTCATTGATTTATACAACTAGTACTTGAATTTCGTCGATTTAAAAGCGTCAAAGCCTGCCGTCCGAAAGCTAGGCAGGCGAAGGTAAATCGCAAATTAAAGTACGAACAGTTTAAAAGCGTCAAAGCCTGCCGTCCGAAAGCTAGGCAGGCGAAGGTAAACGAAAACTCAAGTGCGAACAGTTTAAAATGCACCTCTTTGTTACACATTATTTACGTCGATACCATTTTGGAAATATAATAAATATCTTATCAAAATAAATTGTAAAATTGAGAAAATCCGTTTGAAAACTCATTTTAACGCCCTACCCGATGGGGCTAATATATAACCAAAATTTTAATCCAAAAAATAAACGCTTACTGATTGATAAACAAATTTCCGTGAATGGTTACGAATTATTTTCTGCTGTTCCAATACATATTATTTCCGCTTGTTGTTGTGTTTTGTATTATTCCTGTTTGGTTTATTATTTGCGAGTTATTTATTTTTTCGATGGCGATTAGTATGTTTGCTTTTTTTGGGGCTGCTAGGTTTTTTGTTAAGTTTGTGATTACGTTTCCTGATTCTGTGGTTTGTTTTAGGTTTGGCAATGGGATAGTTCCTAAGTCTAATAGTAAAACTTTTTCTTTTGGCCATCTTATTTGTTCGTCGAGGTTAAATTTTGCGACTTGCGGCGTTTCTATTTCTATTTTTTGTCGTGGATTTATTGTTGTTGGCGCTTCTATTTGTAGCGGTATCATTTTGTTAATTTGCGTAACGTCTAGTTTTATTATTGCGTCGGTTCTCCATCCGTCCATTACTGCTAGCGGTATGAACAGTACGTCAAATCCTTCGTCGATAGTTACCCAATCTTCTGCGTAACCGTTAGCCGCCGACGGGTTCGGTTGAACGTCGCGCAAGTAGCGGCGTTGTTGTTTGGAGGCGACATGGTGGGCGACTCCGTTTGGGATAAGATGTTGCGAAGCGATTTCTTTGAAGTCGTTGCGTTTGGACAATTCTTGTAACAATAAATTGCGTCCTTCTTTTTCCATTACCCAACCTTGCACGCCCGAACTCAAAATAGGAATCGGTTGTAAATATTGCCGTCCGCGAACTAACCAATCAGGACGCGAAACAGATATAACACGAATAGAATACGACTCATGCGCAAACGCAGGATGCACAAAACGGTCAACAATATCAGCGACGACAAGTTGAATATTTTTTGTATTGTAAACGTAGAGTTTATCAGAATCGACCGTCAAAATACCAAACGGCGCATTATGCCAAATTTTAGCGCCGGTTTGGCGTAAAATCCAATCGACAATAGTTTGTTCCGGTTGCGAGCCTTCTAAAAATTTTCGTCCTTTCGTGTAAGGCGTAATATCGTATTCGCGCCAAATTTGTTCTGCGTCTTTTGGTATTTCGCGTAGTTGGTTTGAAATTTTTGCGATACGGTTTCCGAGTACGGGATCAGCCGTTCCGATAGGAATTTGTCCGTTTGCGGCACCGGTAGTTGTTGTAACATTTGACGTTTTAGACGGCGCAGATGTTACGGAAGGCGTTGAAAAATTTGTCGATGAGCCAGGCGCTACAAATGCCGTCGTCGCCGACTCGTCCGATAACAACATAAATGTTAAACAAAAAAATAATACCGGTAAAAACAACAAAAAATAAAATCGCCTAAAAAATAACATCTCAATTACCTCTATTCGTTTTAAACTGTTGGTAACTTCTAAAAAACAGTTTTGTATTTATTAAACGCCGAGAACGCAGAGTTCACAGAGTCCTCTGTGGTTAATAAAAATAAATCTGTGGTTTTTAGAAGTTCCCTGTAAACTGACTGATTGGGATTAGGTTCAAAACACATAATCATTTTTGGAATAGTGCGTATTGTACTTGAAATTCATTGACATAGACCTAATCCAAAAATTATTTTGCGAAGTTTACTAATTTTACAAAAATCATTCAAGAGCAATTTTTAAAATTTAGATAACAGCTTTTTGTTACAAAAAATCAAGAGCAAAAAAAATTTCGATCCGCAGATTACGCAGATTAAAAAGATTATTTAAAAAATCTTTCTAATCTGCGTAATCTGTGGACAAAAAAATTTGATCTCTTTTGATCTTAATTTTTGTAACACGAGGGCGGTAATATAAATCATTATGCAAAATAACACAAGATCAGTCCGCCAATATTTTCAGAATCTTTTTTAATTTAAAAAATAATCGACAGGTTACGTAAATTTTTTGTAACCGTTCACAACAATTTTTTTAGCGAATTATGTACTTGCGATTTTTAACTATTCAGTCCACGATTTATTTTTTAGATCGAAATAGGTTCGTATTAGCCCCATCGGGGCGAAAGAAAATAAGAATTATCGTTACAAAAAATAATTATCCCCGCTAAATAGTTACAAAAAACTACACCCTACACCCTAAAACCTAGCGCTTAAATTTTAGTGAACGGTTACAATTTTCTAAAAGTTAGGGCGATTTAATATTTCTGATAATATAACAGCGTTTCTTATGCCGTCTGGCGTTAATAGTAATTCGTTTAGGTTGATTATATTTTGCGGGTTTAGATTATTTATATTTTTTTGGTCGATATTTACGTTTTGTGCGTTTTGTTCGTAGATTCCGGTTAGGCTTTCTAGTTCTGGTTTTACGGTTACTTCAACGGTTGGGGCTAGTTGTATTGCGTTCAACGTTCCTGGCGCCGCATCAAATCTTGTGCCTTGACCTTGTTGCGGCAATTCGCGGGCTAATGCTTTTCTTGTAATTTTTTGATCGTTTGCGTTGTCGTTTATGAATTCGGTTGGTATATCTGGTTGTGGTTTTCGTAGGTTGCGTTTCTTTTTTTCGCGTGCTTTGGATACGAATATAATTTCTTGTTGTTCTGATTGTTCAATATTTACGTTTTGGTTTATATTTGAATTTTTTTGTTTTTGCGAATTTTGTGATTTTTTTGCGACGGTTTCTCTAGCGTCGGACAACGATGAGGCGATATGTACAATAATGTAAATTGTAATAACAATAATAGAAACTATAGTAGAAAAATTTATTCCGAATAGTATGTCAAACGATCCGGTTGAGATAGTTGAAATAATTGTACTCATATTTTATAACGATATTTTAAATTGTTCTTACTTGAATTTTCATTTAGCGCCGCCTGCCTAAACTATCAGGCGATACGCTTTAAAATCAATGAATTTCAAGTACGATACGTATTACGAAAGTTTTTAAACTTTACTTAATTTTCATAAACGGTTGCTAAAAATAAAATGTAACAGTATATAATGGACAAGTTGGACAAATTCAAAAGGGCGATTATTGTAACAGTATATTTTACGTGTTGGTAGTGGGGGCAAGAGTTTTTTGTAAATTTAATTATCAAAAATTTTGTGGGACAAGGGGGACAAGACGGACAAGACGGATTTATTTTTTGTAACAAAAAATCATTTTTCTAATTTTTTTATTCCTAATAAAAAAAGCTATCCCCTATCTCCTACTTCCTACTCTCTAATATAATTTTTTTATTATTTAAAATTTTATGAAGGTATTACATTTGACGGCGTCGCCTTTTTTTGGCGGGCCGGAGCGGGTTATTTTTGATATAGTTCGTTCTCATAGCGAGTATGGATTTGATGTTGAGAGTGTGATTGCGACTTTTCGCGAAGGCGGTAATTGCGAGCAATTTTTAACGGAGTCGCGAAAATACGGATTATCTTGTTATGTTATTGAGCGTGATTTTCCTAATTTATTTGGCGCTTTGTTTGACGTGTTGCGATTTTTGCGTCGTAATAAAATTGATTTAATTTGTGCGCATGGTCATAAGTCGCGTTTTTTTGGTTTGTTTGCGGCGCGTCTGGTTGGTATTCCGATAATTGGCGTTTCGCATGGTTGGACTTGGCAGGATTGGCGGACGAGTGTTTACGAGCGTATTGACCAATGGATACACCGGCGGATGGATAAGGTAGTTTGCGTATCGGACGGGCAAGCGGATAAAGTTATAAAAACCGGCACAAATCCGAAAAATGTTGTTGCGATTCACAATGCGATTGATACGGAACGGTTCAACGCAACATGTAATTGGTCAGACGATACGGGTAAGATTTTGAATGAGTTAGGCGGCGAATATTATAGGCGTTTGGTTGCGTATTTTGATGTTGCGCCAATGATATTGATAGGCGCGGCGGGCAGGTTAAGTCCAGAGAAAGGATACGACGTTTTAATCGACGCAATAAAAATTTTAGTCGATGAAGAACGAACATGGAATCTTAAAACAGAGAATTATTGTAACGATAAATATTGTAACGAGAATTATTGTAACGATAATTATTGCCAAAATAACAACGCCGATAATAATATTGACAACAACGCTAACAATAACGTCAATGATCGCATCAAAAATAACGTTAAAGATTGCGGCGGATTGGGCGGCGGGTTATTGTTTGGGCTTGTGCTTTTTGGCGACGGATTTATTAGGGCGGAGTTGCAAAACAAGATTGATGCGGCGGGTTTATCTTGCCGGATTAAGTTGGTTGGTTTTACGGCGGAGTTGGATTATTTTTTGCCTTGTTTTGATATATTTGTGCAATCGTCGCTGACGGAAGGTTTCCCGTGCGTCAATCTTGAGGCGATGGCGGCGGGCGTTCCTGTTGTAGCGACGCAAGTCGGCGGAGTACCGGAACAAATTAATTCAAATTACAACGGAATACTTGTGCCGCCAAGAAATCCTAATGCGCTTGCAACGGGAATTAAGAGATTGATTATTGATCCCAAATTAAGAAATCTTCTAGCAAAAAACGCAAGACAAAACGTAAAAACAAATTTCACAAAACAAAAATTAGCAAAAGAATATTTCAACGTATTTGAGAGTGTAATTCGGAATTAAAGAGATTCACAGATTATGCAGATTATGCTTATTTTTTAGGGACATTAGAGACATACAAAACAAGAGGAACTGGATAAACAGGATGAACAATTTTTGTTACAAAAAATCTATTCAACTAATTCCGCATTCCGTATTCCGTATTCCGCATTCCGAATTTTTTTATTTTGTTTCTATGAAGAAGTCGGCGACGCTTTTTCGGCATGCTTCTGAGATATTTTTTTGTTTTGTTGTTTGGGTCAACCAGAGTTTTGGTCTTTGCGGCATTCTTTCGCAAAACGCTCTTATTTGGCGCGGGCAGATTTTTGTTTCAACATGACCATGCACAATCATTATCGGTTGACTTACTTTTTTTATAATCGGCTCAATATTTATAAATTGACAATCATACCACAAGCCCAAAACATAACGCCGCCATTTTTCATAAATAAACATCAACGGCTGTTTTGCCAAATAAAGAACAGTTTGCAAAAATAGAAAAAATGTAGCGGCGTTCATTGTTCTTTTTGATAATTTTGCGGATTTTACCAGAGTTATCCAGCAGTCTTTATTGAACAATAAATTTGCCGCCGCTGGCGCATCCAACACGAGCGACTTTACGCGTCTGTCCGAACCCGCCGCACAAAGCGCAATCGTCGCGCCCTTGCCCAAACCGAAAATTCCTATTCCCGCCCTTGTTTGAACGTTTGTTTTGACGTTTGTTTGAACGTTTGTTTTAATGTTCTTTTCCTGCGTTAAATTATTCAACTTATTCGCTTGCCAATTATCGTTACAATAATTCTCCCTGTTGCAAACATACTCAATCGCCGCCTTAACGTCCAGCATATCAGCCGTCGTCAACCAAGGCGCCGGATAATCCTTAACGTCAATATCACTCTTGCCATGATTCCTAAAATCAAACGTAAATATATTAAAACCGCGCAATAAAAGCGTCTCCGCAAAAGGCGCTATATTCGATCTGTTGCCATTTAACTCATGACAAAACAAAATCGTACCGCGTTTAATTGCGCCCTTGCCCGCAATAAATAAACCGCGCAAAACCACGCCGTCCCCAGACGCAAACTCAACCTCGTCGCCTGCCGGCAAATTATCAGAATACCGCAACGGCAACCACGACGTATCAGAAAAAATATGACAAGCCCGCATCCGCGCCGAAAATATAAATACGCGACCAGCTACATGCAACATTATCGTTACAAAAATAACAATAAAAACAGGAAACAATATCTGTGAAAAAATTACATTAAACACAATTAAATTATTTGACTAAATTATTAAACGTTTAAATTTTCTTTTAAATTTTCTTTTACCGCCGCACAAATACAAACTTCGTAACTGTTCACGGAAATTTAAACTGTTCGCACTTGAGTTTTCGTTTACCTTCGCCTGCCTAGCTTTCGGACGGCAGGCTTTGACGCTTTTAAATCAATGAAATTCAAGTACGAGCTGTATAAACGTTAGTGGTTAGAGGTTATGGTTAGAGAGAGTTTTTTGTTACAAAAAATTGTTTGCCGGATCGCAGGCGTCTCGCCTGGCATGCGGTTGCATTCAACTGCCGTTGAGCGAGTTTATATCTCAACCGATTTTTTTGTTTGCCTTGCGGCAAATTGCAACCGATACGACTGCGTTACTCCTCAATTTTTTGTTACAAAAAATCATCGCTCGTTTCCGCCTTGTTTCGCAAAATCGCTTGTGAATAATTAAACTCATTCGACTGATATTTTGAAAAAAATCAATTTGATTTGTCAAAATTACCATAAAAAATAGAATCAATCCAAATCCAATACAGATATAAAATCATAAACAATTTATCTCAAACAAATTATGTCGTAAAAATTTCGGCGTTGAGTATATATTTTTTTGTTCTGATTTTTCCGGTTTCGACAAATAAACAAGCGCTAATATATTAAGGCAAATTCTAAAAACCACAAATTTATTTTTATTAACCACAGAGGACACAGAGAACACAGAGGAAATTTTTCATTGGCGTCAAAACATTATTTAATATTGTAATTGACTTTTTGATTTAAAATATTTTTTAAAAAATTATTCTCTGTGAACTCTGTGTTCTCGGCGATTAAATTAAAAAACCAGTTTTTAAACTATTCGTACTTGAGTTTGCGTTTATCTTCGCCTGCCTAGCTTTCGGACGGCAGGCTTTGACGCTTTTAAATCGCCGAATTTCAAGTACGAGCAGTATAGAAGTTACCTAATGAAATTTTTTGAATCTCTCAATCGCATGATGGATCCGGCTATCTTGATTACAAAAATTAAATTGCTAAACTGTAACGTCTATTTTTGATCTAAACGATCTATGAAATTAACGTCTGTTACTATTTCTCTTCTTTGTAAATTTACAAAATTGCAAAATTGCAGATTTACGAAATTGTAAATTTACAAAAACCGACTTTAACAATTAACCCCGCATAAAACGGGAATTAAATTACATGAAAACAAATCTCAATTTAACGCTAACAAGACTACGAAACGAAAATAATATCCTGACAAATTTATCGTCGTTTATTAACCTTCGCATCGTATTTATTGTAACAATTAACCTGCTAACAATTTTTATAACCATGCACGCTTCAACAACAATTTACGCCGAATCTGGAATTGCAAAATATAAAGTTGGCGACCTTGACTTCTACTGTATTCAAGACGCCGCCGGCGAAATGAATAACTCAATTTTTGCCGGCGCCGACCGCGAAATTTTGAAAAAATATACGCAAAACGGAAAGTCAAAAAGCAGCGTCTCAACATTCGTAATTAAACGTAACAAAAAATCCATACTGATCGATACGGGTAACGGAAACGCATTACTCGATAATCTTGCGGCGGCAGGAATCAAGACGGACGAAATCGGCGATATTTTGTTGACGCACACTCACGGCGATCACGTTAGCGGACTTTTTAACGGGACAAAACCAAATTTTCCTAACGCTAACGTTTGGCTTACGGCTGACGAGTTGAAGTTTTGGCAGGCGTCGAATAACGCACTCGTCCAAAAAACAATTAAGTCTTACGGCGAATTAAAAATTATTACTCCAGACGAAAAAACGCAGATCGTTTTGCCGGAAATCACGGCAATTGACGCGACAGGTCATACGCCCGGTCACGTCGCATTTCTAGTCGAATCAAAAGGACAAAAAATATTCGTCGCAGGCGACCTCTTACATAGCGCAAGTTTGCAATTCCCGCATCCCGAAATCTCATCGGTTTACGATAATAATCCCAAACAAGCCGCTGATATTCGCAAAAAACTTTTGACCAGAACCGTAAAAGAAAAATGGATTTTTACATCGGCTCACATTCCTTTTCCAGGCTTCATTAACTTGGAAACAGACGGCGACGGATTTAAAATAATTTCCGTTACAAAAAATAATCAACCAAATAATCAACCCAATAATCCAACAAAAAACACAACAAAAAATAACGACAATACAAACGCCGATAACGTCGAAAAATCTTTTTATGATTTCACGGTAAATGATATTGACGGCAACGAATTTCCGTTACGAAAACTCAAAGGCAAAAAAATATTGGTCGTAAACATCGCATCAAAATGCGGATTAACGCCGCAATACAAAGACTTGCAAGAATTATACGAAACCCAAAAGAACGAAAATTTCATAATTATCGCATTTCCCGCAAATGATTTCGCCAAACAAGAACCGGGAACAAATGCGGAAATAAAAGATTTTTGTAACAAAAATTACAACGTAACTTTTCCAATAATGACAAAAATTTCCGTTACCGGTAATAATATTCACCCAATTTATAAATGGCTCACAGAAAAAAAATATAACGGCGTCGCTGATGCGCCAGTACAATGGAATTTCCAAAAATTCCTGATCGACGAAAACGGAAAATGGATCAAATCAATACCCCCAAAAACAAAACCAACAAAAAATATTTTGTAAATAACACAAAAAATAAATAATGATAGACGCGAGAAACAATACAAAAAAACGACGACTAATTTCAAACGACTAATTTCAGACGACTAATTTCAGACGACTAATTTTTGTAACGAAAATTATCACAAATGTTTTTTTCTTGTTTCTCTTGTCTCGAAAATTGAAAATTTAATAATTAGAAAGGAGTTGAAAATGTTACGTTATAGTTTAACTTTTTTGAGTATTCAGATTATTATTTGCGCAATACAAATTAACGTTTTATTTGCGCAAACGTCCGGCGGCGCAAACGGCGGCGCCGGCGCTGAAACGCAACGAGCAGAAACACAACGATTAAACAACCGCAATCTCGCAAATATGAAATTTCCAAACGGATTACTGACAACTATCGGACGCTCTTATTACAACGCTCTCGATAAAGGTTTGCCAAGTTCGACGTTAATATTTGAAGGAGTTCGTAAAGAAGAATTTCGTAAATCGCTCGGAATTACCGAAGAACAATCAAAACAATTTGAAACGCTCAGAACAGAAGTACAATTTCAAATGTTTACCAAAGTTCCCGACCTGATAAAACGATTCGATAATACTACCGAAAACAACACAAAAACTATACAAAACGAAGTTGAAGCAGATATACAAAAATTCATCGGTAAAATTAACGCAATTACAACCCCCGAACAACAAACAAAAGCCAAAGAATTACTCTTCCAAATGACCGGAGGAATAAACTCGCCGCTAATAAATAACGATATGCTAGACGTTTTAGAATTAACCGGCGAACAACGCAAAAACGCCGAAATAATCATAGAACAAACAAAAAATGAACGAAACAGAAAATTTGACGAACTAATGAAAATAGTTGAAGAAGGCGCCGAAAAAGGAAGAAATATCTCAAAAGATGAAAGAAACGAAATCAGAAAAAAACGTGAAAATTTAATAAACGAAATTTTTGCGTTAGGGAAAAAAAACGGAGATAGATTAAAAGCATTCCTAAACGATAAACAAATAAAAAAAGCAGAAGAACTAATCGAAAACGCCCCAGACTTCCTGCCAAAATTCCCAAAAATAAATAACAACCAAACAACCTATATACCAAACGCCGACTCATGGAAACCCGGTCAAGATATTCCAGACTCCGAAAAAAATAAAAAACAAAACAGAAAAATTTTCCCACGAAAAAAGAATAACGAATAATTGTAACCAGACGCAGAAAATCTTTTAACAATACGTATTGGCGATTGGCAACTGGGCGTCTCTAAAAATCCATTGGTTGCAAAAATGAATTTTTAGAACGCCCAGTAGATTTTTAGGGAGTGGTTTTTTTATTGTGAATTGTGAATTAGAAATTTTGAGAACGGATTTTTTGTTACAAAAAATCACAAAACAAAGGAACCAAATTATGAAAACATTAACGCAAATTATTTTAACCGGCTTGTCGCTGATTTATTTCAGTACGGCGATATTTGCAGACGAATTAACAGTTGCGGAAAAGCAACGTCAATACGGAATTGCCCAAATGCAGGCGAACATGCGTGAGATTAACGCAACGCCAATCACAATAACCGGACAGGCGATTCTTCCAGACGGTTCGCCTGCGGTAAATTTTAAAATTGACGGTTGGGGACGTAGTCTTACGCATGGCGGTTACGGTCATAGTCTTTTTGATACGGTTACCGACGCCAAAGGAAATTTTACGCTCAATCTTTATTTTCCGTTTCAATATTGGATAACGATTTTTGATCCAAATAAAATTTACGCCGCCCACGATCAATATATCGAATTAAAAGACGCAAAAACAGAACCGTTGAAATTCCAGTTGCAAAAAGGTATTCCAGTTGAAGGGATTGTTTGGGATAAAGACCAAAATAAACCTGTTGCAGATTTGCCGGTCTGGTTGTCGCATAATCCTACAGATGTTATGGCGAAAAATTTTGCCAGCCGCGATTATGAGAAAAAAACGTTAGTCCCACAAGAAACAAAAACCGATATTGACGGACGATTCAAATTTGCCGCATTGCCGTTGAAATATATGGTCGCTTTCGATTCGCAACATGCTTATTATCCGTTACCGGAAAATGACTCGAAAGTTTACACGCGAACTTTTACCGTACAAGATCAACCGGTTAATTTGGATTTCAAAATACCCACGCCTTGGCGGGCGACTATTCTCAAAAAAGACGGAACTCCGGCGGCGTTTTACCCTGCCGCATTTTCTGTCAAACTTCCCAACGGCACGGCTTCACCGCAATTAATGTCAAACAAAGACGGTATTATTGTTTATTATCGCCCGATTCAAGTTAATTATGTAACAGTACCGTCTTTTTACGAAGGACAATGGTTTTACCAATCTTATGAAAATAAAACGTTACCGCCGAATCCAGTCTTTCGGCTTTATTCTCCGTTGACGGCAAAGGGGCGTTTGGTACATCAAGCAACAGGCAAACCGATCAAAAATTTCAAGTTTGCTTCTAGCACGTCTAGAGGAGGAGCAACAACCGATGAAAACGGAAATTTTGAAATCAGAAAAATTCATCTTGGTAAAGAAATCTCATTATCATACGTCATTCCAGCCGGCGTCGGTTGTAATGCTGTTAGAACGGTATTCAAAACATTTTTGCCGACTATTCCTGATCAACTCATTGATTTAGGCGTAATTGAATTACCAGATTCGGGACGGCTTGATCCGAATACGTTGGAAAATTTGCCAGGTAAACAAATCGCCGAAATCGCCGAATTGGAAGGCGAAACGTTAGCGGGAGAAAAATTAGACTGGAAAAAATATGCGGGCAAAGTTGTGTTGCTTGAATTTTGGGCGACGTGGTGTATTCCTTGTATTGAGGAAATTCCAAACCTGAAAAAAACGTATGAAAAATATCATCAACAAGGTTTTGAGATCATCGGTATTAGTGTTGACGAGGATTTGAAAAAGTTACAAGAGGGGTTAGAAAAATATAAATTTGATTGGACGGTGATTGCGGATAAAAAACTTACCGACGCAGGCAAAGTTTGGTTATATGACCGTTTCGGAATTCATAGCGTCCCGCGCGGAATTTTAATTGACCGATCCGGCAAGGTCGTTACAATCGAAACCAGCGGAAATAAACTCGAAAAAGAACTAGAAAAATTATTTCCCACAACAAAAAAATAAATTCTAAAAACCAGTTTTTTATTTATTAAGCGCTGAGAACACAGAGTTCACAGAGAAGAAATTTTTAAACTGTTCGGACTTTCATTTGCGTTTACCACCGCCTGTTTAACTTATAGGACGGCAGGCTTTTACGCTTTTAAATCAAGATTTTTAAAAAGGATGTCATAAATTATGAGCAATTTTTTATCACAAACGTTATTTAAACAAGACAGCAAGGAAATTGTAGCGGAATTTTCGTCTGATGCGGAAATCGTTTTTGCTCATGGTAATTCGTTAAATATTCTACAATCTTGTCCTGACGGTTTTGCGAAACTGATTATCACCTCGCCTCCTTACAACATCGGTAAAGAATACGAAACACAAACAAATCTTAACGAATACTTAAAAGAAATCGAACCGGTTATTGAGCAAATTGTTCGAGTTTTAGCAAAAGATGGTTCTTTATGTTGGCAAGTTGGAAATTTCGTTGAGAAGAGCGAAGTTTTCCCTCTTGATATATTCTTTTATCCAATTTTCAAAAAATTAGGACTGAAATTACGAAACAGAATTATTTGGACTTTTGAACATGGATTACATTGTTCGTTGCGATTCTCTGGTCGTTATGAAACATTACTTTGGTTCACAAAAAGCAACGATTATATTTTTAATCTTGATCCGGTGCGAATCCCGTCAAAGTATCCTGGTAAAACACATTTTAAACCAGGACCAAAATATGGATTACCATCGGGTAATCCACTGGGTAAGAATCCTAGTGATGTTTGGAAGTTAATGATCAACGAATGGGAAACGGGACTCTGGAATATTCCAAACGTAAAAGCAAATCATCCAGAAAAGACATTACATCCGTGTCAATTTCCGATAGAATTAGTTGAGCGTTGTGTTTTGGCTTTAACAAACAATAATGATTGGGTACTTGATCCGTTTAGCGGCGTTGGATCGGCAATGCTAGCATCAGTTAGACTAGATCGTAAAACTATGGGGTGCGAACAGGAATTAACATATATCGAAGAGGCAAAACGCAGAATGAACTTGTTGTTTTCAGGTCATTTGCCATATCGTCCATTAGGTAAGCCAGTATATCAACCAACTGGTAAAGAAAAGGTATCGCAAATTCCTCAAGTATGGTTACAGGAGACAGTACAGTGAAAATTGTAGGTGAATATTCGTTTTGTGAAGGTAAAGAAGTAGTGGAACGTGATTATCCAAAACTTCTTCAAGAGGTGAAAGAAGTGATTAATTCTGTTGATGCGTCAATATGTAAAACGAAAGTAAGCAAAGAGAAAACAATGGTTGGTGAAATACTTTATTCTCCGCCTGCTTTGAACAATTGTTTCAAAAAAATGTTTGGTGATAAAGGATGGCAATCAGTTAGAGTTTCTTGTATATATCCGACTCAATATTATGTCAAAGAATATCTGCCCAAAAAGTTACCAAAAGGAGCATTTCGTGAAATGGATTTTGTCAAAAATAAACTTGGTATTGAGGTTCAATTCGGCAAGTATTCCTTTATGGTATATAACGTTGCCGCAAAAATGACTATTTTCAAAAATCTTGGTTATATCAATACTGGCATAGAGATTGTTCCTGTCAAAGCATTTGCCGACGAAATGAGTAGGGGCGTGAGTTATTTTGAACAGTTCGTTTGGGATTTGGATAAGAGAGGAATTTCAAATATTGACGTCCCCGTCTTAATTTTAGGAATTGATTTATAATTCTCCGCAAATAAAAAACGTAAGGTATTTTTTCTAAAATCTACAAGGATTTTGGTCAAGACGGCAACGTGATTGTAAAAGCAACGGTAGAATTAGAAGCAATGGAAAAATGAATAAAATTTTGTAACCGTTCACGAAAATTTATTTAACAATTACGTATTGGCGATTTTGCAGGGACGGGAGAGACAAGAGGGATAATTTTTGTTACAAAAAATCGTCTGAAGGATCGCAGACGTCCAGATAAACATACAACTATTGAATAAAAATATCTACTACGTATAATTGGCAAAGATTTTGTCAATAAACAAATTACATCCAAAACGATAAACCCGTAATTGACAGTCTCAATAAATGAATTTTTTGAGACGTCTTAAAATTAAAATTTAACAATAAAATTTAAAATTAAAATGAAAATTTCCAAGACAATTTTTTTGATTTCAGTTGCAACGATATTGTTTGCATATCCTGTTTTTGCGAATGCCGCCGACGAATGGACGGTTCATTTACGCAACCGTAACAAAGAAGGTAACGCACAAAATATAACCGAAAAATGGAATCCCAAAGAAACAGCAATTATCGTTTGCGATATGTGGGCGTTTCATCCTTGCGTTCATGCTACGATGCGTTTGGAAGACCTCGCTTTAGTAATGAATAAAGTATTTGACAAGGCTCGAGAGAAAGGGATTTTGATTATTTTTGCGCCGAGCAGCCACGATATAGATAAATATTACGGCGACTTGCCCGCCCGCAAAACCTCCGCAAAATACAGGCACGGCTTCGGTAACGAAAAACATTGGGATTTTTGGGTTCACGGTCGCGGCGGCGAAAGAGAATTTTCACATCTCGCTTTCCCTGGCGAAAAAGACGCTATATGGCCATTGCCCAACGGCGATCCAAATTGTTTTGAGAGCAAAGACAAAACGCCGGATTTTAGACAAACGAAAATATTGACAATTAAAGATTGCGATATTTTAACGGACGATTTCGTCGAAATGATAGGCAACAAAGATCACAACGAATGCCTGTTCAAAGAACGCGGAATTAAAAATGTAATCTTAATGGGCGTACATACTGATATATGCGTGATAGGTCGTCCTTTTGGTTGTAGAGCAATGAAAATGGCAGGCTACAACGCCGTTCTTTGTCGCGACCTAACTGATTGCTCATGGAATTGCGCGAGTAGAATGAAAGGAACGTTTGATCATTTTCGCGGTCTGGACAAAATTGTCGAATATATTGAAACATACATCTGCCCAACAATAACATCGTCCGATATAACCGGAAACAAACCGTTCAAATTTGACGAAGAAAAATACGCCAAAGCATTCCCAATACCAGTTTCGCCAAACAAAAAAGAAGTCGAAAAAGAAAGAGGAAAAATAAATGTAGAAATCATAAACGCATACTACGGAATAAACGAAAATAATCGAAAAGACGTTACAAAAAAAATCAAAGAAATTTTCGACGGCACAAGACTAATACAAATCGATTCATACAACGCCACATTCGACGACCCATTCCCAGGAACCGTTAAAAAACTATGGATCAAATACAAAATTAACAACGAAGAAAAATCTCAAACTTTCAACGAAAACGATGAAATATTATTAAAACGATAATTTCTTTTTTACCACAAATTACGCAAAATTCATAAAGAAATGAAATGAGAACTTTGTAATTAGTAATTACCAAAGGAACGCAACCGAGACGACTGCTAGAAAATAAACGCAGCCGTCTCGGTTGCTATTTGCCGCAAGATAAACAAAAAAGCGCTTGAAATCAAAACCTCGCTCATTGGCGGTTGAGTACAACCGCATGCAGGCGAGACGCCCGCGATCCTGAAATGCAGGCGAGACCAACGGATCGCGGACGTCCCGCCTGCAATTTGCCGATAGGCAAACAAAAAGGCTGTTGCGATCTAAACCTCGCTCATTAGCGGTTGAGTACAACCGCTTGCAGGCGAGACGCCCGCGATCCGGTGGTCTGTGATTCGATTTAAAAACGATCCACAGATTACACAGATTAAAAAGATTATTTTAAATTTGAAATCAAAATCCTCAATTCCGAATTCCGAATTCCGAATTCCGAATTTCTTCAGGGGGGCTTGTGTGAAATTTTATATGTGTTAAATTACTGCCCTTTGTTGCAAAATGAATCAGAGGTTTGTATTGTTTTGCAATTTTACAATTATTTTGATGAGCCAAAAATTAGTTGAGATTGATGGTTGTAAAAAATGATTGTGATTTTAATTGCTGGTTAT
>JAISLW010000162.1 GCA_031277105.1 Planctomycetaceae bacterium | reverse complement strand
AGGGTATCTCTAAAAATTCATTTTTTTGTAAAAAGGTAGGCGGTGTTTCGCCGAAACGCCGCAATGGAGTTTATGTTATCAATAAATTTTAATAATTCTAAAGCCTAAAATATGTTTATTTTAGACGTGCGAAATATTAAAATTTATTAATATCGTAAACCGTAATGCGGCGTTTCGGCGAAACGCCGCCTACCTGGACAAATGAATTTTTAGAGACGCCCAATAGTTTAAAAACCACAATTTATTTTTATTAACCACAGAGGACACAGAACACAGAGGAAAATTTTAATTGGAATCAAAATGTTATTTAATATTATAATTGACGTAGCATATAAAATAATTTTTGAAAATTTTCTTCTCTGTTCTCGGCGCTTAAATAAAAAACCGGTTATTAGAAGGCGCCAATAATGAATTTTTAGAGATACCCAGTTAAATCCTTTAATCTTAACCGCTAATCCCAATCATAACCCATAACCTTTAATTACCAAAATGAAAATCAATTTATCCTATTTTTTGTTACAAAAAAACGTACTTGTAATATTTGCGTTTGCGATATTGTTAGTAATTTTTGTAACAATAAATTTGACCGCGACGGCAGACAATGAAACGCTTGACAAAATTAAATCAGAAAAAAATATCGCAGAGATCGAAAATAATAATAAAACGCCCGACAATAAAACTTCCGGCGACAATCCAAATAAAACAGGCGATAATTTTAAATTAAAATCTGAAGTTAAGAAGCAACCTATTCTAGTTGAGATTCGTGAATTGATTCAGAAACTTGGCGACGACAGTTTTGTTGTTCGCGAGCGTGCGAGTAAGCGATTGCTTCAAATTGGCGTAATTGCCGAGCCTGAATTGCGACGGGCGACTAATAACGACGACTCCGAAATATCACGCCGCGCTGAATTACTTCTTAGTCAACTTGATCAGACCTTGCCCGATTCTACAAGCGAAGACGTCGAAGTATTTCTCAATATTTATACTACCGAAACCAACCCCGCAATAAAATTAGCTTGCATCGCACAACTAGGTAATCCGTTGCCTGGCGCTTGCGAAGACGGCGAAGGTTTAATGGCGCTTTGCCGAATTGTTCGATTTGATAAAGATAAAATGATGCGTAACGAAGCCGTTAAAAGTCTCATCGCTTTTGAACCTTTCACGTTGTCCAAAAAAGAAAAATGGTATCAAAACATGCGCCGCGTTTTTATGCGTTGCGGCGACGATCTTGTATTTATATTGTTGCGGGATTATTCGGCGCTTAAAATTGATCTGATTGAGTTGCGGAAACGGACGGAAGCGGAATTGGAAAATAAATCTGCCAAGTCCGGCGAAACCGTCGAATATCCGGTTAAATTGCCCGAAGCCGATTCAAAAAAATTGAAAGAACGTTTGAAAAAATTTGCGGGCAATTTAGATAAATTTCAGAAAGACCCGTTGTATAGTAAAATTAAACCTGGACATTGGGTTGATATTCTTGTAAATTATTCGCTTGCCGAAATGTACGACGCACTCGGCATGAATCAAGAACGAGATAAAATATTGGAAAAAGTTTTGACTATACGCGAAGAACAACCAAAAAATCAACCAATGATCATAATCGAAAACGAAAATAAAACCATGAACGAACATTCACGCACGGCGTTAATACTCTACTACAAACAACGCCTGACTTGGGCGGAACGACATCTGAAATTAGTAATCGATAACGGCGACGTGTTTTTGAAAGTAAGCGCCTGCACGGAAACGGCAATGATAAAATTTCTCAAATATGATTTACAAGGCGCTATTGAATATTTTGAAAAATGCAACGAAATAATTAAATCAGACGACTATAAAAAATTTTACGGCGATACCGATGAACGTTTGCAAAAAAACAATATCCAAATATTAGCATACCAAGCACAACTCGCCGCCGAAAATAACGATTGGGATAAAGCAAAAGAACTCGTTGATAATACGCTCGCAAAAAAACCTGATGAAATCGATACGATTATTTTAAGATACAAAATTTGCGAACGTAATCCAACCGATTTAGCGTACAAAGCTGCAATGCAAAGCATGATCGAAAACGCAAC
Organism: Planctomycetaceae bacterium; assembly: GCA_031277105.1. GTDB lineage: Bacteria > Planctomycetota > Planctomycetia > Pirellulales > Thermoguttaceae > WRKP01. The sequence goes on along the minus strand of JAISLW010000162.1, from coordinate 2,133 downwards.
ATCAAGCATAAGACGCGAAATGGGAAATAATAACGATAACACAACAAAACATTACGTCGCATGCAACCAAGTCGCATGGCTACTCGCAAATACAAACGGAGAATTTTCTCTGGCAAAAGATTTAATCGATATAACAATGAGATACGAACCCGATTCGCCAACATACCTCGATACGCAAGCATGCGTTTACGCTCTCGGAAAACAATACGATAAAGCAATAAAAATACAAACAAAAACAGTAAAATTATCACCCGAATCAAAATTATACAAAAACGCATTAGAAAAATATAAAAAATTAAAAAATGAATCAAAATAAATAAAAAAAAAGATATAACCGTTCACGAAAATTTAGACGACAAGTTTTAGGGAATAGGGAATAGTTTTTTAGAAAACAAGATAACAAGTTTTTTGTTACAAAAAATTGAGGCGGAATGCCCGCGATCCTGAAATGCAGGCGAGACCAACGGATCGCGGGCGTCCCGCCTGCACTTTGCCGCAAGGCAAACAAAAAGGCAGTTGAGATTTCAACCTCGCTCATTAGCGGTTTAGTACAACCGCTTGCTGGCGAGACGCCTGCGATCCTGGGATGCAGGCGATTCGCCTGCAAACCTGAAGGAACACCAGGCGAAATGTTTGCGATCCTGAAATACCTGCGATCCTGAAATGCAGGCGAGACCAACGGATCGCGGGCGTCCCGCCTGCACTTTGCCGCAAGGCAAACAAAAAGATTGTTGAGATATAAACCTCGCTCATTAGCGGTTTAGTACAACCGCTTGCAGGCGAGACGCTAGCGATCTATTGATCTGTTCCCATTTGTCCCACTTGTCCCTAAAAAAAATCCTTTAAAGTGTGAGAAATATAAACGAATTTCAAATACGAGCCGTATATTTTCAATAAAAAAATTTGTACTTAAATATAGTCCACAAAGTTGCGAGTCCGTCTTTCCATGTGATTTTTTTTCCTGCGGCAAAATCTCTGCCGTTGTAATTGATAGGGACTTCGCTTATGCGTAATTTTTGTTTTGCGATTTTTATTGTTATTTCGGCTTCAATTTCAAAACGATTACTTTGTAACGGAATTGATTTTATAATATCGTTACGAAAAATCTTGTAGCAAGTTTCCATGTCCGTTAATTTGAGTCCAGTTAAGCAATTTACAATGAATGTTAAAAACTTATTGGCGAATTTGTGATAAATAAACTTAACTTTTTTTGTATCCGATTTCAAAAATCTTGACCCGAAAACAACGTCGGCTCTATCCTCAATCAACGGCAAAAGCAAATCATAATAATCGTTTGGATCATACTCAATATCAGCGTCTTGAAAAATAATATAATCGCCTTCGGCGGCATTGATGGCAATTCTGATTGCGGCGCCTTTGCCGGTATTTTTATCTTGTCTGAATGCCGTAATGTTTTGATATTTTTTGCAAAGTCGTCGAATAATTTCGGGCGTCGCATCGGTAGAAGCGTCGTCGACAATTATTATCTCCTTATCAAAATTATCCGGCAAACGAGCCGCAAAAACACAACCAACGATCCACTCAAGCAATTCAGCCTCGTTAAAAACAGGAATTAAAATCGATAATGTTGACATTATAATTATGCGGACAAAATTAAAAAAAATTTTGTAACCCTTCACAAAATTTAAGCGCTAGATTTTATCTGTTAGGAAATAATGAGTAGTTTTTTAAATTAGGAATTTGACAACAAACTTTTACGCTTTTACATCAATAAAATTCAAATACAATCCGCTTACTTACTGATTGCAACATAAAAAATAACTGTTACCATAATTAACCCAACAAATAAATAATCAATTACGCTATCATAACAAAATAATATTATACCACAATCGCATCAAAAAAATCTTTTTGTGCGACGCTTATTGTAACTTCAAAAAACTACGATAAACTGTTGCGGTTTATTTTTGTAAATAAATTACAATTACAACATTCATTTTAACAAATGGAAAATAACTTATTAAAAACATCTAAGTCTGAACCTGAACCGGCGTCAAATTTATCGAAGGAAAAATTTGATGCGAAATGGTATATTTTGTTTTTTGGTTTGGTTTTCTTTTCTGTTGGGCTAATTGGCGGTTTGGTTGAGATTAGTGTTTTGCAGTTTTTTCG
>JAISLW010000161.1 GCA_031277105.1 Planctomycetaceae bacterium | reverse complement strand
GTATCATTTTTTTCTACCAACATGCTGTCCCTAGCGGGACAAATATTTATTGTTACAAAAAATACCGGATCGCAGGCGGAACGCCTATGTTCCTTCAGATTCGCAGGCGGAACGCCTGTATCCCAGGATCGCGGGCGTCTCGCCTGCATGCGGTTGTACTCAACCGCTAATGAGCGAGGTTTTGATCTCAAGCGCCTTTTTGTTTGCCTATCGGCAAAGTGCAGGCGGGACGCCCGCGATCCGTTGGTCTGTGAATCGCTTTAAAAACGATCCACAGATTACGCAGATTGGAAAGATTTTTTTTGATTTTGAGTGACAAGTGGGACAATTTTTGTAACAAAAAATCTGTTCTCTAATTTTCTAAAAAACTACACCCTATCCTCTACTCCCTATTCCCTACACCTTATTCCCTAAAACCTATTGTTTAAATTTTCATGAACGGTTACACAATTTTATCTTTGCCATCCCATCATGAATGCGAAAACTTGTTTTTCGTCCAATGGGCTTTTGCTTATTGGGAAACCGAAATTTAACGCAATCGGCGCCGGTCCCATCATTGGAATAGTTAGATATAACCCGAAACCTACCGAAACTCTGTAATCGTCTTCCCATTTTTTCATTGATTTTTCGACCGTGCCGGAGTCGATGAAAATTGATCCCATAACCATATCATCCGCAGTAATTGGGAAAATTAACTCCGCCGAATTATAAAATTCTACACAACCTCCCTCAATTACGCCCAAACTATTTCGCGGCGAAATTCCCCTATACTCAAATCCGCGTAAACTCGATGCGCCTCCGCCAAAATACCTCTCATAAATCGGCGTTCCCGATTCCGTAACATCAAGACTACAACGTAACCCCAACACCCAGCGCCCACTACGATCCGGTCGCTCATGCAACATGAAATACTTCCGCACGTCAATATTCCCCCGCACAAACCTGTAATCGCCAAAAACTTGCTCTACTCCAAATGAAATCAAATGACCTTGCGTCGGTCGATATTCGCTATCGCGCGTATTGTGCCGCGCATTTATCCCCACGCCATACATCGGATGCCGCCCCACTGTTTGCAATAAGTCAAGAGAATAAACCGACGGATTGTATATCTTTACCTCTTGACCACTCAACGTCAACGACGTTAAAAAATCCGGCGTCCACAACTTGCCAAAAGATACGGCGCCGCCAACACGATCCTCATACCACTCGTCATAAAAACGCTGATAATAATAACCGTTGACCCCAAACGAATAATCCAAATTAAACAAATACGGCGTCTCCCAACTCGCAGAATAACGACTTATCTCCGTCCCAGGCATCGCCTCAATCCTAAAACGCTGACCCTTGCCCCGAAACGCATTCTTCCAGTCCTGCAACCTCAAACCTCGCGGGAAATTCAAAATATCAAAATTCTGCTCCTCAATCATAAATCGCCCCATCAACCCCGAATCCGAATTCACCGCCACACTCAACATTATCATTCCCGTCCGCGTCTCTTGAACCTTGACAACCATATCAGACGGATAAATTTTATCCTGCGAAGCCGAATTCGGATCTATCGCATAAGCAGAACGCGAAATCGTAGCGTCAGAATTATTATTGTTGCCCAAATAAATATCGTCCGCATTAAGCGCCGATGATTTACCCGCCGGTTTATTTCCAGACAAATCAAATAACGGCGGCATGTAAAGATAATTTGTATCGTTATTGTTTTTATTATTGGCGGCGTTATTTTGCGCTACTTCGGAAGCGGGTAAATTATATTGAGTCGGTTGCAAAGAAGCCGGTTGAAACAAAGGCGGATGATAAACCGTTTGCTGATAAACCGGCGCTTGATAATTCGACGGCTGATAAGCGGGCGGCTGATAATTCGGCGGCTGATCGTAAAGTAGCGCAACGCTGCCGGACGTATTATTCGTTACGTTAATTGGCGCACTTTGCGGCTGAACAACTTGCGACCTAACTGACGACGAATAATTTTGATTAGCGTAATTTTGATTAGTTGAATTATTATTTGGATTGTATTGACCGCGATATATAATTTCGTCCGTATTGGTTGAGTGCAAATTTTCGTTACCGTTTTTATCAAATTTTTTCAACGTCAAATTGAGCGGTTTTACGGGCGTTTGCGGCGGTTGATAAGGTATATTTTGGCGTTGGTTTTGTTGTTGGTTTTTGTATTGCGGGTAATAATTTTGTTGATTTTGAGTTGGCGATTTTTTGTTATTTTGCGAGTTATTTAATCTATAATTTTGTCCGCGAACAACGGGGCCGTCGGCGACGACAATGTCTTGTTGTTCTTGTTCTTCTTTTTCTTGGTTTAAGTTTTCGGGTACTGAAAATGTGATTTCGGGCGCTAGTCCTTGCATCGGGTTTGAGACGAACAGACCTGACGCCATGAGGCGGCGTTTGCTTGCTTCGATTTCTTTTGTGTTTAGCACTTCGCCCGGACGAATTGACAGACGATTTAACACGGTATTCCATTTCGTGTAAGGGTCGGCGCCTTCGTGACCAATAATTTCAACGTCAATATTGCGAAGATAACATTTAGGACCTTCCTTGATATTTATAACAACATCGACAATATCGTCGTCAATACGCGGGTCGGGTTCAATACTTGCGAATACGTGTCCGATTTCGCCGTATTTTTCGCGTATTTTCATAATATCAGTTTCGAGCATATCTTGATTAAAATATTTTTCGCGGCTGAGTTGCATTAGTTTTTTTAGTTCTTCTTCGGCGTATGATTTTTGTCCGGTAAATTTAATATTTCTTACTTTACAACGCGAACCTTCGTCGATGATAAATTTTACTTTTACCCATTTTCTATTCTTGCCCAAGCCGGTATAACCGCCTGACGTTTCGGCAAATTCACGATCTACTTTGGCGTAAAAGAAGCCAAGTTTACGATAATATGCGATCAATGTTTCGACGTCTTCGTCTAATTTTTTACGCGTAAATTCGCCGCCGAAATTCCAGAGGACGCCGCGTTTGGATTGGAGTAAAGTTTTCAAGTGTTCGCCGCTGACGGTTTTGCTGCCTTCAATTGAAACGCTTAAAATCTTTTGTTGCGTGCCTTCGCTGATATTGAATACGACGCCGCGGTCGCCGATTTTATCGCCGCTTAATATTTCAACATAAACGTTATGATAGCCGCCTTCGCGATAAAAATTTTCGAGTCGTTCTTTTGCTTGGCGTATTGCGATGGGGTCGATGCATTCTTTGACGCGAAGATTTATTTCTTCGAGTAATGTTTGTCGCGTGTGAGATTGGTTGCCGATGAAGCGGATGTAGTGAATTATCGGGCGTTCAAAAAATATAAACGTTACGATATAACCCGCAGGCGTCTTTTCAACTTTGAGTTTCACGTCGATAAACAGACCTGTATTCATTAGCGATCTTTTATCTTCTTCGAGCGTATTTGAGTTGAAGGGTCTATTTGTTTTTGTTTTGATAATTTTTAGAATATCGGAAGCGTTATTTTGTACGTTTCCGGTAATACGAATGTCGGCAATATTATCGGACGGGTTGGATTTATTTTGATCGGCGGTTAAGGTTGGCGTGCCGGCGGCGTTGTTGGTCAAGCCGGTTTTAATGTTATCTAACAACGTCGACGACCTATTGGTTTTTTGTGCATAAATTAATTGCGGCGACAATATAAACAACGACAAAATAATAAACGTAAAGATAATTGTTGTTACGATAAATTTGACGACAAATGAATTTTTCATGATTTTTGTGATATTATGGTTTAATGTAGTATTGATCAAATTATACAATTTTAAACTTTTTGTACGCGCTTGAATTTGCGTTTATCGTCGGCTGCCGAATTCATCGGACGGCGGGCTGTTACAATATTACGTCAATGAGTTTCAAGTACGGACAGTATATATGAGCCGCAATAAATTTGTAAAAAAATAATTGAGGAAAAATAAGGCAAAATCTATAGTTCTCCTACAACCGCAAACAGGAAAGTAGCGAACAATAACAATTTTCCGAATCTAATGCAAGATCAAATTTGAAAAAGAACAAAAAGAGAAATCCTAAAAAACGCAAATTTATTTTTATTAACCACAGAGATCATACAGAGATCATAGAGAACACAGGGCATTTCTAAAAATTCATTTGTCCAGCGCCCAGGTAGGCGGCTAAAAAAATTAAACACTGTGCCGAAACGCCGCAATAGAGTTTATGATACCAATAAATTTTATTATTTCACAACGTATAAAATACATCTATTTTATACGTTATGAATTATTAAAATTTAATAATCGTTTTATACGTATTGCGACCCAAAAAATCGTTCATACGATCCGTCAAACGTTAAATGAAATTTTAGAGTTGTCAGAATGAACGCAGTCGAAACATTTACGATCCGCCAAAATGATCCGATGGGTTAAAATCCATCGCTATTTTTGAATGCCGCGGCTGGGACAACAAAATATTTCACTAAACCCCCAATTACTAAAAAAACTACACCCTACACCCTACACCCTCCTCCCTACTTCCTACACCCTACTTCCTATTTATCTTGTGTTGATAGATTGATTTTTGCGGGTTGTATTGTCGAGCGGGATAAACGGAATAAACCGCGATCTCGCATAATTAATAATTGATCAACGTCTGCATCAGTCAAAATTTGTTCGGTATTATTTTTTTCGTTATTGACGTCTCCAATATTTATTGCAAAAGTTGGAGTAGTTTTATTGCGTACCGGATTCATTTTTTCATTTTCATTTTCATTTTCATTTTCATTTTCGATATTGGTTGACGGATCGATTGAATTGTTGTTTGTCAAATTTGCGTTTATGTTGCGGTTAATATTATTGTTAATATTATTGTTAATATTATTTTTTGTTGTTTTGTCAAAATTGGTATTAGTTTCGTTTTCATTTTTTATATTTGATTTAGCATCTGATTTTGAATTGGCTTTTGAGTTGGGTTCTGATTCGGGTTCGTTTTTTGAATTTGGTTTATTTCCGTTCCACCAAGTATTCCACCATTTATAAATTCCGTCTAAAAGAGAAACTGCTTTTTCGCTTTCTTCAATTTTATCGCCTATTTTATTACGTATCTCTTCGACATTTTCCAATACGCCGTCTAATGAAAAATTTGGCAAGGTTGATTTTATGTTTTCGTTTTCGGCATTATTTGCGTTTGCTTTTGCGTTTGAATTTTCGTTAATTTTATCGCTAACTTGCTCGTCAAAAAGGGCTATTTGCGTCCTCAACATTTTGCACGATTCTTCAGGAATAAAACAGCCTGCACGGATAATTAGTTGCGAGATAGCAACGCCGCTATTCGATTCAAAAACTATCCGCCGACTACTTTCACTCAACATCGCCAAGAAAAACGTAATAACCATACAAACAAATAAACCCTTCGCCAAACCAAGCAAAAAACCCAAAAAACGATCATACTTGACAAGATGAAACTTGTCCAAAAAACGCCGCGCTAAATAATGCAAAAAACGTATCAATATCATTACCGCAATAAATAAAATTATCATCGCCCCGATATTGTCCCAAGGCGATTCAACCGGCATAAAAGGCGCCGCCAAAAAATAAAATCGAGACGAAATCAACCAACCCAAAATATAAGAACCAACCAAAAATATCTGCGAAACCATACCAGAAAATAAACCGCGTATCGCAAATAAAAAAATTATCAATAACACTATTACGTCAAAAATATACATCGCAAATCCCTCAAAAAAAACTTGACAAAAGTTAATATAAAATCCGTTTAAACTAATCTCCTAATAACTTCTAAACTGTTCGTACTTGAGTTTGCGTTTACCTTCGCCTGCCTAGCTTTCGGACGGCAGGCTTTTACGCTTTTAAATCACTGAATTTCAAGTACGATCTGTATAAAAAACAGTTTTTTATTTAATCGCCGAGAACACAGAGTTCACAGAGAATAATTTTTTTAAAATATTGCAAATCAAAAAGTAAATTATAATATTAAATAACGTTTTGACGTCAATTAAAAATTTCCTCTGCGATCTCTGTGTTCTCTGTGGTTAATAAAAATAAATTTGTAGTTTTTAGAAGTTCACTTAATATATTTCAAAATTAAGTTGTATTTTTACAAAATTTGGGCTTTTCTGCAATAGCGTTTTTTTGTATTATCCGCAATATTGCATTCATGGAAAAAAATTGTAGCCGTTCACGGAAATTTAATCGCTAGGTTTTCGGGGTTAGTGAGTAGTTTTCTAAAATTAGATGATTTGAGAAAAAGTTTTTTGTTATAAAAAAAATTGTCTCACTTATCCCTCCAAAATTGCCAAAACGTAATTTAATAAACAAATTTTCGTGAATGATTATAGGGAACTTCTAAAAACCAGTTTTTTATTTAACCACCGAGTACACAGAGAACACAGAGAAGAAAATTTTTAAAATTATTTTATATCCCAAGTCAAGTATAATATTAAATAATGTTTCGATTCTAATAAAAACTTCCTCTGTGTTCCCTGTGTTCTCGGTGGTTAATAAAAATAAATTTGTGGTTTTTGGAGGTTGCCGATATTGGATTTTAGATATGAACAGTTTAATATTTTGTTTATTATTTTAAGTTGTGGGTAATTTTCAGCAACATATAGTTTGTAGTACGTTGACGGGTGTTGTGATAGGCGCTGGCGCTTATTATGTAGGTTTTTCGATTCCGGTTGGTTTGCTTTCGGCGGGTTTTTGTAGTATGGCGGGTATGTTGCCGGATATAGACAGCAACTCTAGCCGCTCGTTTCAAGAATGTATTTATTTTGCGGCGGGTCTTTGTGCGGTAATGATAATTGAGCGGATGCGTTTTTTCGGTTTCGACCACAACACAATCATGTTAAGCGGCGCGATTACATTTTTATTTGTGCGTTTTGCGATAGGCGGTTTGGTCAAAAAACTTACCGTACATCGCGGCATGTTTCACAGCATACCGGCGGCGTTGTTAGCGGGCGAGTTGGTATTTTGTTTGTCGTCCGGCGAATTCGGCGAGCGTATAGTAAAAAGTTTTGCGATAGTTGCGGGTTATCTTTCGCATTTAATTTTGGACGAAATTTGTAGCATTGATAATACGGGCAAAAAGATAAAATTAAAACAATCATTCGGAACGGCGCTAAAATTTTATGATCCAAAACATCTTTTTACAGTCGTCTTGCTTTATCTTTTAGTTTTTTTCATCGGCGCCGGAACAGTACGCAATTCGGATTTCATGCTTGCAAACGAACAAACTGAAATCGACGCCGAAACAAACCCAAAACAAAACAAAAATAAATCAACACAAAAATCAATACGAAATTTAATACGTTTCCTTGCAGGATTCGACGACAAACGTTACTCAAACAGAAACGAAAACAGACAAAAATTCACACGCCAACGAACTCTTGATCCAGAAAATAATAAACAAACTAAATCAGAACAAACGCAAATCAATCAAAACTTACACGCAACAAATTCACAACTAAACAACTTGACAAATTCAACAACAAATACAACATTGCCAAATACAACAACGGCAAATACAACGGCGGCGCCGAATATTCCGTTGCCGCCTGAATTATTAAAACCGCCCGCTAACATTGAAACGCAAATCCCAGACGCACAATTATTTTCACAATACCAATACCAAAAACGCCGCAACACGCAAAATACCGCAACACAAATAAATCAGCCCGAAATCATACAACAAGAAACAATTATGGCTGCTGCGGACGCCTTGCCGGTCGTGATACCGGATGAAAATAGCAACCGCGAAAATATTACTGTTACTAATAATCCAGTTACTAATAATATGGACAACGAAATGACGACGTTGGATGTTATTAGTCCAAAATTCCAGTTGCGAAAAAAATCGATTTCGCCTAATCGTTTACCGGCGCCGCTTAATTGAGAGCGTATCGTGTTGTGCGGAATATTTGGATTGTATTGTTTGTATTTAATTTTGGTTATATTTTTTTCTATTTTTATTGAATTTTGTTTTGGGGAGAACATTTACAAGATACGGATATTTGTTATAATTTTGTTCGTGCGTAAAAAAATTTTGTTATTGGTTTTGGTTTTGATTCTGGGTTGTGTGTTTCGCGAAATTTTTTATGTTTGGGAGGGGGATTTTATTTATAGTTTTGTCTGTTATAATTTCGGCTTGTTTTTGCTTATTTGTTATTGTTATTATTTGAAATTCATTGATGCGAGCCTGTTGTCCGATAAATTAGCAGGTTATCAGGCGAAGATAAACGCAAATTAAAGTGTGAACAGTTTAAAAATGGGTATCTCTAAAAATTCATTTTTTTGCAAAAAGGTAGGCGGTGTTTCGCCGAAACTCCGCAATGGAGTTTATGATACCAATAAATTTTAATAATTCATAAAGCCTAAAATATGTTTATT
>JAISLW010000505.1 GCA_031277105.1 Planctomycetaceae bacterium | reverse complement strand
ACGTCAAAAATTTTGAGCGAATACGGCTCATACGACAAAACGCCGCTAACTTTTGAAGTTACCGCAGAAGGTCAAAAAACTTTTGACATAAAACTAAAAAGAAACCCAAAAGACCCGTCTTTGAAAAAATAAAATAATAGCAAGAACCATTCTAGGCAACTTCTAATAACCGGTTTTTATTTAAGCGCCGAGAACGCAGAGTTCACAGAGAAGAAATTTTTCAAAAATTATTTTATATACTACGTCCATTATAATATTCAATAACTTTTTGATTGCAATTAAAATTTTCCTCTGTGTTCTCTGTGTCCTCTGTGGTTAATAAAAATAAATTTGTGGTTTTTAGAAGTTACCAAGATTATTTTTATTTACCACAGAGAACACAGAGGAAATTTTGTAACCGTTCACGGAGATTTATTTAGCAAATTACGTATTGGCGATTTTTGAGGAACAGGAGGGACAATTTTTGTAACAAAAAATCTGTTCTCTAGTTTCCTAAAAAACTACTTCCTACCCTCTACATCTTATCCGCTAAAACCTATCGTTTAAATTTCCGTGAACGGCTACAAATATTTTTGAAAATTATTCTCTGTGTCCTCTGTGGTTAAAATAAATAAAAAACTGTTTTTTAGACTTTCGCCTTTGCGATGGTTGCGATTTTTGGGTTAAATTAATTTCCAAAGATTTCAACAAGCGACGGTTCTAACGCTTCTGCCCAAAGTTTATATCCATTCTCATTCGGATGTAAACCGTCCGGCATGATGCTTTTTGGCAAGACATTATTTTCGTCGAGGAATACTTTATTTATGTCGAGTAATTTTACGTTCTTTTCTGTCTTGAACAGATTGGGCAACAACGCATTTATTTCTTCGATTTTTTTCCGCAACTTTCCGTCTGGTTTTTCATCGCGTGGGAAAACATGCAAGACGATAATTTTGATTTCAGGATATTGTTTTTTAAGCCGGTCAACAATGATTTTAATTCCATCGGCTGTTTCTTCGGGCGACGCCGGATTGTAACCGATATTGTTTGTACCAATCATAATAACTGCCGCCTTCGGATTAATTTTGTTTAACGGCAAGTGATCAAGTCGCCAAATAACATGTTGCGTTTGGTCGCCGCTGATTCCGAGATTGATTGGTTTTCGGCGTGCGTAATATTTTTCCCATACTTTTTTTCCGGCGGGGTTATCCCATCCGTGCGTAATTGAATCGCCTATCATTAGCAAGTCAATATCGCCTTTATCCATTTGTACAATGCTAGCGACAAATCGCGAACACCATCCGCCATCGCCTCTTGGCGCCGGAGTAGTTGAGCGGTTTTGCGCAAATGCGGCGGCGCTCGTCAAAAATATTGAGGCGCTCACAACAAACAATGTTGTTACGGCAATTGCGAAATAGTTAAAGTTTACGGTAAATTGAATTGAGGAGTTGTTTGTTTTCATTTGATAATTTTGGTTTAAGGTTAAATTTGTTTTTTAACTTGAATTTATATTTTCAAGTTTAATTCCAGGTTATAGGTCAATATTAACGGCAAATCATTTTGCACTAAATCAATATTGACAACAAGCGGGGAATTATAACAAAGTAAATCCATCTTGCAATTAGGGAAAATTTAATTCGGAATTCGGAATTCGGAATTCGGAATTATTTTTTAAATATGATCTGATTTCTGATTTTTGGCATGACGGATCGGCGGATCTTTTTTTAGGGCGATCAGTAAATTACATAATTGGAGATTTTTTTTGAGGGACAAGTGGGACAAGAGGGACAGTGGGACAATTTTTTGTAATAAAAAACTACCCCCTACTCCCTACTCCCTACTCCCTACCCCCTACCCCCTACCCCCTTTTTGCTGGTATTTTTATTTTAATAAAAAAAATCGTAATAATCTGCAAAGTCAACTAATCCCTATTGTCATTAAAGTCGATATAACCTGATAAAACCTGTTTCGTTTTATTGTTTCAGGCAATATAAGTATTATATCCCCCCTTATTTCACTAGATTACCAAAATTTATTTACATCAGATTTATCCAGATTAACATTGTTCAATTCATATTTATTTAAATTATTCAAGCGTTGTTGCGAATTGATTTTTATTATTTTGGGTATTGAAAGCGGAAAGTTTTGTTTTTAATTAGGGAATTTTGGGCGGGGCGTTCAATCGCTTTGTGTTTTGCAATTAGTTTAAGATACCGGTAGATGAAAAATTCGGTATTGTGTTATTTTTTCCCAAATTTAAGTTCCCCGATTTAAAGTGAGGACTATTCAGATGAAACGTTACCTGATTAAGTTATTGATTAGTTTCAACATTGTTGCGGGTATATTTGCGATAATTTTTGGATTTATATTTTTTGATTCAATAATTTATGCGCAAAATCCTAAAACATTGCCGCTCCCCGTATCGTCTGCGAAGCCGTCCAAACTTACAACTTCGCAAATTGTCAATACGTCCGCAACACTGGCGCAACATAACTTTAATGTTAATAATGTTAATAATGTCAATATTGAAACGGCGCTAGGACAACAACGCGATGCGCGTAAACCTGGATTATTTGAAAGAATACGCACGACGATTTTTGGCAACGATTCCGATTTTGACGAAACCGATACTAACACTAACACTGATCCGAACCGCGATATAAATAACCGTCTTCGTCCTATTACGCCTGCTCAACCGATTACGCCTCCTAAACCGATAACGGTTCCGAAAGATTCGCAACCTGAAGCGCCAACGTCAAGAAATTCACATCCGTCGCTGCATTTAGACCCTTACAATAACACTAATTCATCGAACTCGCATATAAGATCAAATTCGGCAATAAGCGCTTCGCAATTAGGCGATTTTGATAATACGGATAAAACGTCGTTGCATCGATTAAAAGATATGCGCAACGTTATATTTGAACAATATAAACCCAGTAGCGCCAGTATTGATCCTTACGCAAATCAGATAAGCGAATTTGATACGTATCGACCGTCGCAGCAATCGCACACTTTGGATTACCATGTTAATCGTGTAAATGAAATTGACCCTTATCGAAATTCGCCGCAACCGTCCGCCAATTCGACCGACTATTATGATCGCACCTTTGATCGCAACACGAGAACGAGTTCGGCGCCAGATAATAGTAACGCCAATCCTTTTGACCGCAACAGTTCCGACGCCGCCAATTCATGGGATTACGAACCGCAAACACAAACGCAAATAACGCAACAAAACCGCACAACACGACAAAATCGAACAACACGACAAAATCGCGAACCGTATTACGAACATACAAATTTGCACCGTACCGAAGATTCAATTCACGGCGTCGCTACAACTCATCAACAATCGGGCAATTGGAATCGCCCCGCTAATTCGCCCGCCGAACCGTCGCCTTACATCGGCAGCAACGCCGCATCAAACGGACAATCAGAAATCAGAACCGCAAATATTCACGAAAAACATTTAACTGTTAGTCCGTTTATCGAAGTTGAAACTGCGGGCGATTCGCGGGTAATTGTAGGACGTGAGACAAAGTATAGAGTTCGGGTGAGCAATCGCGGCGGCGCGGCGGCGGAGCAAGTCGTGCTTACTATTGAGATACCAAGTTGGATTACTTTACAGTTGTCGCAGTTGAGTACGGGCGTTACAGAAATTAAAAAAGAAAATCCAAAATCAGGCGCAAGAAATTTCGTTTGGACTATCGGTCAAATTGAACCGAACCGCGAAGAAGTACTCGAACTATTACTTACGCCGCAAGAACGCAAAGTAATCGACTTAAAAATCCGCTACGATTTCCACAAACCGCCCGCAACGTCGACAATAGTTGTAGAAGAAGCGGCGCTAGAAATGGAGTTAAAGGGACCAGACGAAATTTTATGGGGAACGCAAGTTAGTTACACGCTATTAGTACGCAACGTCGGCAGCGGCGATGCGGAAAAAGTTAAATTAGAACTAATGGAAACAGGATCGGCAATGAAAGAACACACGTTTCCGTTGATCAAAGCAGGCGAGGAAAAGGCGGTACTTGTCGATGTGTGGGCGGGAAAATTACAGCGAAGCGTTGACATCAACGTTCAAGCAACGGGCGCTTACGACGTCGGCGCTAAAATTGCGAAAAAAGTTAAGATATTGCGACCGGAAGTAACTATGTCAGTAGAAACGGCTGAAACGCAATTCGTAGGCTCGCCCGCAGAATTTATCGTAAAGATAAAAAATTCAGGCAACGCCGATGCGAAAAATCTTGACTTGACGGTAACGATTCCAATTGGCGCTAAATATATTTCAAGTACAAACGGCGGCGAGTTGACGCCCCAAAATAATGTTAAGTGGAATATTGAATCATTGCCCGTAAACGGAGAATTTATGACCTCCGTCGTATGTACGCCAAATAGAGAAGGCGTTTGCAAAATCGATACGGTACTAAAAGACAAAGAAGACTCGGTGGCGCAATGTACAAGCGTTTTTACGGCGGAAGCAATTGCGGATTTGCGGATGTTTGTAGAATCGCCTAATGGACCGATTGAAGTCGGGCAAGATACAGTTTTTGTCATAAATATTACAAATCGCGGAACGAAACTAGCGAGTAATGTAGGGTTGTTTGTTTATTGCAGCAACGGACTAAAACCCGTCTCAACAGAAGGCGACAAAAGTAAAATCGATAACGGCATCGTTGAATTCGATTTGATTCCGGCTATTAGCCCAGGTCAAACAGTAGTAATGAAAGTTGTAATGAAAGCCGAAAACGCAGGAAATCACAGAATTAGAGCAGACTTGATGAGCCCATACACACAAGAAGTCGCAACAGGAAAAACAGAACCGCAAACAAGATTGTCGTCAGAACAAACATTAAACTTCTACCAAAGAAAAGGAGTCGTCTCACAAAAACAAACACAAATTAACACAACAAACCAAACAAAATTAAAAAATAATAACAATAACACAGAACCAAAAATAATAGACCCATTCCCACAAATAAAATAAATAAAATTTGTAACGATAATTGTAAATAAATTTTTCGCCCCATCGGGGCAATTAGCATTAGCGTAGGGCAGCGCCATACGACAAAGATGCAAAAAAATATTAGCCCTGTAAGGGCGATAGCCGTCAGACGTTATTTTGCTTGCGCCCTTACAGGGCTTGCGTTAGTTGATAATCATTATCGTAAGGCGCTGCCATACGCTAATGCTTGTCGCCCCGATGGGGCTAAAAGAGACGCAATTTTTTTGATCAAAGAAAATAAATGTGCTACTAAAATAGTTGCGTAAAATTTTTTTATTTGAGGCGACTAAAAAAAACATGAATGCATCGTTATTTGATTTTGAGGATGCGGATGATATGAAGGTGTTGCAATCTTCGGGTAAGGTTTCGCGTAAGATATTAAAATCATCGCCGAAAACGAAATTGCCGGAAACAAAAACACCGGAAAAAATAACGCCGGAGATGAAAACGCCGGAGACGGTTACGGGGTTGACGTTTCGATTAAAGGGGTTGCTTGAGTCGGGGATTGGCGAGGTTTATGTTGTTGGAGAGGTATCGAATTTTTCACGTCCTAAATCTGGTCATGTTTATTTTACGTTGAAAGACAAACGAGCAGGTATATCGGCGATAATTTGGCAATCGACTTATTCGCGGTTAAAGTTTACGATAGAGGAAGGAATGGAATTAGTTTGTCGCGGGCGCATCGAAGTTTATCCTCCTAGCGGGCGATACCAATTGATATTGACAAAAGTAGAACCGAAAGGCATAGGCGGTCTTGAATTGGCGTTTCGGCAATTGCGTGAACGTCTTGACGGCGAAGGTTTATTTGACGTTTCGCGTAAAAGACGCTTGCCGTTATTTGTCCGTAATATTGCGTTGGTTACAAGTTCGACTGGCGCTGCGGTGCGTGATTTTTTGCAAGTTTTGCGGCGTCGGACGCGATTAGTCGATGTATTGCTTGTTCCGGTTCAAGTTCAAGGCGAGGGCGCTGTTGGCGAAATAGTTTCGGCAATACAAATTTTACAAGAGATTGCGGCGTATCGTAAAATTGATTGTATTGCGCTGGTACGAGGCGGAGGCAGCGTTGAAGACCTTTGGACTTTTAACGAAGAATTATTGGTGCGGGCGGTGGCGAGTTCGAGGATACCGGTTGTGTGTGGAATAGGGCATGAAGTTGATGTTACGTTGTGTGATTTAGCCGCCGACGTCAGGGCGTTGACGCCGAGCGAAGCGGCAGAACGCATCGCGGTAAAAGACGCAGAACTAGCGGAACGATTGACGCAATTAGGCAATATTATTGACCGAAATATCGACGCAAAATTAAACGAATGGAAAAACAAATTAGACTACTGCGCAAAACATCCCGCTATCATAAAACCAAAACGTATCATCGAAAACAAAAAAAGAATTATTGAAAAATTAGACGAAAAAATAAATTACGCAATAGATAAAAAATTAAACGAAATAAAACAAAGATTACAACGAAATATAATAACACTAGACGCAATAAGCCCATTAGCAACCTTAGCAAGAGGATACAGTATCACTGAAACACAAAACGGAAAAAATATAAAAAGCATAAAACAAGTAAAACAAAACGAAAAAATAAGAACAAAACTTAAAGACGGACAAATAGAAAGCTATATCGTCGAAATCAAAAATACAAACTTCGCATTACCAAATTAAAAATTTCAGTAATTATTCGGCAGGCGTATTATTTTTTGTAACGATAATTGTAAATAAATTTTTCGCCCCGATGAGGCTAATATAAACGCTATTCCGATACAAAAAATATATGGGATACCGAATAATTACAAATATACTACTGAATAGATAAAATCAATTTAAACTAATTCCAAAGTCCGAATTTTAAAAAGTAGATAGTGACAATGAATGCAAGGATGCAACAAAATTTAGTAAAATTTCTCAAACAGGCTGTCATACATGCCAGCCTGCTCACTCTCTACATACTCCTCACAATAAATAACTCATACGCACAAGGCGATATTAATCCGAATATTCCGCCATATTATTCTGCCATACCGAATTCTGTCGTTGCCGCCGAACTTAATGGAGGAATATTCCGATGGAATAATACATTGTGGACACCGACAGGAGTAGGAGCAAATTGGAATTTTCCTAATTTTAATTTTCCTCATACTTCAAATATTATGACATCCAATACCTACGATAATGTCATTGGCGTACTAACTAATAATAGAAATTCGGCATTTACATTTTCAGGTTCATATTTTAATGTTATCAATGAGAAGTCAGGCGGATTTGCCGGCGGGATAATTTATTATGCGCAGGATAGATTCGATGGTTCAATTAACTCTCTAACAACTCCACTTTCCGTTACAAGTCAAGGCGAATCACTAGGCGTAGGTTTCTTAGATAACAATAATGGCATGAATGGTAAAGTCAATATGTCTAACATTTATGTTACTTCCAATATTTCTGGTAACGCAACTGGAATTTTGGCTAATAATATTGTTGATTTTTATGATCCTGGTCCGCCATCGTATTCATTCGGAGAAATTAATGCTGACTCTATTTATGTTACCGCTAACAACGGTAACGCGTATGGGATATATGTGAACAATATTATTAAAACCGCCGCCGCTATTAACTACACTACTACGGATAGAATCGATGTTACTTTTGATTACATTAACGTTGCAGCCCGAAACTCTGCGACTGGAATAACTATAAATAGCGTCGGATTTGGAACAGATATTAATCTTTCTGTAGTTTCTGTTGCGTCAACAACTGCTCAAGCAACGGGTATTAACGTGGCTAATATTGGTGGGACTTTGACGTCTTCATCTTCATCTTTTTTGTCGTCTTCTTCAATTTCATTTGCGCACGTAGGTGTACATGCTGATTTATTAGGCGGCGGTAGCGGCGATGCGATTGGCGTGAATGTGGGACAAATTGGCGATAATGTAACAATTGGAGGAACAGGTTATTACGAGTATCAGGATTACGACCCCGATCCTACATTCTCTTCTAATATTACGGTTGATGTTATTTCTGAATCAGGCGCTGCGACTGGCGTGCGATTGGGTAATATTGGCGTAGGAAGCGAGGTAACTATAGATAAAATTACCGCTATGTCAAATGCAATGGAAAATAACAATAAATCAATTGGCTTACACATAACAGGCGACATCGGAACCGGCACAACAATTCATTACGACTACGACGACTACACCGATTACACATTAGGCGGTTACACAATATACAATAAAAGTAGAGGCATTATTATTGAATCTGCGGCAGGTTCTGGCGATGCGATTGGCGTTTTATTTGAGGGCGTAATTGGGAAAGTGGCGACAGAATCTAGTTCTAACTATAGTTATAGTTCTAGTAGCGTTCAAGCAGAGGTTCATATTGGCGCAGTTGCTGCTACATCTGATACCGGCGGCGTTATTGGCGTACAGATAAGCGACGTAAATGGCACAATCAAAGTTGACGGCATTACCGCAACATCAACAACTTCCGATACCGATGAAGGTAGAGACGTTTACGGTTTTATACTTAACGGTACAATTGCGCCTATTACTTTGAATACTTCTAATCAGAATACAAAGGGCGGCATTGTTGAAATTGGCGCAATTGAGTCGAAAATAGAAGGCGGCAAAGGTAATGTTTTTGGATTGGTCAGTAACGGCGAAATACCCATTAGCGGGACGTTGAAAGTTAGCGATATTAGCGTTGCGACCAAAGGTATAGGCGCCGCTATCGGCGTTGATCTCGTGAACGGCATCAAGGCTAATATTGGCGATCCGTCTATTCCTGCTCCTGTGCTTAATTTGACAGGCACGGTTGCTGCTAGTTCGGTTGGCGGGTCGGCTTACGGAATTAGAATCGGCGTTGAACCTATTGAAGATTTAATTATATCAAAAGATGTTACAGCAGAATCAGAATCGTCTTTAGAAAATTCACACGCAATCGGTATTTACGCAACCGGCGGTAAAAACAATATCTCAATCGATACCCAATACAGCAACAGTTTATTGCTTTTGCCGCAGTACGTAAAAATTACCGGCGCCGCTACAAATGAAAACGCAGAAGCAAGTATCTATTTAAACGGAACAGATAATAAACTTGTTATAGGATTAGCAAATTCGCTTACCTTGTCTGATGAAACGTTCACAAACAACGGCGAAAAATTTAACGTTTTCGGCGCACAAGAAATTATCTTTAATGTTAAAAGCAATCTAACAAATAAATCAAAATTTATCGGAAGTGAAAAAGTTACAATAAATGCCAATCTTACTTTGAGTAATATTGCGGGTAACGAAAGTTATTTTGACGAACATACAAAAGAAATATTTATTGCAGAAAATATTACTGCTGATTTTGGCGCTTCGCAATTTAGAAATAAACCAAACGAAACTTACGGTCTTGAATTGACGGCAAAGGGCAATGGGATTTTTCATTATGACCAAGTTTTTAACGGCATTAACGGTATTGACGGCATTAACGCTGGAGTTGTCAAATTAGTTAAAGACGGTAATAATTCCGATGCGTTTCTTGATGCGTATTTTATCGGACCTGGTAATTTTAGATTTGGCGGTAGATTTATAGCGGATAATGTAATCGTAGAGAAATTTTCGTTGGTTAATCCTGTTGGCGGCGTGACAAATGCCGGAACGCAATCTATCGGGATTCTCGAAACAGGCATTCTTACAATCAATTCCGGCACAATGGAAATTATTAACGACAGCGTTAATGAGACTTCACGAAATGAACATACTTATAAAGCCGCTTTGGATAAATATATTGACTTCTCCACAATATCGAAAATCAAAGGTCTAGAAGGTAACGGTAACGTCAATAATAGCAGTTTAACTGGATCGGATTCTTCGGTTCTTGAAATTGACGCTAGTTCGGATCATATTTTTAGCGGTTTATTGCAGATGGGTTATATTATCAAAAAAGGCGCCGGTAAACAAACCGTCAATCGCCTCATTACGCCTAACTTTTTAACTATCAACGGCGGCGAATTTGCAATTACCGGCGATGCTGATATTGCGGGAATTAAAAACGACGCCGGCGCAGGTAATAAATTTACAGTCGGCGGCAATTTGATAATCGACGTCGGAATAGACGAAATTATAAAAGTTTTCAATCCATCGCAAAAAACATTTTATAAATATCTATTGCGAGATTATACATTCGCCGGAAACCTCGACGCAGGAAATATTACAAAAAAAGGAAAAGGAATACAAAGATTCAATTCAATCAATACCCAAATCATCACCTTCGGACAAGGAACAAACGATAGCCAAAGCGAACTCGACGAAGCCATTCATTTTGATTCGATAACGGGCGAATTGATAGACTTCGGGCAATTAGTCGCAACAAACGATCTGCCAGTTGGCGGTATATTGGTTGCTAGTCAATCGATTAATTTTAGCGGGATAGAAGGCGAGGAAGGTATTTTACGCGATAGTTATAATTACATCGGAAAAGATTATAAAGATGGAGACGATGATATTTTGGGTAACGGGATTTTTACATTGACCACAAGCGAAGACCATTCGTCAAAGGCGTTGCTTTATGTTTCTAGTCTTTTGAAATCAGGTCAAGGAAATCAATATATAGGTAAATTGGTTGCGGATTCGCTTGTTGTTAATGAGGGCGGCATAATTGTTAAGAATTTTGACGCTTCCGGCGCTAGCGGCAAAAAATTTGTTAGCAAAGATTTCGGCAAAGGTAATATTGATATAACAAACGGTATCGACGGCGTCGGCGGCTATGTTGAAGGATTAAATGTTACGATAAATAACAAAGATAACAAAGATCACTTTTTCGGCGGTAACTTGACCGGATATAACATAACGAAAAACGGCGACGGCTTGCAAACATTCAAAAAACTCGAAACAACAAACAACCTCAATATCAATAAAGGACAAATTTACCTCAACCAAATTGTCGTCGACGGCACACTTTCACTCGCAAAAGATACCAAACTTGAACTATACTTCGTCAACAAAGAACAAATTAACGCCAAACAAAAAACTACAAGCGGATCATTTATTAACCAAATCAATAACGGCGCCGACGATACATTAGGCACAATCGTAGTTCACGGCGCCGCCAGAGCCAATACAGTCGGCATCCAATTCGGCAGCGGCGCCGATATGAATAAAGTTAAAATTGCATTTAAGGAAGAACCGGATCAATTTATTACTTGGAAACTAGGCTCGGATAGAATTTACGCCGCCGCTAACGAAGAAGCAAATATGAGCGAGTCCTATTTGACTTCGCTGTTATTACACGACCACGCCGCATCATGGAACGCTATCGCAAAACGACTCGACCAACTTTTGCCCGCCTCCGGCTCGTTTTTCCGAACTAACCCCGCACGATTTAACCAGTTTCTAGGTCAATCGCCCACAACAGGAAACGTCCATAAATCATTTTGGCTCAATTACACCAACCGCTTCGGAGAACATAAAAGCGATTTCTACAACAACAAATTCAAACTGCGATCAAACGGAATCCAAATAGGTTACGATATAATTCCATCGCAAACTTTCCAATACGGCTTGCTATTCGGATACGAAGGACAATCATCAACAATAAGCCGCGATAAAATCGACGCCGATGATACATACGTCGGTTTATACGGCACAAAAATACTAACTTGCGGAATAGACTTGAGAGCAATGATCGGATACGGACACCAAGCATATAACTCAACAAGATACGCAAAAAATTCAAACACCCCAAACAAAACAAAATATAACGGCGATACCGTAGAAGGAATAATCGAAATCGGACGACGCTTCGGATGGAACCAACAATTAACCTTTCGACCTGTTTTCGCCGTCGAACTATACTACAACATGATTAACCGGTCAAACGAAGATAATAATTTCGATAACGCCGTAACATACGATCTCGCTACATTAAAACAAACGATGCTACGCTTCGGAAACGGCTGGAGATACGAAATAAATCAACTAATAATCGGAGGCGGATCTTATTACACCTTCAATTGCGGAACAGATAAATTGACAACCATCGTCGTCGATGACTTCGGACAACGATTACCATTAAACGGAAGCAAATTAGGAAGGTCAATAATAAATTTTGACCTAACTATACAATACTTCGCAAATGAATTACAAACCAAATCCGTATTCATAAATCTATCAAACAACCTTTACATTGATAGAAAAAATACGCCATTCACCGGAACATTCCAAATCGGTTTCCAATCAGATTTCTAAACAGATTTTTCAGTAATCGTTCAAGGAACTTTTAATCGCAAGATTTTAAGGGCTAGGGCGTCTTAAAAATTCATTATTTATTTAATTTTGATAAAGTAATGAGGTTGATTTTTTTAGGGACAAATGGGACAGATCGACGGATCGCAGGCGAAACGCCTGCATCCCAGGATCGCGGGCGTCTCGCCTGCATGCGGTTGTACTCAACCGCTAATGAGCGAGGTTTTGATCGCAACCGCCTTTTGGTTTGCCTATCGGCAAATAGCAGGCGGGACGGTTGCGATCCAGTAGCCTGATTTTTTGTTACAAAAAAATTGTCCCATTTGTCCCTCATGTCCCACTT
>JAISLW010000498.1 GCA_031277105.1 Planctomycetaceae bacterium | reverse complement strand
TATTCTATTTTAATACGTTATGAATTATTAAAATTTAATAATTATTTTATGCGTATTGCGATGTTTCGGCGAAACATCGCCTACCTTTTTACAAAAAATGAATTTTTAGAGACGCCCTTGAGGCTCGAAGGCGAAAACGGATACGTCAATATTTTAAACTGTTCACACGTGCAATTGCGTTTACTTCTACCAGTTTAGTTATTGTTTTGATGTTTTGACGGCAATTAATTTCAAGTAAGGGTGGTTTATTTTTTTCAGATAGATCACAAATATTTCATTTTTTCCAATAGTTCAAAAAGATTTTCTAACGGCAAACCTATTACATTTGATTCGCTTCCTTCTAATATTTTTATCCAAGAATTATAATTTTGATACTCGAAAGAACCGGCTTTGCCTATCCATGCGCCGGTATCAAGATACTCTTCTAGCGTTTTATCCTTAATATGCCGCATGACAAGATACGTTTGCACGCTAACGAAGTTTGTCATCAGACATGGATTGTCGAGTTTCTTTTTTATTACGCAAAGTCCGCTTATTACTTGTTGTCGTCTTCCGCGTAAGAATTTTAGCATTTTTCTTGCGTCGTTTTTATCTTTAGGTTTACCTAGCAATTCGTCGCAACAATAAGTTACCGTATCGCATCCTATAATCATTCCGCAATTTATTTTGTCCGCAACATTAAGAGCCTTCAAACATGCCATCCTACACGCGTATTGGTTAGGCTCTTCTTTTTTATTCCACCGCTGCTCAACATCATCCGGCGGCAATAACGTAAAATCTATTCCGGCTTCCTTCAAAAGCTTTGCACGATGCGGAGATTGACTCGCAAGATAAATCTTACTCTCCTCATTTTCATTATTTTCATTGCAAAAAAAACTAACCATATAAATATCAAAGGCAATTTGTATTTGTAAATTTGTAAATTTGTAAATTTGTATATGTATTGTACTTGAAATTCAACGATATAATACATTACGTATATTTGACCACATAAAACAAAGAATTTTTTTAATTATAATATTCGTACTTTATACGGATCGTACTTGAATTTTGCCGGTATTATAACATCAACGTCTGCATGCCGATAGATAGGAAGGCGATTATAACCGAAAATTTAAACGCTAACAGTTTAAGAATTATCGTTACAAAAAATCAAATTAAAAAACGTATTTTAAAGTGGGATAACCGTTCACGAAAATTTAAGCGACAAGTTTTAGGGATAAGAAATAGAGGATAGTTTTCTAAAATTAGATGATTTAGAGAAAAAGTTTTTTGTTATAAAAAAATTGTCCCACTTGACCCTTCTGTCCCACTTATCCCTCAAAAATTGCCAAAACGTAATTTAATAAACAAATTTCCGTGAACGGTTACAAAGTGGGAATAGTATAACGTGCGAAAAATATATCATTGAATTGTTACAAAATCTTTAATTCAAAATTCTCTATTCTGTATTCTGTATTCTGTATTCTGTATTCCGAATTTTTAATTTAACTCGGATAAAAGGGACAATTGTAATTTTTTACCAAATTTTAATAAAAGCGTACTTGTTTAATTTCTTGTTGTACACTTATACTGTTCATCCTTGCAAATTTGGCGATTTAAAAATGTAAAAGCCTGCCGTCCTAAAACTATGCCTGCGTCAGTAAACGCAAAGTCAAGTGTGAACAGTTTAAAATAAGAACAGTTTAATATAACACGAATTAAATTTAAAATTGATCTGGAATCGATAAGCGTCATTTATTATAATCCGCAACATATTACAAAACTGCGGTTTTTACTGCTCGTATTTGAATTTTAGCGATATTACGTATCGTATTTGAATTAGCGACGTAAAAGATACAAACCTGCCGCCCGATAACTAGGCGGGCGATGATAAATTCAAATTCAAATACGAACAATTAAAAATCCAATTACGGTTCGTGTATTTTTATTTTTTCAATAAAGACTGTTATGAGAAATTTAATTTTATTTGTTATTTGCGTTTTGTTTATTTTTCAAGGCGGCTGTTGTAGCTCTTTCGGCAAGGGCGCATGGAATGACAATATTTCGGGATTTTGGAGTTGGAGGTCGGGCGAAACAACAGCGCCCGAATCTGCAACGTTTGCAAATCAAGGATTGTATCTTGGTCAACAGAGCGGCTATATCTCTCCACCATCAAGCGCTACTGTTGTTGATAAACCTGCAACTGCTATTACACCGTCGCCGAATGCAACGCCGGCTCCTAATCCCGTTTTTCCAGCAACAATAAATTCCACGCCGCCGCCATCAGCAAATTCAATTCCAACCCCAATCCCAGATCCAATTCCAACTCCAATCCCAACTCCAACTCCAAATTACCCGCCAACATCAATTCCGGCAGCAACACAATTTCCCGCCTACGATCCTTTTACAACAACATCGCCAAACACCGTCCCCGCAACGCCGACGTTGACAAACGTACCAGAAAATTATTTCGCCGCAACAAACGCACCGCAAAAAAATAATTCAGAACAACTGCAAAATTCCACCGCTCCAAAACCAACAATCGCATTATCTGAATCGTATTTTGCTAACAATTACGAAACCGGATCAATCGGTTCAACGGAATCAAAATTCGCACCAACTCATTACGACACAGATCAAACAAACGCACAAACAAATTTAACCGCAAACAACAACCGAAAAAATAAAAATATTCCTTTGACCACCTACGAAATCGCCGCCGCCGGAACCGCCGAAACCGCTTTCCAAAACATGGAAACAAGAACAGGAACACAAATAAAAACTTCGCAAAACGGAATTACAACCATTACCACGTCAACTACTTCGCCCGTAACCAGTTCGTCGCATTTCATTACGGAAATTAAAACAGAATAATAAAGAAAACTACGTAACTTTTCATTAAACACATAAAACATAGAAAACACGGAAACTGATTTGTTAAAAATAAAATTATTTCCACTTGGGCGTTCTCTAAAAGTTCATCATTGATTTGATTTTAGCATAACGTTTAAATTCTACTTAAAAATCCCTCTATAAGTTCTGCGTTCTTTGTGGTTTTAACAATCTTTAGCGCCTAATCTGCAAAATTATCGCAATCGGATTATTACAAATAATCGTCATAATCGTTAAAGTTTTCTTTTTTTAACGCCGATATTTTGTAGCGGGCGTAAATATTGCGTTTATGTTTTTGCATTACGGATTTTGATTTTGATAAAGAATTTTAATTATTTGTTTTTTTGGGTTTTTGTATGTTTTTTGTTTTGAATATAATTGCGGTAATATTTTTGAGTGTTGTCGTTTTTTTGTCGTCGGCAAGTTACGTGCGTTTATTTTCTGTAACAAAAAATCTTTTTTCTGGTATTTGTGTAATAATTTTTTGTTTATTTTGTTTTGAGATATTTGCGGGGACGTTTTATGAGAGTGTTTTGTCGTGTTGTGATTTGGGGCTGATAAATTTTGACGATAGCGCCAAAGAGGACAATTCTGTAGCGGCTGATTTGGACGTTGATATTTTTTCCAATATTGATATTGATATAGTCAAGCAACCGGATCAAAACGTATTAAGTCCTGATATTTATCTTGCTCAAGCGTGGCGTGGCGGCGGTTGTTTGTGGAGTAATTTATATTATTCGAATACGGAGTTGAAGCCTAAAGACGTTGGAATAAAGATCAAGCCTGATAATTTTGGCATACAAATCGGCTTGGACGTTTTGACGGATCACGAAGTTTATTCAACATTTCTCATCAACGCAAATGAATCAAAAACGCAATACGGAAATTTGCTTAAATCAAAAATTGACAATTTTATTTTCGGTTATGGCAAAGTGTATCATTGGCAAGTCGCACATTTTGGATGGGGTGTAAATATCGGATATGATCAGTATCGAATTACGGCGGCGGGGAAAAAATTTTCCGGCAACGGATTACAATCGCGATTTGACGGCGAGTTTGGGTTGAGTTTTATTTTTAGAAAGTGGGAGGTCAAGCCGTTTTATGCAATTCAATATAATTTCCTTTATCATGGCGAAATTGATTCCGCAAACGACTATGTTTTGCAGGGCGATTGGAATGGTCATGGTTTGACGCAATTTATTGGTATTAGATTAAATTGGAAACCGATAGACGGCGTATTATTATTTCAGTCGCGGGCAACATGGGTGCATGAAATGTTAAATAATCCGCCTCCGTTTTATTCGTCGCATTTTTCGTCTATCAAGGGCAAGGGCGCTTCGACGCCGTCGGTATTCTTTTTTGACGGCAACATTGGACGTGATTATGCATGGTTAGGCGTTGGGTTAAAGTGGAGTTTCTTGTATCAACGAAGTTTATTTGTAGATTACGATGTAGCGATAAACGACAGAAGAGCAACGCATCTAATAAATCTCGGATTATGTCTCGGATGGTAATTTTAAACTGTTCGTAGTTTAATTTACGATTTACCTTCGCCTGCCTAGTTTTCGGACGGCAGGCTTTGACGTTTTTAAATCAAGTCCTAGCTGTGTATAGAACGTCTATAATTTGTAACAGTTCACGGAAATTTATTTATTAAATTACGTTTTAGCTATTTTTTTAGGGACAAATGGGACAATGTTGTCTGAACTTTGATTTTTATGATTTGTGTGATTTTTATACTAATCACACAAATCACACTAATCACACAAATCATAGTTCAGACAAATTGCAGGCGAGACGCCTGCGATCCTTTTCTATTTTTTGTTACAAAAAATCGTCTTACTTGTCCCTCAAAAATAGCCAAAACGTAATTTAATAAACAAATTTTCGTGAACGGTTACAAATAATTTTTCTAACCTGCGTAATCTGCGGACAAAAAACTACAATCCTAATTAACATCATTGACGACTAATATGACGACTAATATTATGGCGGCGTTACGGCTTCATCGCCGTTTATACTGCCCATTGCGCCCCAGACGCCAAACGGCGACCGACCCGATTCTACGCACGGCGCAGTTAAAGCAGTTGCACCGCCCCAATCTATCGACTCCGTAACAAAACGAACCGAACCATCACACAACGCAACATTGACCCCGTTGTTATGATACGAAGTCGCCGAAACCATTGACGCTCGATACGGATTACCGGTTGCCACTTCAGCCTCAATATAACTACCGCCTAACGCTTCACTATACGGACCAATACGGCAACTAGCGCTATTCGGCGGCAATATCGTTGAAAAACCCGTGAAAAGGAAACCAGAGTCAAAAAGCCGACGACCTAATGAATCAGCAATAATACCAGTTATATCATTATAATTGTAACCCGATGCAGTATTGCGACAGGTTTCGGCTCGAAAATATGCCGTATCTGTTGGCGATTGACCTATATTTGGTAATCCGCTAGAAACCTCTTTAAAAATACCAAATACAGATTGAACGCCATTTGCCCCAATATTACCTTCCGAAAAACAAATCGTGTTACTTGTACCGTCGCCAATCGTTGTCAATGTGCGAGTGTTATCTCTATAACCGGAAAATACGCCGCGTCTGTTTTCTATCGACGTAACGCCCGCACGATCCGGCCAATCGCCGACACATACGCGATAACTCGTCCGCATAACTGAACCAGGTTCTCTCATCGTAAATGTAAACAAAGAACTATCAGACGGACAACCAACTATTGATGATAAATCAGCACAAGATACCCTGCCCCAATCGTTGCCGTTTCTGCCGCCGGTGTTAGCCCAAGGATCGCGAGTTTGATAGTTTGCGATAAACAAATCGTACAACGCCGTCTGTTCCAAATACGGCAACATCGGCATAAAAGCGCTAAACCGATAATCCGTCCTACCATAAGTATTAACGCCCGACGGTAATTTATCGTAACTGTCTTGATGATTGTGCATTGCAAGAGCAAGTTGTTTAAGTTTAACCTGACAAGCGGCACGCCGCGACGCCTCACGCGCCGCTTGAACCGCAGGCAATAATAAAGCAATCAATAAACCAATGATCGCTATCACTACCAATAACTCAACCAACGTAAAACCTGAATTTACGTTGTCGTTTTTTTGACCGAATGAATTTTCGTTACAAAAATTCGTAGCGTCAATTTGTGGAAAATAATTTTTATTCATCTTAAAATCTCCTTAAAGTTAAATTTGAAAATTTACGGTAAGTTTAAAAAATATCTCGCATAACCTAAACGCAAAAACAGCCGTTATAAAAAAACTATAGATACGTTCAGGTTATATTAGAAAATTATTGATTAGCGATAGGCAAAACAGATTTACCCATCGCCCAACCTGAACCCATTTCACTCCATACTTTCCAAGAAATATTATTGTTTGTGAAATTAACAGCCGCATCGCCCATTGAAACATTTACGCCGCCAGGATGATAACTTCGCGCCGCTTGATTATCATCTTGAACGTCGCCGCCGTTGAAACATGGCGCAGGTTTACACGTTGCACAACAAATGTCATTCGGGTTCCATGTTTTCCCGCCGCCTGCATTTATTTGTCTCATGTAATCAGTAACACTTGTATTAGGCGTTCCAAAATACGTAGAATAACAAGGTAAACCTTCATCGTTAAAAACGTCGCCGCGCCAAGATAAATCTTCGTCTCGGAGCGATAAAAAAGCCTCCGACATACACATCGTATTTGACAAACCATCTTTAATATCGCTTAAACTTATCTCGACGTTAAACGTAAACATTGCGCCGCGCCACATTGCGCCGTTAAACGGATGAGAAGGAATATTTATGAACACTTGACGATAAGGTTCGCCTATTCTGTTACTTGATCTATATTTTGTCCCGTGTCCTATGCTGACGACGTAATTCATTCTTGCTCGAAGCGGCGGTGCGCCAAAGTTGATTACAGAACGTTGTCTTGTTTCGGACGGGCAATAATAGAGCGATAGAGTTGAAGCAATCAGACCGTTATTAGGAGCGTTATGAAAAGGAGTCGTATAAACATATTGACTGGCAAGCGCCTGCTGCTCAATATACGGCCACAAATAAACAATCCATGTACTACGCGGCAATGTTCCCATTGACGACGGCGTGTTATTTCTTGCGGCGCAGATTGGGAGCAATCCTTTTTTGGCGTCGGCGTGATTGTGCATTGCGAGTGAGTATTGTCGCAACTTATTTGAGCAAGACATTCGCCGCGACGCTTCACGAGCGGCTTGAACGGCGGGAAGAAGAATTGCAATCAAAATTCCTATGATCGCAATAACAACAAGAAGTTCTACAAGCGTAAATCCCATAAGCCAAAAGAATTTACGGTTTATCTTACGTACCCCCCCCCCCCTGCCTATTTTAACATTTGGTAATTTTGCAGCGGCTTCACAATTTTCCGCAATACCAAAATTCAAATCGTTCAATAAAGTTTTCATTTGAAATCTCCTCTATTTTTAATTGTTAATTTTGTTAAAAATTTTTTGTCAATTACATATTGACAATGTTTGAAAAATTTTTAACGTGAACCCGACTCAAAATTATTTTTGAGCAACTCGCTTGACTTTAATTCAATATCGAATTTATCGCCATTTTTATTCACGGAAATTTTGTAGTTACTAACAACTTCGCCAAAATCAGACGCGCCTTTTACAACCGGCACGTATTTTGGAATCATTGCTTTCTCTCCGGTTGTTGAATCGACGGATTCAATTTCGCCTTCTATTTTCATTGCTGTTATTGACACTTTTTTGTCGCCTTTTGTAACTCTTGCCGTAAAATTGCCGTTCTTAATTTCGCAACCTGAAACCGGCGAGTCGCCTGCGGTAATAATCATGTTGCCTGTTTCTAACGGCGATCCGTCAAGCGTTACCGTTCCTGAAATCTGCAACATTCCATCGCCGCCGCCGCAACCTGATACTGTTAAAATTAAAAGTAAACAGATCGCAAAACAGCCCCCGCGTAAAATTCCAACAACAAAAGGTCGCCCAAAACAGCCGCCAAATAAACAAGCAAACGGCGGCGCTAATCGGAATTTAATTTGCGAACTGTTGAAAAAACTAAAAAACATACTTTCTCCTTTCTCCTGTTAAAAAATTTGCAGCAATACGATCTCAATTAAAACTAAAATTGAAAATTAAAATTGAAAATACAATATTGCTCGACTCGTAATTAAAATAGTCAAAGCAATTATTTGAAATAGTTCTCAAACATAAGTTAAACCAACTAAAACGCAACAAATCGCCGCATCCGATCCAACTATATTTTTCGTTACAAAAATTCAAAAACAATCGCCCCAACCAAAACGAAACATAATTGTAAAACAGACAACAAAAAAATACAATACCATTTTTTACAAAAAAATAAGTTTTGTAAACTGTTCGCAATTTAATTTTCGGTAACCGTTCACAAAATCGGAGGGACACGTGGGACAGATTGAAGGTTCGCAGGCGGAACGCCTGCATCACAGGATCGCGGGCGTCTCGCCTGCATGCGGTTGTACTCAACCGCTAATGAGAGAGGTTTAATATCTGGGCGTCTCTAAAATTCATTTCTGTCCCGTTAGGGACAACATGTTGGTAGAAAAGTAAGGTCAAAAATATATTTGTCCCGATAGGGACAACATGTAAATACAACCTTAAC
>JAISLW010000436.1 GCA_031277105.1 Planctomycetaceae bacterium | reverse complement strand
ATTTTTTTTCTACCAACATGTTGTCCCTAGCGGGACAAATATTTATTGTTACAAAAAATGCCAGGATCGCGGGCGTCTCGCCTGCATGCGGTTGTACTCAACCGCTAATGAGCGAGGTTTTGATCTCAACAGCCTTTTTGTTTGCCTTGCGGCAAATTGCAGTCGAGATGGCTGCGTTCTTTCGCAATTTTTTGTTACACAAAATACTATCACCTACTTCCTACACCTACTTCCTAATCCCTATTTACTTAATTTTTTCGTGAACGGTTACAAATATTTTTTATACGTATCGTACTTGAAATTTAGCGATTTTAAAGCGTAAATGCCTGCCGTCCGAAAACTAGACAGACGGCGCTAAACGTAAATTCAATCGCTAACAATTAAAAAAATTCTTCTCTGCGAACTCTGGGTTCTCTGTGGTTAAATAAAAAACTGGTTATTAGAAATTGCCTTATTTCATTATATATTTTATTGCGACAAAGCCTCCGATTAGGAGGATGGTAAAAATTATTGTCAACTTATTAAAATGAGCGTCAATCCAGTTTCTTACACTGGCGCCGAAAATGAACATTAACGACGCCACAAGATAAAACCGCAACCCGCGTCCCAACACCGACGCAATAACTAACGTCGTTATCGATAACTGACAAACTCCAGCGGCTATCGTGAAAATTTTATACGGTATCGGCGTAAACGCCGCCGTAAATATCGACCAAAACGCAGCATCAGAATATTTTTCTTTGACTATATTAAATAGAGATTCATTGAAAATATACGTAAAGAAAAACGATTGGACATTTACCCAAAGAACATAACCAATATAATAACCCAACAATGCGCCAAGAACAGAACCAACCAACGATACCGTCGCATACCAAAAAGAACGACTAGGACGACCCGCCGATAACGCAATCTGCAAAACATCAGGCGGCACCGGAAAAAATGAACTCTCCATAAACGATAAAATAAATAAAGCCGGAGAACCATAAGGCGTACCCGCCCAAGATAAAACCCAATCATAAAGACGACGCACAATATTACGCCGCCCCAAAACCAACGCCGCCGCCGACAATTTCGCTTCAGCGTTTTCTGTTTGATTATCAACAGATTGATTATCTGTTTGATTATCTGTTTTAATATCAGTTCTAATATTTGTTGTATTTTTAGTCATTGTTTTTTGGATGTGTAATTTTTGTAAACATTCACGGACGACAGTTTATCAAATAACCATGCCGCAATTTTTTTTGTAATCATACACGAAAAGTTAAACGTTAAATTTTAGAGTTAGTGGATAGCGTTAGTTTTAGTAACAAAAGTGTATCTCTAAAAATTCGTAACCGTTCACGGAAATTTTAAGCAAAAGATTTTAGTGGATAGTGTGTAGGTTGTATCGGGACAATTTTCGTAACAATAAATATTTGTCCCGCTAGAGATAAAATGTTGGTAGTAAAAAATTATACAAATTTTAAACTGTTCGTACTTTAATTTGCGATTTACCTTCGCCTGACTAGCTTTCGGACAGCAGGTTTTGACGCTTTTAAATCGATGAAATTCAATTACTATCCGTATAGCGTCCCGTTAATGACGCAATGACAGTTAAGGTTGTATTTAAATGTTGTCGCTATCGCGGCGAAATTCAACGTAATTTATTGATCAAAAAATTCGTTACTCAATAGTTGTGCGTATTTTTTAAAAACCGCAATTTAAAGTGCGAAAAGTATAACAAAAAATAAAAAACTATAAAACATTACTCGAAACTAAAGCACGCAACAATGAAATTAGCGACGTCATTAAAATTTTACTGGTGAAATTAACATAAAATTTCATTTCCATTTTCATTTTTGGGACTTCCTCTTTTTTTGATATTTAATTATAAACATTGCCACAACAAGCGACATGATTCCTGCCATTACGCAAATTATTCTCCAAAGCAAGTCATTGTTATTATCATTATTTGTTACGTCGTTATTTAATTTTTCCGCGTCTATTGGTTTGACAGTCCACATATAATCTAATATGTCTGAAACGTCTTGATCAAGCATAAATGATTGATGCTCTTCTTCTATCCGATAATCAATAATATCAGTTCCTTTTTTACACGCAAGTTTAAATTCATTATCATTGAACGTAGGAAATTGTTCTATTTTTTGTAAATAACGTATTGCGTAATAATTCATAATCTCTTTTCCTCGTTTATTGGAATCTGGATCATATCGTCCTTCAATAGTTATTTTGGGAATACTAATACCACGATCAACTATCGTCCAATCAAACTGATATATTTCGTGAACTACATTGCCTTTTTTATCCAAGTTACGATAGACGATCACGTTGTATGACGTAGCATCGCAACAAATTATATCGGTAATATAATTACTTTCCCATCCATCCATTAGAAAATACAAAAAATTATCGTCTCTGTAAATTTTAACTAATGATTTGGTAAAATTAGACAAAGTTTTGTCATCATGAAATGGAAGAAAGAAAAAATGA
Organism: Planctomycetaceae bacterium; assembly: GCA_031277105.1. Lineage (GTDB taxonomy): Bacteria > Planctomycetota > Planctomycetia > Pirellulales > Thermoguttaceae > WRKP01. The sequence goes on along the minus strand of JAISLW010000436.1, from coordinate 1,462 downwards.
AAGAAAAATCCCCATTCATCTGGATAACGTGAATTAATTTCATTTACTAAAACCTGATTCGCCTCAATAGAATATCCTAAACAACCGCGCGACGTATCAATTTTTATATCTTGGATTCCATTACAGCAAGTCCAGATTTGTTTTCGATTGCCGTTAAAAATTTCAGATACTTTGAAATTTGCCCATACCGTTTCTTCATTGTAAGTATAACGTTCTAATGCCCACGAGGTCAAAGATTCCAAAGTTGATGCATCTAATTCTTCATTATTTCTTATTTCGGGAGGTACTTTTTGCCATTTTTTCTTAAAGTCATCTTTTACATTTTGAGCATTTAGAGAACCTTCAAGTAATGTTGTAATTTTCAATATATCTTTTCTGTTGTCTGGATCAATTACAAATACTGCGTCTAAAAAATCATTTCGCAAAATCGGATTGGGTTGGCTTCCTATCGCATTTATTTCAAACGACGCTGAATTTTGTTCGGCTCTTTGTTTTTTTGCCTTACTGAAAATATTTTTAATAACAGTTTCCTTTTCGTTTTTATTTAGTAATTTAGCCGTAGAATAATCAATCTTGCGAAAATGAGAATACTTTTCTAATGCGTCAGCCAAAATATACCCATTACAAAAAACAATTAAAAATAAACCAATTGCATTCAGATACAATAAGCTCATCAAATTACCCCCTTTCGTCTGATTAAGACAATTACAATTATTTCAAAAAACCGCCAATTAAATTTTGTCTTGATTTAATTGGAATATTAGTAAACAGATTTAAATTTAGCAAAATTTAAAATAAATATCTACACAACAATTTATATTGGGTATCTCTAAAAATTCATTTTTTGTAAAAAGGTAGGCGATGTTTCGCCGAAACATCGCAATATGTGTGAAACAATTATTAAACTTTGATAATTCATAACATCTAAAATATAATTATTTTAGACCTCGTGAAGTAATAAAATTTATTAGCGACAAAAAACGTAATGTGGCGTTTCGGCGAAACGCCGCCTACCTGACAAATGAATTTTTAGAGATGCCCTATTATTATATTCTTCAATTTATTTAAATTCTTTGCCACATATAAATCTTTAAAATATATAAACTTTAACTATAAAAATTTAACAACAATGTAATATTAATAAAATAGATAGTACCACTTTCAACAACAACAACAACAAGGGGGGGGTAGTACCGCGTTTGAAAAATTTTTTTTGAGGGGGCGTTAAAAAGTTTTTTCTATTTTAATCAAAATCCTCTTTTATTGAAGTGCATGTTTCGTCTTTTAAATTTATGATGCAAGGCGTGATTGCGAACCAGTCTTTTTTTTCGTCTAATTTGAAAATTGGTAAATTGGTTTTGATTTTGGCGGTTTGGTTTTTGGTTGGTAGTTCTATTAGTATTGTGTTGTTGTTATTTTGGTTTTCGTATTCCTTGATTAGTTTTTGACAACGCGGGCAATC
>JAISLW010000419.1 GCA_031277105.1 Planctomycetaceae bacterium | reverse complement strand
AAATCGTGAAGCATTAAATACAATTCAAAAACCAGAACGTTTAATGGAACGTCTTATTAAAGCGAGTTCTAACAAAGGCGATCTCGTTCTTGATCCGTTTGCGGGCGTCGGAACTGTTCAGGTCGTTTGTAAAAAATTAGAGCGAAATTTTATTGGTATTGAGCAAAATTCTAAATTTGTCGAAATTGCGCAACAAAGAATTAACGCAATAAAAAATGAAAAAGAAAATAAAAATGAAAACAAAATAGTATTAAAATATGGATAACTAGGAGAAATACCCGTAGAAAAAATTATAGAAATGTTATTAAACAAAATTAAAATGAGGAAATTGTAAAACAATAGTACGAAATATTTGTTATAAATTTATAAACAATTCAATAAAATATATTTTTACCATTGCATATAACGCTAACTTTTGATTGTTATTTATATTTATTAAACTGTTCGCACTTGAGTTTTCGTTTATCTTCGCCTGCCTAGCTTTCGGACGGCAGGCTTTGACGCTTTTAAATCGCTGAATTTCAAGTACGATCTGTATATAAGATTACAAAATTGGAGAGTAGTTGTGTATATTTTTTCGCGGTCGTTGATTATTCGGTATGAGGACGGGGAGTCGTTTATTCGTCGTATTGCTGATGCGTTTAATTTTGGTGTTGTCAATATTTTTTGGCGTGATAAAAGTCCTGATAAGCCGGAGGATTTTTTGGTGCGGGCAATTAGTCCTGATACAGTTATAGTTTCACCTCTTTGGCGTTCTTTTAGTTTTATTGATTTGTTTGCGGGTATTGGCGGTATTAGGTTAGGTTTTGAATCTGTTGGCGGTCGATGCGTATTTTCTTCTGAATGGGACGAGTTGGCGCAAAAAACTTACGAAGTAAATTTTGGCGAAAAACCTTGCGGCGATATTACAAAAATCCAAACTTCGCAGATACCGGATCACGATATTTTGCTTGCGGGTTTTCCTTGTCAACCTTTTAGTATTATTGGCAAGCAAAAGGGTTTTTCCGATACTCGCGGCACGTTATTTTTTGAGATAGAGCGTATTTTGCGGGACAAGAAACCAATTGCATTTATGCTTGAAAATGTCAAACAATTCCGAACTCACGATAATGGTCGAACTTGTCAAATTGTATTGGATAAGCTTAGCGAACTTGGTTATTATACGTATATTTCCGTATTGAATGCGTTGAATTTTGGCGTTGCTCAAAAGCGCGAGCGGACGATAATAGTTGGATTTTTGGAGCCGTTTTCATTTTGTTTTCCTGAGCCTTATGTGTATTGTCCGAATTTGAAAGACGTTTTGGAATCTGACAACAAGGTCGATAAGAAACTTTTCGCTTCCGAAATGATTTGCAAAAAACGTTTAGAGCAATTGAAAAAGCAAGGTCAAAAACCTTTTTATCCTTCAATTTGGCATGAGAACAAGGGCGGTCATATAGGGATGCATTCGTTTTCGTGTGCGTTGCGTCATAATGCGTCTTATAATTATTTATTGGTCAATGGCAATCGTAGACCGACGGGGCGGGAGATGTTGCGGCTTCAAGGTTTTCCTGAAACATTCAAAATTCCTGTAACGCATGCCGCAATCAGATCGCAAGCCGGAAATTCAGTTACAGTACCGCTAATAACTGCGGTCGCCGCAGAAATAATGATAACATTACGCAACAAAAAAATAGTAACCGTTCACGAAAATTTAAGCGACAGATTTTAGGGGATAGGGTGTAGGGGTAGAGAGTAGTTTTTTAGAAATCTAGAGAACAGATTTTTTGTTACAAAAAATTATCCACTTGTCCATCATGTCCAACTTGTCCCTCAAAAAATTGTCAATAGGGCGTATCTAAAAATTCATTTGTTCAGGTAGGCGGCTAAAAAAATCAAACACAGCGCCGAAACGCCGCAATGCGCGTAAAATAATTATTAAATTTTAATAATTCATAACGTAAAATATATGTATTTTGAACGTTGTGAAATATTAAAATTTATTGGTATCATAAACTCCATTGCGGCACAAAAAATAAACACGGTGTCGAAACACCGCCTACCTTTTTACAAAAAAATGAATTTTTAGAGACGCCCTACAATTATCGTTACAAAAAATCAAATTAAAAAACACATTTTAAAGTGTGAATAGTTACAGCAGATATTTGTATAATCTAACCTTTTCGTTATGACGAGTTCGTTATGACGGTTTGAATATTTTTTTAGAATAAATACCCAAGATCAAAATAATTATTCCAATCGCAACGCAACATATTCGCCAATATGCTATTGTTGGACTTGGTGAATTATTTAATTGTTTTTCTTTCATTTTTTTAATAAGTTCTTCAAAAAATGCGTTATATTCTTCACGTGTTGAAAGCGTCAATACCGGTTTATTATCGGGTCCCCAAATATGAAATAGCATATATTCTTTATCGGACGGAGAAGGATCGCCATAAACTTTAACGTAATGCGGTATCTTGTACTCAAAAAAAGAATTGTCAATTGACTCGTTAATTGATATTTTTTGTACATTTAAAAACAGCGTATTTTCATTTGATATTTTACCGTCGTAGTAAAAATTTTTAACCATACGTTTTGGAAAATAATAATCATTATCCAATTTAATATAGTCCAGAATTTTGGTTTCAATAATAATTGGATGTTTATTGTTTTCGTTGTCGTAATATCTCAATGCGCATATCAAAAAAGATTTACTTTCGTTAAAAGAAACTTCAATAAAATTTTTTGACAAATTACCTTCCATTTCTATATTATTCGGGCATATCGTGAAAGTCCAAATAATATCTTTGTCAATAATTGATCTGACGGGTACGCTTGTTGGGCGATCTACAATAAAATCGGCAATATTACGGTAATGACCCAATGATCGCACAAATGACATAGAAAACCAGTTTTGAAAAAACCAATCTACCATTGGCTTTTTATGTTGAAATTGGAGTTTTAAACGATTCAATATCTGATTTAATTGATCTACAATTCACGGCAAAAGGCGCCAAAATAGCGTCATCTACAGTTTGTGCTAACGGTTCGTTTGTTTTTCGGGAATCAAAGACTTCAATAATTTGTTTATCGTTAATAATTACGTCGTAAATATCTGTAGTGGGATTAGTTTTATTTTGGGGCGTGGGTTGTTTTTTTATTTTAGCCGGCGTATGCCAAGTCAGGCGTTCTTTATTACCTGATTTGATCCAACGAGTAGGATATTCTGGAGAAAATTTACCTTCTTTGCATATTTCGTCCGCCGTAAATTGCATATCAATTGATACGATAGAATCCCAGTAATTTTGATTAAATCGAACAATATCTTCTGGCGAATAAGATGTTTCTACAGATTTTGACACGTTTACCATGTATAAAACGCACAAAAAAAATAAAACTTGAATTAAAAAATTTTTCCATAATATAGTCATATACACTTCAATAAATTTAAATTTCGTAAAATTAAATTCAGATAAAAAAATTTATACTGCTCGTACTTGAAATTCATCAAGGTAATTTCTAAAAAACACAAGGGTATCTCTAAAAATTCATTTTTTTTGCAAAAAGGTAGGCGATGTTTCGCCGAAACGTCGCAATACGTGTGAAACGATTATTAAACTTTAATAATTCGCTAGGTCTAAAATATAATTATTTTAGACCTAGTGAAGTAATAAAATTTATTAGCGCCCAAAAACGTAATGCGGCGTTTCGGCGAAACGCCGCCTACCTGACAAATGAATTTTTAGAGATACCCA
>JAISLW010000178.1 GCA_031277105.1 Planctomycetaceae bacterium | reverse complement strand
CGAAGTTTGGCGTCGCGTTACCATGATGTTCTGAAATCAGAACAACCGGCAATGCTTGCTGAAATTCGAGCGAGTATTGGCGATGATGAACGAAATTATTTGAATGGCTCACACAATTTGCCATGGTACGTAATAGATTTTTACAATGCGTTAGATGGCTCCAAAATCGCAAAAATAAAATGTGTGGTCAATTCAATGTTACGCAGTACAAGGCAGACCTTTCGTTTACAGTTTGCAAATTTAAAAGAGAAATTACGAAAAAATGCTTAAACAAAAAATTATAATTTATAGTTATTCAGCGAGGTAGGTGAAACATTAACTACTTTATGATTACTTACTTGATGATACAAATAATATCGCTACTGAATAATTACTTTGAATGTAGAAAATAATAAGGAGATTTATAATTATGGATATTATTTGTTGGCTTAATTATCCTTTACATCATTGGAACGGTATTTTTCGGTCTTTAGCTAATGTATGGTCTGGAAAAGTTACTATAATTTTTGAAAAAAATAAGGATTACATTCATAAAGGTTTGAATTTCCACTACCCTTGTTTGGGAAATGCTAACTCTATTTTTTTAGAGCAGGCTAACGACCTATTTACAAAAGCCAAAGAAATTATAACAGCAAATCCTAATGCGATCCATATTTATTTTGGATTTCAACCTCGAAACAAGTTTTTTCAGGTATGTATTTCGCCATTGATGAAAATAACCAACAATCCCAAACTTGTTATTCTTTCTGAGCGACCACGTCAATATACATATTTTATGGGTATTGCCAGAGAATTAAATTATCGATTGAATACTTGGAGATATAGATCAAAAATTTCCGCTGTACTTGCGTTAGGGAATTTGGGAGTAACAGCGTTTCATCGTTTTGGATTTGATAAAACAAAAATTTTCCCGATGTCATATTGTGTTGATCAACAAGATTTTACGCTACAACAACAAGTCAAAACAAACGCAATTCGTTTTATTCATCTTGTAGGTTTACAGGAACATTATTGTAAAGGATTAGATATTATTTTCAAGGCTTTTTCTCTATTAAAGGATTTAAACTGGTCATGCGATATACTTGGTTTTGATCAAACGGATCAACTAACTGAACAACTTCAAGTAAATGGAATAGAAAAAAAGATACGTTTATTAGGTAAATGTAAGAATACAGAGGTTTTTGAACATGTTCAAAGAAATGACATTTTGTTATTACCGAGTCGTCATGATGGTTGGGGGGTAGCACTTGCTGAAGGGATTTTTTGCGGTCTTGGAGCGATTGCTAGCAATAATGTTGGAAGTAAGGATTTAATTGAAGGATTTCAATGCGGACAAATTGTTAAGGCTGGAGATGTTAAGAGCCTTGCGGATAGTATTAGATTTTGTATTGAAAATAGAGATGTTGTCGAACAATGGAAATCCAACGCAATAAAACATCGCCATCATTTAACCCCGCCAATAATCGCCGATTACTTAAAACAAATATTGGAATACGTTTTTATAAATAATTATCAAGGCGAACGCCCTGTTCCACCGTGGGAATTAAATTATTTTTAATCATAGATTTCTACCAACATTTTGTCCCTACGGGACACTGATTTTTTATGAAATTGTAATTGAAATAATTGTAAAAATTCACTAAATCAAAATACACTCCACAAACTAAACACAAGGCGTTTTTTTAATTAGTACAGTTACAACAATATTACCTATGAAAATTTGGCTTATTAATTCTTCTGAACCGACGCCTTTGGATGAAGGTGAGATTCGTTTATTGCGTATGGGGATTCTTGCTAAATATCTGGTGAACAGAGGGCATCAAATTATTTGGTGGAACGCAGATTTTTTACACCCTACCAAAAAACATCGTTTCGGAACAGATAAAACCATTGAAATTGAACCACATTATACAATTCGATTCCTACATGCTCCAGGTTACCAAAAACATATTTCGCTTGCGCGATTTTGGGATCATCGCGTTATCGCACAAAAATTTTTACACGAATCAAAAAATATAGAAAAACCAGACGTCATTTTATGTTCATTACCAACTCTTGATCTTGCCGACGCCGCTACAAAATATGGTAAAAAATATAATGTACCCGTTGTACTTGATATTCGTGATTTGTGGCCTGATATATTTATAGAAAAAACGCCATCACTCCTAAAAACACTCGTTTCATTAGCAATAACGCCATTACATTTTGTTGCCGCGAGAAGTTGTCAAAACGCATTTGCAATTACCGGAAATACGCCAAAATTTGTGGAATGGGGACTGAAAAAAGCAAAACGACCAAAGATAGAATACGATAAATATTTTCCATTTGGTTATGAAGAACCTGAAATATCCGTTTCGGAAAAAAATGAGATTGATTACTTTTGGAAATCAGAAGGAGTCAAACCTGAAATTTATCGTTATATTATAACTTATATCGGTACTATTGGACAAAATTTTCAAGAAGAAATTGTTGTTCAATCAGCAAAAAATGTGTTAAAAAAATATAACACTTTATTTGTTTTTTGTGGCGGTGGTGATCGATTGGAAGAGTTACGTTTAAAGTATAAAGAAAATCCAAATATTATTTTCCCAGGTTGGGTAAATGCTAAACAGATATGGCATTTAATGAGTTATACGACTATTGCGTTAGCATCATACAAAGACTCTGAAAATTATCGTTCCAGTTTAACAAACAAGACAATTGAGTATATGGCGGGCGGCTTACCAATTTTATTTAGTATTGATGACGGTTATGTTGCTGATTTGATACGCGATAATGAAGTTGGTTTAACTTATGGCGGTTCAAGTGAACGGTTGGCAGATGCAATTAACCTTCTCTTGAATAACGAACCATATAGAAATAAATTGGCACAAAATTCAAGACGATTATTTGAGCAACAATTCAAGGCGGATCAAGTTTACAATGATTTTGTATCCTATCTTGAAAAAATCGCACTAACACAAAGGAGATAAAAATGAGTTCCATCGAATTTATACAATCTTTTTACAACGAAAAAGGTAATGAGGCATTTGATCCTAATGATTTTTCACTTGGGAGTCAAAGATATTCGTTACCGTTACAAAGTCCCTACGTTTATGCGGAAAAGAAAATTGATTCCTTTTATCGTAACGGCGCAAGAAGAATTCTTGATCTTGGTTGTGGAACCGGATTACATAGTGTTCGTATGGCAAAATGCGGATTTTCCGTTATTGGAATCGACTGTTCAGAAAAATCTCTTGAAACCGCACAAAAATTAGCAGAATATCATAATGTATCAGACCGTATTACATTTTATTGCGGCGATGCTCTTGAATGGATGGATAAATGCAACGAAAAATTCGACTGCGTGTTTACATCTGGCGTCCTTTATTATCTCAATATTGATGTATTGATGGCACGATTACAAAAATCACTGACTACTGGCGGACATCTACTTTCTGTTGAGACATTCGGCGGTAATCCATTTATGAATATTTTGCGAAAACGACGAAATATTTACGACGAACAAACATTAAACCGCCTCCACCGTTCAAAAGAAATTAAAGATTTATGTTCCCGATTTAAAAAATCAGAGGTCATATTTTTTAATTTTCTGGAACTTGGCGGAGTATTTTTTAACTTTTCCAAACCAGTCCAACGAATTGTTACAAATTGTATCCGTCCGTTAGATTATACTCTGCTCAATACATTTCACTTGCGATGCCTCGCCTGGAAATATGTATTTTGCGGGGAAATTTAAAAACAAAAATGTTTATTTTTTTACCTTTAATACCTCAACATTATGAAAATTATGAATAATACAGCTGACTTTTACGACATACGCGGTAATAATTGTTTTGAAAAAAACAATTTACAATATGGAATAGAGTCTTTTAAACCACATGTTAGAACTCCATATATATATAGGAAGTTACAACAATTCAAGTCTATTACGGATTTGAAAACAATAAGATTAGTTGATTTATGTTGCGGCACCGCTACACATAGTATTGCATTGGCAAAAATGGGGTTTAATGTCGTTGGAATTGACATATCTCCCAAATCAATAGAATTTGCAAGATATTTGGCAAAACAACATAAAGTTGATGCACAAACATCGTTTATTTGTGAAGATCTGAATAACTGGTTATCAAATGCACAAGAAAAATTTGATATTGCTTTTATGTCAGGTTCATTACATTATTTTGACCGAAACTATTTTTTCACTAAATTAATTGAGCATCTAAATTGTGGTGGAATGTTTACCTGCGTTGAAACTTTTGGTGGAAATCATTTAATGAATTTTAGACGAAAAATAATTGCCTCATTGAAACCAAATTTCCGAGATAGTATAACTCTAGACGGACTTTTAAAGTATAAAGAAATTGTAAATTTTAAACAGTATTTTGACCATACAGAAATACGTTTTTTTGATTTTTCAACATTGATTGGAGTTTTTTTACCATCAATAATTTATCCGTTACAATTAACGCAAAAAATAGACAGCGTATTACTCAATACATTTTACATGCGGTCTCTAGCTTGGAAATATGTATTTTGCGGCAGAATTAATTAAATTTTTTTAGTATTACTATGATTTTAAAACGATTATTTGATATTTTTGCTAGTTTTTTTGGTTTGATAGGGCTTTTGCCGTTATTTATTTTTGTTGCGGCATGGGTGAAGTTTGATTCCAGAGGACCGGTTTTTTATCGTCCAGAAAGAGGTGGTCGTTACGGGAAACCATTTCGGATTTATAAATTTCGTTCAATGATTGTCGACGCCGATAAAAAAGGTCCCACATCCACCGCAAACGATGACAACAGAATCACTCGTAGCAATAGAGAGTTCAAAATGAGTTTTCAAACGGAATTTTCCGATTTTACAACTTATTTTGATAAGATGTTTATTATATTATATTTCCAAAATGGCGTTGACGTAAATAATGTTTAAAAAAAAGATAATTTTACTTATTTTTTGTAACTATTACATTATACTGATCATACTGGACTGATCATACTGGACTGATCATACTGGAAATTCAGTAATTTAAAAGCATCAAAGCCTGCCGTCAAATATATAGGTAGGCGAAGGTAAACGTAATTATAGTGTGAACAGTGTAAAATATTTATTTTATAACCTAACCTCATTTTCACCTAATTTTTCTTAACTTAACGACATCAGTAGCAACCAAGCTCCCACAAAACCAACTTAATTACCTAATTTTTTAATGAGGTACTAAGGTAATGAGGTTGTTGTGTGGAGGATTCATTTTCTACTGAGATTTTTTTGGTGAATGGTTGGTTTTGTAAAGAGAATTAGGTTTTAGGTTAAAATGAGGTTGCAGAAAATAAATTCAAAATAAAAATTCAACTGAATAGTCGTTTTTTTAACATTATTATTTGTATATTGCTATTTTTATAAAATTAGGATTATAAATATGTTCTACCAATAAATATTACAGTTAACGAAAAATATTTTTGATCAATTTTTAACATCCTACCACAGAGATCGTAGAGAAAAATTTTTTGAACAATAACACGAAAATATATTATTATAATATACTGATCGTACTTGAAATTCAAGCATCAAAATGCAAAATAAAAATTAACCCTAACTTTTTGTAATCGTTCAAGGAAATTTTTTTAGCAAATTACGTATTGGCGATTTTTGATGGACAGGTGGGACAATAGGAATAAGCGGGACAATTTTTTTGTTACAAAAAATTGAGAAGGAATGCAACGGACTCGACAAAATATTCTCTATCTCTTACTCCCTAACTCCTAAAACCTATTGCTGAAATTTTCATGAACTGTTGTAAATCGTCAATACGTAATTTAATAAAAAAATTTCCGTGAACAGTTACACAATTAGAATATACTCAATATCTAATCAGTTTGGATGAGTTTATTGAACAAAGTTATGAGAAAGCTGTTAATGAATTTAATTTTCACGAGATTAATAAACGTGTTATAACGGAAATATTGGAATTAAATAAATTAACCGGATAAATAACTGAACCCAATTTTATGGTGGTGGCAAATATTTGACGAGTACATCCCAAAAAACAAAATTATTTGACAAAACCTACTGAATAGTTACAAAGAAATAATTACAGGATAATTTATATGAATATATGGATTTTACATGCTGGGTGGGATATTAGTCTTAATATCTCGCAACGACGCGGACGATACGTTCACCTTATAGAGGAACTTGAGAGACGTAACCACTCAATTGTTCAATGGATTCCAACTTTTAACCATTATACGAAAATTCACGAATTTTCTCAAAATACAATAAAACGTTATTCAAATAATCACGATGTTTATTTTATTCATGCTAATGGATATACACATAACGTATCATTACAACGAATATTTTTTTATATTGAACTCGGACAAAAATTCCGAACTATGATAAAAAATATGCATAAGCCAGATGTAATTATTTCAGGTATACCATCTGTGGAATGGTGTTATGAAGCAGCAAGATATGCAAAAGATAACAATATTCCTTTTATTTTAGATGTTCGCGACCTCTGGCCTGATATCCTATTGACGATAATACCCAAAATTATACGCCCCATAGGACGCATAATTTTGTATCCTTTTTTTAATAAAATGCAATATGCTTGCCGAAATGCATCTGGAATTTGCGGCATTTCAAAAAATTATGTTCAATGGGCTTTAAGACAAGCCAATCGCCCAACAACACCTTGTGATAAAATTTTCTATCTAGGAGAAAATACTTATGAGATTTCTAATTTGGATCGTGATAATTGTTTGGCAAAGATACGAAAAATGGGTGTAGATGTTCAAAAAACATTGTGTTGTTTCGCTGGCTTATTTGAGAAAAGTTATGACGTCGAGACCGTCATTAATGCGGCACATTTCCTACAAAATAATAATGACGAGAGTATCCAATTTGTATTGTGTGGTACTGGATCCAAACTAGAATATCTCAAGAAAAAAGCGTCAGGATTAAATAATGTAGTGTTTTTAGGTTGGTGTGATCAAAAACTAATGCATGTTATTGGTACACTCTCTAGTATTGGTTTAATTCCATGTTCACATGACGCGATGCAATCGTTACCCAATAAACCTTTTTTTTATATGTCGCATGGTATGATTTTGGCTTCCACTTTAAGGGGTGAGATGAACGAAATTATTTTTAATCATGATATAGGATTCACATATGAATTTGGTAATTATAAACAGTTAGCTACTACCATTAGGGATATTGTACATGAACCGCGAAAATTAAACATGATGAAACAAAATTCATTAGAACTTTTTGAGAAAAAATTTAAATTATCGACGATTACTTCAGAGTTCACAAATTATGTCGAATCATTTGTTTGCTAACATTAAAAACTAATTATGGACAAAGATTATCAAAATAAATTTTCGCATCTTTACTATCGTGGGCGTGTTGGCGCTGCGGCGTTACTACATGCACTTGGTATTAGTAATGGAGACGAAGTTGCTATTCAGGCATTTACTTGTATGGCTATACCTGAATTTGTTTATGCACTTGGTTGTAAACCTGTTTATATTGATATTGAAGAAAATGGTTTCAACATGTCGCCTGAATCTTTGGAAACAAAATTGACTGAAAAAACAAAAGCAATTGTTGTTCAACACACTTTTGGTATTCCCGCACAAATAGATCGTATTATGACAATTGCCAACAAACATCATATTCCTGTTATAGAAGATTGCTGTCATACATTAACCTCAACGTATGATGATAAATTACTTGGGACTTTCGGAGCAGGCGCTTTTTATTCTTTTGAATGGGGGAAACCAATTATTGCAGGCGTAGGTGGTGCTGCAATTGCTAATACTCCAGAGTTAGACAAAAAAATGAAACAAGATTATTCTAATTTTACTTTACCGTCATTTATAAAACAAATGAAACTTGAATTACAATATCGAGCTTTTACATTTCTTTACCGTCCAACATGGTTTTGGTATGTTCGAAGTATGTTTCGGTTATTTTCACGTTTCAAGATCATAGAAGGAAATTATAATGAAATTGGTCAAGAATTATGGGGAAATGGTGAATTCGCAACAATAATGTCAGCGAAAACACAAAAGCGACTTCATAAAAAATTATTATCATTGACGCAAATTACAAAACATGCTCAATATATCGCAGAAGAATATACAAATAAGATACAAAATACCAATACTAATGTTCTCCTTCCGACTATTCCTCCCAAAAGTGGAGTTGTTTTTGCACGTTATCCAATTCGTGTTAAAAATAAAAATGATATACTTCAAAAAGCACGTGCCAATAATATCGAACTTGCTAATTGGTATGATACGCCAATACATCCTATCACGATTAATCAAGCAAATTGTGTTGGATATGAATCAGGTACTTGCCCTAATGCTGAAATACGTTGTCACGAAATTGTATCTCTACCCGTCAATTTATCAGTTAATCAAAATTTTATAAACAAAATTACAAGATTATTTCAATCTTGATAAGAAAATAGTATACCCAATGTTAAATAAAATTCATATAGAAAAAGTTGATAGGAATATTCCTAAAGAAGTTTACATACAAGTTGCCAATATTCATAAAGCAGAAATTAGTAGCGGTTTTTTATCAACATTATCGTTAAACTTTCTCGCTAGATTATACCGTGCATTGGCTGATTCGCCATATTCATTCTTGTTTATTGCCAAAGATTCGCAAAATACCGTTGTTGGTTTTATTTGTGGCGGTATCAATACAAAAAAAGTTATAAAACGATTTCTTTTCAGAAATGCTATTTTATCATTTCCTTATTTAATACACCGACTTTTTTCTATTAAAACTATAAAAAAAATATTTGAAACATTATCGTATCCATCAAAGGAAAATAATAGCAATTTACCAGAACCTGAAATACTCAATTTTTGTGTTTCATCAAAAACACAGCGTCTCGGCATCGGAAAAAAATTTTTCTATACACTTATTGAAGAATTTCAAAAACAAGGTATTGCTAAAATTAAAATTGTTACGGGTGAAAATCAAGTTAAAGCCCAACGATTTTATGAAAACAATAATGCAATAAAAGTTCAAGAGACAGAAATCCATCAAGGAATTAAATCTTTTATTTATATTTATAATATTGAAATAAATTCACAATACAACCAATAAATTAATATGATACTTAAACGATTATTTGATATTTTTGCTAGTTTTTTTGGTTTGATAGGGCTTTTGCCGTTATTTATTTTTGTTGCGGCGTGGGTGAAGTTTGATTCCAGAGGCCCGGTTTTTTATCGTCCAGAAAGAGGCGGTCGTTACGGGAAACCATTTCGGATTTATAAATTTCGTTCAATGATTGTCGACGCCGATAAAAAAGGTCCCACATCCACCGCAAACGATGACAACAGAATCACTCATAGCGGTAAATTTATCCGAAAATGTAAACTCGATGAAATATCACAACTCATTAACGTACTTTTAGGCGATATGAGTTTGGTTGGTCCTCGTCCCGATCTCCTTTCGGAAGTTGCAAAATATTCAGATGAAGAAAAGAAAATCCTTGAATTACGCCCTGGTATAACCGATTGGGCTTCAATCTGGAACTCCGACGAAGGCGGCGTCCTTGAAGGCGCAAAAGACGCCGACGCAGTTTACCAAATTGTATTACGACCGACAAAAGTTAAACTCCAATTATACTACCGCGAACACCGAACTTTTTTTACAGATTTGAAAATCATTTTCAGTACAATTTATCGCATCGTTAATAAAAAATTTATCCCCAATGAAATAAAAAATTATCCAACCTTCGACCAACTACGAACAGAAGCAACACAACTAATCGCAAAAGGAATGTAAATAAGGGCGTCTCTAAAAATTCATTTTTTTGTAAAAAAGTAGGCGCGATGTTTTGTCGAAACATCGCAATACGCGTAAAACAATTATTAAATTTTAATAATTCATAAAGCCTAAAATATGTTTGTTTTAGACGTGCGAAATATAAAAATTTATTAATGTTGTAAACCGTAATGCGGCGTTTCGACACGGTGTTTAATTTTTTTAGCCGCCTACCTTTTTGCAAAAAAATAAATTTTTCGAGATACCCTATTGAATTTTTAGGCGTCCTAATTTGAATATACCCCAAAAAATATTAAATAATCAAAAAATTGCCGAATATTGGTCTTGTTGATCAACGCCATTTAAACTACAATTATAAACTCTGTTTTATTTTTTATTTTCATTTTAGGGAAATTCTAAAGACGACATATTTTTTGTAAAAAAGATAGTCGATGTTTCACCACAGCGTTTAATTTTTAAGGTCGCAATACGCGTAAAATAATTATTAAACTTTAATACTTCATAACGTATAAAATAGACATATTTTAGGCGTTGTGAAGTAATAAAATTATCAATAACAAAAAACGTAATAACGTAATACTGAACAAATGAGTTTTTATAAATTCCATTTACAATAAAGTCAAATACAAATTATTGGGAAAAATGGCGACGGCAATACAAATAAAATCATTGATAAAATCACATTACGAAGCGGATAATGCTAGTTTCCTAACCGCATCACTTCAAGTTGCGGCTCATGAAGCTCGGCAAGGACATTCTGCGCTTGCTCAGGAAATACGAACACTTATTGACCGTTCCAAAAAAGAAGCCAAACCACTAATAAATCCATTTGCGGCAGATGAAAATGGACTTTTTCTTGAAATAGATACTAATCACCGGTTATCAGAATTAATAGTTCCAGTTGATTTAAAAAATCGATTACAACGCATACTTATTGAATATCGCCAAAAAGATAAATTAGAAAGACATGGGTTAAGACATCGGCGACGAATTCTTCTTGCCGGTCCGCCTGGAACAGGCAAAACAATGACCGCTTCTGTTATTGCATCTGAGTTACATATTCCTCTTTATCTCGTGTTGATGGAACGTATTGTTACAAAATATATGGGAGAATCCAGCACAAAACTACGGATGGTTTTTGATAAAATTCGTGAAAATCGCGGAGTCTATCTTTTCGATGAGTTTGATGCTATTGGAGCGGAAAGAAGTATGGGTAACGATGTGGGCGAAATGCGGCGCGTACTAAATTCATTTCTCCAATTCGTAGAACAAGACCCATCCGATAGTATAATTATTGCGGCAACAAATAATATTTCCCTACTAGACCAAGCATTATTTCGCCGTTTCGACGACGTATTGTATTATCAATTTCCTGATGAAATAGAAACAAAATATCTGATAGAAAATTCATTAGGAAATTTTCGCGGCAAACAAGATATTACTATTTTATTTCCAATGTTGTCAGGTTTAAGCCATGCTGAAATTGTTTTGGCATGTATTGACGCAAAAAAAGAAGCAATTTTGAATGGCACAAATCTCGTTAATATAAAATTACTCGAAAAAATGTTAAAAGACCGCCATACTATTTTTCGTCCGCATTCAAATAATAAAACAGAATTACGTTAAACTGCACAAGTAAAATGAAAAAAATTGAACTTAAACATTTATCTCTAAACCCAGATATATTTGGCAAATCAGAGAAATATACTCCTAAACCCTGGAACGGTCACAAGTTACCGGAGAGAGATCGGATCGCGCATGCAGATAAATTATTTAAAGAGTTCCAATCTATTATTACAAAAAGTAACCCTGCAATCGAAGGGTTTCAAATAGAATTTCATGGACAATCCAATTCTTATCTGGAAACAAAATCATTGGAATCTCAAACACAGGGAATTTATCTTTTGAATCAACGAAATATTAAAAGTAAAGGATCGAGCATTCCAGTTGCAACAGTATATTTTCCAAGAGGAAAACCAAACGCATTTTTGGCGAGGCAATGCCGTTGATATGGTTGATTGTCGTTATCTTGCAGTTTATCCGAGTGGCGGTTGGTGGAAAGAATATCCAAAATGAGGAAATGGCGAAAATAAAGTCCGTTTTTCGCTTATTGTTTCACTTGATTTGACTGCGTCTGTTGATATTTATACATCAATTTCACAAATAATTGCATCAAAAACAAAAATCAAACCTCAAACTATCGTTGCTAAATTTTAACAATATTAAATTGCTCACGCTTGACTTTGCATTTACCTTCGCCTGGCTAGTTTTCGGACGGCAGGCTTTTACGCTTTTAAATCGATGAATTTCAAGTACGAGCAGTATATATCGCCAACATGTTTTTTAAAATTCAAGCATCAAAATGCAAAATAAAAATTAATCCCAACTTTTTTTGATCCAAAAAAATAATTTCATAACCAATCGATTTTACTGAACAGTTATCAAAATAAAAAATGAAACGAGAAACCGCAATCAAATTATTCGAAAATAAAAAAGTCCGTACTCATTGGGACGAACAGACGGAAGAATGGTACTTTTCGGTCGTGGATGTAATAGCAATTCTTACGGAAAGCGCTAATCCTCGCGATTATTGGTTCAAAATGAAACAACGAGTACAACTTGAAGACGGTTTTCAACTGTCGACAATTTGTCGACAGTTGAAAATGCTCGCTCCCGATGGAAAAATGCGTGAAACCGATTGCGCCAATGTACGTAGTTTATTGCGTATTATTCAATCTATTCCGTCTCCGAAAGCAGAACCTTTTAAACAGTGGCTCGCTAAAGTCGGTTACGAACGGCTTCAAGAAACTGTTGATCCAGAACAAGGTATTGATCGTGTTAGAGCAAATTGGATCAAACTTGGGCGAAGTGAAAAATGGATTCAGCAACGCATGACAGGTCAAGAAACACGTAACAAATTAACCGATTACTGGAAAGAAGCCGGTATTAACGAACAAGATGAATTTGCTGCGCTTACTAATATCATTCATCAAGAATGGACTGGATTGACAGTAAACGAACATAAGAACTTGAAAAATCTGAAATCGCAGAATTTACGAGATCACATGTCGGAGGCAGAGTTGATATTTACGGCATTGGCTGAACTTTCTACTCGCCAAATTGCTGAAAGCAATCAAGCAAAAGGTTTTAAACTGTTCAAACTTGAATTTGCGTTTACCTTCGCCTGCCTAGCTTTCGGACGGCAGGCTTTTATGCTTTTAAATCGATGAATTTCAAGTACGAGCAATATATACCCCAAACGCTACCGCCGGCAAAAAAGGCGGTGCAATTGCAAAAAACACACGCAAAGAATTAGAATCCAAAACAGGTAAACCAGTTGTTACAGGAGAGAATTTTCTACCGCCAGTCAAAACAAAAAAGAAACTAAAAAAATAAAAAATTTTTAAACTGTCCGCACTTGAGTTTGCGTTTACCGCCGTCTGCCTAATTTTCGGATGGCAGGCTTTGACGCTTTAAAATCACTGATTTTCAAGTACGTGCAATATAAATAAGACCTTCCCTTTTGTAGGATATTTAGTTAGTATTCCTTAAAACAATTTAACCTAATTACAAAAATGACAGTAATCCGTAACGTTCCGTTTTTTAATTATCCGTACGTTTATCTTGATGATAAAGAAAAACTGCTTGAAATACTTGACAATGTAGGTTCGCGCGGCGCATTTATCAATCAGAAAGATTTACTTGATTTTGAAGAGAATCTTTCAAAATACACCGGCATCAAACACGTCATCGGAGTTGCCAACGCGACAGATGCACTTTGGATGCTTTGCCGTGCCGCCGGTTTAACGTCCGGCGATGAAGTGATTTTTTGCAGTCACACAATGGTTGCAACTGCCGCAGGCGTTCATTTTACCGGCGCTACGCCCGTCCCTTGCGAAGTCGGTAACGGCTGGACAATGGATCCGCAATCGGTTGAAAAATGTATTACAAAAAAGACCAAAGCAATAATGCCGACCCAACTCAACGGACGTTGCGCAGACATGGACGCTTTGAAAGATATTTGCAACAAAAACGGACTAATGCTTCTTGAAGATTCTGCGCAGGCATTAGGCGCAAAATATAAAGGAATTACCGCAGGCGGTTTTGGACGCGGCGGAGTTATTAGTTTTTATCCGGCAAAAACGCTCGGTTGTTTAGGCGACGGCGGATGCGTTGTTACAAATGACGATGAAATTGCTAGTCTTGTACGACAATACAGTAATCACGGTCGTAACGAAAAACTCGAAGCGGAATATTGGTGTCTTAACTCGCGACTTGATAATCTACAAGCGGCTTTCTTAAACTATAAATTATCAAAATACAAACAAGCCATTGAACGCCGCAGAAGTATTGCCCGAATTTATCACGCAAGATTAAAAGAAATGAATCAACTCATATTACAACCTGGACCTGATGATGATCCCGACCGTTTTGATATATTTCAAAATTTTGAAATTGAAGCCGATAATCGCGACGCTCTTAAATCCTATCTTGCCGATAACGGTATCGGTACGTTAATTCAATGGGGCGGTACGCCTGTACACTTAATGCGAAAACTAGGTTTTACGCAAACATTGCCCAATACAGAACGATTTTTTACGCGTTGTATTATGTTGCCGATGAATACATCGGTTACAGACGAAGATGTTAATTACGTATGTGATAAAATTATTAATTTTTATCGTAACAAATAAACAAGAAAAGGAAATAATATGACAGTCGATATTATTCGCGGGACTAGCGCCGATCAAGTGTGGACTTATGAAGACGCTTATCATTGGTTTTCGGAACCCCGCAGATTCGGTAAATTTTGTGCGCATTATGAACTTTATAAACGCATCATTGATTTGCCTGGAGATATTATTGAGTTTGGCGTTTTTCGCGGGGCGTCGCTTATTCGTTGGGTAACTTTCCGCGATATGTTGGAAACAAATTACAGCCGGCAAATTTATGCTTTCGATATATTTGGCGATTTCCCAAAAGAGAATATTCGGTCAAGCGTCGATCAAAAAGAAATAGAAGAATTTGAGAACCGTTGCGGTAAGGCTCTTTCAGTCGAAGAACTCAAATCTATTTTTGAACGAAAAGGCTTGGATAAACATTTACATCTTATCAAAGGCGATATTCGCGAAACTTTACCGGCGCTATTCAATAAACAACCCGGCATGCGATTAAGTTTTGTTCATTTGGATGTTGATGTTTTTGAACCTACAATCGCCGTACTTGAAAACTGCTGGAACCGAATGGTTCCGGGCGGCTTGATGCTTTTTGATGATTACTCATTTTGGGAAGGCGCAACACGAGCCTTTGATGAGTTTTTCAAAGACAATCATATTGAAATCCAAAAATTACCATTTGCACACGTACCTGCATTCATCACAAAATCGCCAAACCTAAATCATGTTAAAATAGGCAAGGGGGGGGGGGGGGGGATTGGGAAGGGATTTTATTCGCCCAAAAAACGTCAACTCCAATCACACCATACTATTTACAATTTTCATGTAATCTAAAGTACATCTTGAGGGTATCACTAAAAATTCATTTTTTGCAAACAAGGTAGACGGTGTTTCGCCACTGCGTTTACTTTTTTGTGCCGTAATGGAGTTTATGCTACCAATAAATTTTAATAATTCATAAAGCCTAAAATAAATCTATTTTAGACGTGTGAAATATTAAAATTTATTGATGGTATAAACCGTAATGCGGCCCAAAATTAAACGCAGGGCGAAATGCCGCCTACCTAGACAAATGAATTTTTAGAGACGCCCTTGAATATTTCAATTTTTATAATCGGAGAAATAGGATTTTTAATTTTGTGTTCTCTTTGTTTAAGAGCAAAAAAATAACTTTTATGGTAATAAATAACATAATCAATATTAAGACGCTTGCGCAAAAAATTCGTATTCATGCGACGCGAATGATTTCTGTTGCGAAGAGTTCGCATCTTGGCGGGAATTTTTCGATGGCTGAAATTATGGCTGTTTTGTACGGGAAAATATTAAACGTTTCACCGCAAAATACCGACGATCCGAATCGCGACCGTTTCATTTTGAGCAAAGGTCACGCCGCCGCCGGATATTACGCAACACTCGCCGAATGCGGATTTTTCCCACTCAAATGGCTCGACGAATTTTGATCTGAAAGTATAACTATCAAATAGGAACTATGGTCACATACAACACGTATCACCTCATTTACAATTATCAATTATTTGATTACACTAGGATTTTTACAATTTTGGGATAAAATATTTAGTAGATTTCACGTATGCGTTAAAACTTATTTAATTTGAAGTAACAACTTTGTCATTTGCGTTTGAGCGACAAAATATTGATTTTTAGAATTTTTTGTTCTTTCTAAAATCAGACAAATTAATCAATAACCTATAATAGGGAATGTCATGAGTTATCCAAAAATTTACACGTACATAGACATATTTGCCGGTTGTGGCGGTTTATCTTTGGGATTACATAACGCAGGTTGGAAAGGTATTTTTGCTATTGAGAAAAATATCTATGCCTTTCAAACATTGGAACATAACTTGATAAAAAAAATAAAACATTTCAACTGGCCTAAATGGTTACCGCAACAAGAACACGACATAAATACTATTATCAAACAATATGCCGATAGATTAAAAAATTTAAGAGGAAAAATTACACTAGTGGCAGGCGGTCCACCTTGTCAAGGCTTTTCTATTGCAGGACAAAGAAACGAAAAAGACGAGCGTAATAAATTAATAAATTCTTATATTAAATTTGTTTCATTGTTGTATCCGCAACTTGTATTTTTTGAGAATGTAAAAGGATTTACAATGGAATTTCGACATAACACCCGCCAAAGAATAAAATATTCAGAAATGGTTTGCAATGAACTAGATAAAATAGGCTATCACGTTTTCGGCGATTTAATAAACTTTGGCGAATATGGTATCCCACAAAAAAGAACACGTTTTATATTAGTTGGCATACGAAAAGATATAAAAAATTCAAATATAGAGAATGTAAAATTATTTTTCAAAAAATTAGCGACAGATAAGTATAAATTTTTACGAGAAAAAAATCTTGGTATAAGCCCAACAGTTGCCGACGCATTATCAGATTTAGTATGTGGAAATTCAATTGTTGATACTCCAGATAGAAACGGTTTTAAAAGTGGTTTATACAGAGACTATGATTCTTGTTATCAATATTTTTTACGCCAACGAGTAGAACGAAATGCTATTCCCGATAGTCATAGTTTTGCTAAACATACCGAAAAAGTTACAAAACGATTAAAATATGTACAATCAGTATCAGTAAAATGTAAGAATATTGATAATAGTTTAAAAAACAAGATCGGAATTAAAACTCAAGTATTAATTCCGTTACAATCCAAAGAACAATCTCCAACAGTAACATCACATCCAGATGATATGATTCATTATTGCGAACCGCGTATATTAACCGTAAGAGAATATGCACGATTACAAAGTTTTCCAGACGATTTTGAATTTAAAGGTAAATATACAACCGGTGGAAAATTACGTAAATTTGAAGTTCCACGTTACACGCAAGTGGGAAACGCAATACCGCCATTATTTGGCGAACAGGTGGGAATAATATTAAAAGGTATATTAAATGGCAAATAAAGAAACATTCAAAATAAGCGCTGCATTAAAAGATCTCATCGGTAAAGAATTAATTACCGATGAACTTGTTGCAGTATTTGAACTGGTCAAGAACTCTTTTGACGCTTGCGCGTCTAAAGTCGAAGTAATATTTGAAAATAATAGAGATAAAGATAACGCACGAATTATAATAAAAGACGATGGTAAAGGAATGAATTACGATGACATAAAAAATAAATGGTTATTTGTAGCATATTCCGCAAAACGACAGGGAAGTGAAAACGATGATTATAGAGATAAAATTACTTCTAGACGTATATTAGCCGGTTCTAAAGGCGTTGGACGTTTTTCATGCGATAGATTGGGTAAATCACTCAATTTAATATCAATAAAAGACGAACCACTTTGTAAAATCGAAAACCTCGTCGTGAATTGGAACGATTTTGAAAATGTCGATGACAAAGAATTTATAAACATACAAGTTACGCATAATGTTCTCAAAGAAAATCCTTACCAACTGGAAAAAGGAACAATATTAGAGATTTCTGAATTACGCGATGATTGGGATAGAGACCATATCTTGAAATTAAAAAAATCTTTAGCAAAATTAATCAACCCTAATCAAGAGAATGATAGTAATAATTTTTCAATAGAAATAATAGCCGAAGATGAAAAAAAAGACGACAAAAAAATAGATATAACAGATGAACCGAAAAGTAATTTTGCAATCGTTAATGGTCATGTCAAAAATCCAATTTTTGAAACATTAAAAATTAAAACGTCAAATATTTTTGTTCAAATAAGCCACGATGGAAACTTTATTAAAACCACATTGCAAGACAGAGGCGATCAGATTTATTATCTAAAAGAAAATAATCCATATAAAGAATTAAAAAATATATCAGTTTATCTATTTCAATTAAATAAAGCGGCAAAAATTAATTTTAAAAATATCATGGGAATAGAATCTGTTAAATATGGTTCTATTTTTGTGTATAAAAATGGTTTCAGGATATATCCTTTTGGCGAAGTTGGCGAGGATACATTATCAATAGATAGAAGGAAGCAACAAGGATACAACAGAAATTTAGGCACTCGCGATTTAATTGGTAGAATTGAAATAAATGGCGATCAACCTGAATTAAGAGAAACCACAAGCCGAGATGGCGGACTTATTAAAACACAAACCTACTCCCGATTAGTTGAATTTTTTTACAATTATGCACTTAAAAGATTAGAAAATTATGTCGTCAACGTAATCAAATGGGGAGATGAACAAATAATTAAAGAAACAGAAGAAACTATACCGGCATTGCTAGCAAAAGACGTAAAAATCCAAATACTTGAATTGATATCAGGATTTATCAATTCTAAAAATATTATTGATATTCAATACGATAAAAATTTTTTACAAATCATCGAAGACAAACAAAAAAATAGTGTTGGTAAAATAATAAAAAATATATCCAGAGCCGCTGAAAAATCCGGTAATCCAGAAATAATAAAAGAGGCAAAGAAAATTGAATCTGTAATTAAAGAAGCTAAAGACGACGTCAACCAGGCAACGGCAAAAGCTGAAACAGAAAAAAATAAAAGAGAGGCAATAGAAAAAAAACTCGATTACGTTATCAGCCAAAAAAACTTTTTACAAAACGATATAAGTGATGATACTAAAAATTTAGAAAGCATTTTACACCATATCGGTTTAAATACCGCTTTTATAAAAACAGATATTGAGAATCTTGTAAAAGCAATTAACAAAAATGAAATTAAAGAAAACTTGGTCAAAATTGTTAAACGACTAAGTATGTTCAACGAAAAAATAAATTCTTTTTCAAAATATTTTAAGAAAGTAAACTTCAAATCTGAATCTAATACTGTAACAGTTGATATTGTTTCGTTTATTAACGAGTACATTGAAAATGTATATAAGTTAAGAGAAGATCTAAAAACTAATAGAGAATTATTAAATGTAAAGATCAATACTCCCGAAAAATTTGAATTTAAGATGAAAATTAATCCGATTGATTTAGTTATTGTATTTGATAATCTAATCAGTAACTCTTTCAAATATGATGCTACGGATATTACTCTCTCCTGGTCAAAGGCAGATAATACTATACAATTATCTTTCAAAGATAACGGTAAAGGTATATCAAATGACATCGTTGATCACATTTTTGATTTTGGTTTTACAACATCAAAAAGAGGTTCAGGTATTGGATTATATCATGTGAAAGAAATAATTGAGAATCTACGTGGAACAATTCACGTAAATAATAATATTAGTAAAGGCGTAGAATTTATAATCAACTTTAAAAATTAATAGAAACTAATGTACTTAGAATATAAAATACTTTGGATCGATGATGATTTGAAAAGCTACATTGATAATGGTGATGTTGCGAGTGTAAAAGACTTTTTATTAGAAAAAGGATTTGAACCAATAATAGAGACGGTATTTGATGTATCTGATGTAACTAAACTTGCCGAGAGCATCTCTATGCATGATTATGATCTTATCTTATCTGATTATAAACTCGGAGATAAAACTGGCGATAATATAATCAAAAGAATTAGAGAGGTTGATAAAAAAGACTCAGAAATATTATTTTATACTGCAAAAACCGACTATAAAAAAGAACCCAAAGTTAAAGATAATCTTGCTTTTATTGATAGACTTACTTTTCATTTCGGTCGTGATAGCCTTATGGATAGAATAGAAAAAGTTATATCATTAACGTTAAAAAAACTTCTTGATATTAACGCCACACGCGGTTTAATAATGGCAGTAACAAGCGAATTGGATGTGGAAATTATCAATATCTATAATGCAATAATTAGTGAATTATTAAGTAATGATGAGTCAAAGTCCAAAGTCGATAAAATATTTAAAGAAGATTACAAGGGAGTTAAAAAAAAACACATAAAGGATTGTATAAAGAAAAGAGATTCACTCTTGCCAGAAAAATATAAAATATATTTTGATTCATCAGATGCATTTAGAAAATATAACATTCTTAAAGAATTATTGAAGATGAAAGGATTGACCGAATTCGATGTAGACCTATTTAAAGAATATAAAAAGGAAGTTATAGATATAAGAAATAAATTCGCCCATGCACAATCTGATATCCAAAATGATAAAACTATATTGAAAGGTCATTTAGAAGATGAAGATTTTGAATTTAACGAGATAAAATGTACTGAAATTCGGAAAACTCTCATAAAACACAAACAAAACATTGATAAATTAAAAAATATTTTACAAAAGGAAAAAAATGATGAGCAAACAAACTGAATTACTACAATTAGCCACTCGTATCCGTGTTCATGCGACGCGAATGATTTCTGTTGCGAAGAGTTCGCATCTTGGCGGGAATTTTTCGATGGCTGAAATTATGGCTGTTTTGTACGGGAAAATATTAAACGTTTCACCGCAAAATATCGACGATCCGAATCGCGACCGTTTCATTTTGAGCAAAGGTCACGCCGCCGCCGGATATTACGCAACACTCGCCGAATGCGGATTTTTCCCACTCAAATGGCTC
>JAISLW010000167.1 GCA_031277105.1 Planctomycetaceae bacterium | reverse complement strand
GGACTTTGGGCAGAACTCGGTTCAATAAACGGAGGAGAAGTCGCAACGCCCCCGTAAAACTTAAATCATTTTTTAAAAACCACAGAGAACACAGAGTTCACAGAGAAGAAATTTTTGGAACCTTTCACGAGATTTTCGAAGCGTAGAGTTTTAGAGTGTAGGGTGTAGGGTGTAGGGTGTAGGTGATAGATTTATTGTAACAATAAATATTTGTCCGATCTGTCCCGTTGGGACAACATGTTGGTAGAAAAGCAATGTCAAAAATATATTTGTCCCGCTAGGGACAACATGTCAATACAACCTTAACCATTATTGCGTCCTTAACGGGACGCTAAAAAATTTGTATCATTTTTTTCTACCAACATGTTGTCCCTAACGGGACAGATCGGACAAATATTTATTGTTACAAAAAATGCCGGATCGCAGGCGGGACGCCCGCGATCCGTTGGTCTCGCCTGCATTTCAAGATCGTAGCCGAGACGGCTACGTTCCTTCTCAATTTTTTATTACAAAAAAAAATTGTCCCACTTGTCCCTCATGTTCCACTTGTCCCTAAAAAAATATCCGTGAACGGTTACCAAGTTTTTTATCCGTAACCTAGTTTTTTGATTTCTTTTTCGTTTATGCCGTGATAGTGTCCTAATTCGTGTAGGATAGTAATTTTTATTTGGCGGCGTAATTCTTTTGGCGAAAATTTTCCGTCTTTATTAAATGCGAGAGAAAATATTCCGTAACGGAAAATTGTTATGGTTGTTGGCGTTTTTGGTTGTGCGTGTATTTGTTCGCCAATGGGAACGCCGGAAAAATAACCGCATAAATCATCAATATATTTGATCTTTTTTGAACGCATTATCGATTTAGAAGGATAATCCTCAACATGCAACGGAATCACGTCAAGCAAACGCTTCACCTCCTCCGGCAACTCGTTAAGAACACGTTCAACCTGACGATCAAAATAATCGCGCTTTCGCTGATTCATAATATATTTTTAATAGTTCATAGAAATTTATCTAGCAAAAATTACGTGCGCAGGTTTTGAAAGACAGGAGGGACAAATGGGACATGAAGGACAATTTTTTTGTAACAAAAAACTACGCCCTAACCCTTATTCTCTTTTTCTGCGATTTGAATTTCTGCTAATATTTTTGTTTTTATTTGTTCCGGCAACCACGACCAAGCCTTGACCAATTTTTGTAGATTTTGATCAAATTTAATAGAACTGCGGACGTTATCGTAGTAAATATTTTCATTGTTATTCAAATTTACATTTTGTTCAACTTCGTCTAATTGCCCGTCAACATCAATAACCCTTAAACTCGAAACGCCGGACAACTCTCCCGAAACAATTCGTAACCCGCCGCCGCAAACATCAACGCCGTCGTTGTCAACGCAGCCTTTATCGTTGTCGCCGTCGCCGTTGTTGTTGTTGTTTTCAACTTCGTTGTTGTCGTTGCTGTTGTTTATTGCCGATTCGATTTCATTTTGCATTCCTGTTACTTGCGACTTTACCAGACGCAGCGCGTCGGCGCCATCGACTACGCGCTTTCGCAAAACGCTAATCCGGTCGCGCAACGGCAACACAGGTTGTAACTCCGGCGTAACAACAGGAGGCAACTCAAGATTGTTACCATTGACGCCGCCGCCAAATTTACCACGCAAAAAAACAACGCCAGATTTACTTTCAACTTTACCGTCAACTTTACCGGTAACTTCACCGTCAACTTTATTCTCAACTTCAATCGCAACTTCGTTACCGCTTGACTCTGATGTTTTGTCTGATGTTTTGTAAGATACTTTTACGGCGGACTTGTTTGTTTTGGACAACGACGCAATTGAGCGTACAGGTTTGCTCAATGCTGCTTCAATACGCTCGCTAACTACGCCGGACGCAGACGCAACTAAACCAACTTCACTATCGCAAA
This sequence comes from Planctomycetaceae bacterium, assembly GCA_031277105.1. Taxonomy (GTDB): domain Bacteria; phylum Planctomycetota; class Planctomycetia; order Pirellulales; family Thermoguttaceae; genus WRKP01. The sequence goes on along the minus strand of JAISLW010000167.1, from coordinate 6,542 downwards.
TCAACGATACGGCGCCAATAACGCTAGACGTTTTTAATTGAGAAGCAGGTTTTGATTGCAAGGGTTGTTTTGGCGTTTGGGATGATAATTTGGACGACGGCGATAATGTTGCTGATGATGTTGACGTTGACGATGATGATTTTTGTTTTTTTGAATTTAATATTTTAACGGCGCCGGAATTTGTTTTTGACGCTTCGGCAAGACTAATCGAAGTACGAAACGCCGCCGTAGGACGCGACTCTAAACAAGAAGAACCGACTATTCGCAAACGCCCGCCCGATATGCCGCCAGAAACATCCGGCTGGTAAGAACGATGCTCATTGGCAAAAAAATCTATTATCGCCTCATCACGATAGTCCTGAAATGAAAAGGCAACCGGTTGTTTAACGTCATTAGGCATTGGAATCAATAGAAAAAAAGTTAGGGGGTTATAAGGAGGGGGAAATTCGGAATTCGGAATTCGGAATTCGGAATTAAAAATAATCTGTTTAATCTGGGTTAATCTGTGGATCATTTTTTTGTCCACAGATTAAACAGATTACAAGGATTATTTTAAATTTGAAATTAAAAATAATCTGTTTAATCTGGTTAATCTGTGGATCATTTTTTTGTCCACAGATTAAACAGATTACAAGGATTATTTTAAATTTGAAATTAAAATCTTTAATTCCGCATTCCGCATTCTGAATTTTACGCTGCGTCGTTTGATTTCATTTCTGCCCAGTTTCTTTTGTAATGTAGCGCTTCTAGTAATTCGCAGAGGGTCAATGTCCGGTTTTCTAGTTCTAGCGGAATTTCCATGCCTGGGTCGCAAACTAAATCAACCGTGCCGTCTTCGCCAATTAAATCGTCAAATTCACGTAATAATCCGTCTTGAACTGCTTGACGGACAAGATGACCGCGCGTCGCTGAAATCTCGCCCGCACGCTCGCCCAAACTATCTGCGGCACGTTTCGCCAATGCCGGAAGATATTCGCTCGCTATCTCTATCACACGCGGCGTATATACTTTAACTTGCATTTTAAACTCCAAAATCACAAAAGGTAAAAACAAAACTATCCGTACAAGATAGCGATAATTTTAAACTATTCACACTTGAGGGTATCTCTAAAAATTCATTTTTTGCAAAAAGGTAGGCGGTGTTTCGCCGAAACGCCGCAATACGCGTAAAACAATTATTAAATTTTAATACTTCGTAACATGTAAAACAGACACATTTTAGACGTTGTAAAGTAATAAAATTTATTGGTATTATAAACTCTAATGCGGCTACCTGGACAAATGAATTTTTAGAGACGCCCAATAATTTTCAAGTACGAGCAGCATACGCTACCAACACCAATATCTATTATCGGCTACCAGACGGCGCTTTTATAATAATTTTGCAGATTTTAACGATTTTTATGATTTTAAACTATTCGTACTTGAGTTTGCGTTTACCTTCGCCTGCCTAGCTTTCGGACGGCAGGCTTTGACGCTTTTAAATCGCCGAATTTCAAGTACGAGCAGTATAATTGAAATACAGATTTTATTCGTAATTTATCAAAAATCTGGTTTTATTGATTTTGCGGGTTATTTTGTTCGGGAAATTGTGGATGATTTTGGTTTTTGTTTGGATAAGGCAAAATTTAAAGGGTAGAGTCCAAGATAGAAATTAGATCAATATTAATATAGATGGAGTTTTTAGAAATTCATTTATTTGAAAATTTTCTTTGGACGATAAATAAAATGATGTACGTCAATCCGGTAAATAGTAGTTGCGATGGTTGCGCGTCTTTTGGTATAAATTCGGTTAAGGTAATTTAAACTATTCGTACTTGAGTTTGCGTTTACCTTCGCCTGCCTAGCTTTCGGACGGCAGGCTTTGACGCTTTTAAATCGCCGAATTTCAAGTACGAGCAGTATAAGTTGGATAAGAAATAAGAAAGAAAATGTAAGGTGATAAAATGCCTATTCAAAGTAGCGTAGGATTAATTTCGGGAATTGATTATACGACTCTTGTCAATCAATTGATTGAATTGGATCGTATTCCAATAACAAATCTTCAGACGCGTAATGAAGACTTGATCGCCGAAGAGAGCGGCTTGATTGATATAGTTGGCAAACTTATGACGTCAAGTTACTTGATTAAGAATTTACAAACCGAACCTAACGCATTCAAAGCATCCGTAGTAAATAGTACAAACACGAATTTATTAACGGCGACTCGCGCTAGTAACGGTACTCCGGTTCCGGGTTCTTATACGTTTACGCCGATTCGTACCGCTAGTGCGCAGCAGACGATTGCTTCCGGCGTTTCTAGCGCTACTACCGCTTTGAATAAAACTGGTGAAATAGTTATCGGCAAAAATTGGAAACTTGAGAACGATATTAATTTAAGCGACTTAAACGGCGGCGATGGATTTGTCAAAGGTTATATTCGGGTAACGGACGGCAGCGGGACGCGGGCGACTATTGATTTGCGGGGTTGTTTGACGATGAACGACGTTCTTGACAAAATAAATTCTAATGTTGATATTGACGTGGTTGCGGAGCTTGACGGCAATCAGTTAGTTTTGACCGATATGAGCGGGATGGATCCCACTAAAATAAAAGTTCAAGAAGTATCCGGCGGCAGGACGGCGGCGTCGCTCGGTTTGATTGAAAGCGGCGGCGCTGTTACGGATGCGGCGGAAGGAACGATTACGGGATCGTCGATTTATTATCTTGGTAAAAATATGCAAGTCGGTTCGTTAAACGACGGGCTTGGTTTGACGTTCTCATCGTCAATGAACGATTTACGAATAACGACCAAAGACGGCAGCGAAATAACAGTCGATTTCAACAAACGCACCGAAGAAGGCGGCTCGTCAAAAACAATAAACGAATTTACCGTCGGCGACGTAATCGATACCATAAATAACGCCGCAAATAATAACGGAAAAATTGTAGCGAGTATCGGCGGCGCCGATGGAAAAAGTCTTGTTATTACCGATACAACGGGAATAAATTATCTTGAAGCGGTTGCGGTAACGGATTCAAACGGCGATGTTACCGGTTATGATTTGCCGTCGGGTTATGATCCGGCTGATTATGAAATTGACGCGGATAATTATGTTGTTGATAAGGCGACGAACAGTCGCGTTGTCGATCCTACATCGACGGGGACGACTAAAATTACTCAAATTGACGGTAACAATGTTCCGGTTTTGAAGTCGTTGGGTTTGATTGACGGTTTGTGGAATTCGAGTAAACCTGTTGAGTTTGTTGGCAGTATTACTTCGCGGGCGTTGCTGGGAGATTTGGATACGTCGTTGATGTCAACGGCAAACGGCGGTTACGGTTTTTCAAATTCAAGCGCGGGCAAAATTGAAGTACAAGACCGCGAAGGCAACGCCGCTATTCTGGATATTACCGAATCCGACTTAAAACTAATGCAATCCGGCTCTATCGGCAACGTCGTCAAAATGTTAAATAGTAAATTAGAGGCGGCAAATATTGGAATCGAAGTTGCGGTCAACGAATCAAAAACGGGACTAATGTTACTTGACACGACGACGGGAACGAAAACGTCGAATATGATTTTCCGCGATTTAATCGAAAATGTACAAGATAAAAACGACGACGGAACGCCCAAAGTCGATGAGAGCAATAATCCGGTAATGATAGATTTTGATCCGAATATAGCAAAAACATTAGGGCTGGATGTTGACAGCGCTAATTCGATAGTTTCGGGTAAAAGTCTTAACAAGCAGACGTTTTCGTTTAATACGTCGCTTTCCGAACTTAACGGCGGCAGCGGCGTTAATGTTGCGAAGGGTCAAATTATTATTTCCGATAGCGCCGGTCATACCGCTACCGTCGCTACGGACGCCGATAATTGTAAAACGTTAGGAGACGTAATCGATTTGATAAATTCTACAACGCGCGGCGGCACAAATGCGCCGCGAGTACTTGCACGATTAAATTCAACAGGAGACGGTATCGAAGTAATTGATCTTTCCGGCGGTTCAGGGACGTTTTCAATAAAAGACGGAAACTCAACGTCAACCGTCTGCGCAGGACTCGGACTAAATCAAACTATCACGCAAGACCAAAAAGACGAAAAAACAGGAAGATTGACAATCAATGCGCGACAGTCAAAAGTAATTGAGGTTGAGGCGGAAGATACGCTTGAAACAATTAGGGACAAAATCAATGCGGCAGGTGGAAAATATAACGCTTCTATTGTTGCGGACGGTTCGGGGTTGCCGTATCGTTTGATGATAACAGGTTCGGCAACAGGGTCGGTTGGCGGAATGAATATTGATTTATCGGCGCTCGGATTGACGACGGAAAATATGGTTGAAGCAACCGATGCGGTGCTAGTTTATGGCGATCCGAATAGCTCGGGGTCGATTACCTTAAAATCAAAAAATAATACGTTCACAAATGCAGTCGATGGAATTAACGTAACCGTACTAGGATATTCAAACACGCCAATAACCGTAACGGCTGATAACAGTAGCGAAACTGTTAAAGCGTCGTTAAGAGCGTTTGTCGAAAATTATAATACGTTCAGACAAGCAATGACGCAACAAACTTTTTACTATTACAACGATGAAACAAAACAAACAGGCGCTAATCCTTTGGCAAATAATCCAACGGCAAGACAAATGGATAACGCAGTTATGAGAGCGTTGAATAAAACTTACAACGATATACCCGGAATTAAATCAATTATTGATCTAGGAATCGAAGTTACGCCGAATATTGATAAAAACGGCAACCTTATTGAACTAAATGAAAATTCGAATAAGTTGACTTTTGACGAAGCAAAATTTGACAAAATGTGGGAAACAAATAAAGAAGGCGTTGAAAAATTCTTCCGCAACGAACAAACAACCGTCGATCCGTCAGGCGAAATCGATGAAAAAACAGGGAAAGTAAAAACAATTACCGTTTACAGAGGTTGGGCGCAAAATTACCTAGATATGGCTGAAGCGACCACCGGCGACTCCGGATTAGTCTTTAGCCGCGTAAAAACTTTAGGAACAACTATTGCAAACAACGAAGAAAGAGCAGTATTTTTAGAGGAACGTTTAGAATTTAAAAAACAAACAATGCTAAAGAAATTTTACGCAATGGAACAAGCAATGGCAAAAATGTCGTCAAGTTTAGAAGCCGTCTCACAAATCGGAGCAACATGGTCGTCAAACGCCGCAGTATCGTCGGGAAGTTAAAAAATAGAGCGTAAGGCGTAAGGAATAAGATGTAGTTTTTTAGAAAATACAAATCTATATTTTTTTGTTTTCAATGCGATATGGAATTTATGGCGGCGGTTTTGATCCGGTGCATTTGGGACATCTTTTAGTTGCGGAGAGTTGTTTGCGGGGCGTTGGTCTTGACCGCGTAATTTTTGTCCCGACTGGAATTTCGCCGCACAAAAACGCAAAAAACTCTTACGCCGCAACCGCAATAGACCGTTACAATATGCTTTTATTGGCATTAGACGGTTATGAAGAATTTGAAGTCAGCCGTTTTGAAATAGACCGCAATACAATTAGCTACACAATCGACACGCTACGATATTTTCATAATAAACTTAATAACGTTGCAAAAAATACAAATCAAAATTATCGTAACAATAATTCACACACAAACCCAGCCGTTAATTCTAACGTTAATTCTAACGTAAGTTCTGGCGTTAAAATTGGCGTTGATTCTGTTGTTGAGATATTTTTGATAATGGGTTGTGATATGTTTTGCGATTTACCGAATTGGCGTGAAGTTGATGAGATTTTAAAATTAGCGGCGCCAATTGTTGTGTTGCGCAACGGTTCAAATTTACCCGAAACAAATATAAATTATATTACCGTAAACATGCCAATCATCGACCTCGCCTCATCAAAAATAAGAAACATGATAGAAAACAACATCCCGCCAAGATTCCAAATCACAAAAGAAACCCTAAATTATATTAAAAAAAATAACCTCTACAAAAAGAATGAGGTAGAGGATAGTTTTTTATTTAACCGCCGAGAACACAGAGTTCACAGAGAAGAAAATTTTTAAAAATTATTTTATATCCAACGTCAATTATAATATTAAATAATGTTTCGATTCCAATTAAAAATTTCCTCTGTGTTCTCTGTGTTCACTGTGGTTAATAAAAATAAATCAAAAAGTTTTTTAGAATTTCCCTCTATTGAATATACTATTCTATTGAATATACTATTGGGCGTCTTTAAAAATTCATTTGTCCAGATAGGCGGCTAAAAAAATTAAACACTGTGCCGAAACGCCGCATTACGTATAAAATAATTATTAACTCATGTTACGCATCATACGCAGAAACAAGGCAAAAAATAGTAACTATATTAGGACTGAATTTGACCGCCTGTGTAACGTGAGTTATTTAATGTATGTTTTCGTTGTTTTGTCTTCGTCCCGATAGTGATGGAATTTTCGTTGTTTTGTCTTCGTCCCGATAGGGACGGAATTTTCATAACCGCAGGTCTTTGACCTGCGGTTAAAAATCCATACAAAACTCTGCCCCGCTAGGGGCAGGACATTTTGCGTTA
>JAISLW010000118.1 GCA_031277105.1 Planctomycetaceae bacterium | reverse complement strand
AGATAAAATTGTTTTCCGACTTCTTCGCGTTGTTGTTCTTCGTTGTCAATTTGTTTTTTTATAACGGCGAATATTGCTTCTAAATCGCTAACGGTACATTTAACGAGTTCGGTGTATTCTCCTGTGTCTTTGAATTTTGGATTATCGAAGCCGTGTTCTCGCATGTATAGATGAATGCGTTTATCGATATGCGAGCGTTCAGTATTTATAGCGGCTTGCCAAACTTTAACAACCGGCGTATTCAACGTATGACCTTGTTCTTTGATTCTTTTATCGACGTTGCCTCTGGTTTCGCCGATTTTTAGATAGCCGTTGTTTTCAGGAATCCCAGGCGTAGTAAATGCGTAAAGATAAATCATAAAAATTAGACGTATTTTTTAAACTGTTAGCGTTTTAATTTGCGTTTAGCGTTGTTGTTGCCTATCTATCGGGCGGCAGGTTTTTACGCTTTTACATCAATAAATATCAAGTACGATACGTATAGTTTTTTATTTTTCTAATCCGTATCTTTTTATTTTTCGGTCTAGTGTTGTTCTTTCGATTCCTAGTTGTTTTGCGACTAGGCTTTTGTTCCATTGTAGGTGTTCTAGCGTTCTTAAGATGTGGTTTCTTTCCATATCTTCCAATGATAACGGAATAAAAACGTCTTGCGGTTCGTCGCCTTGTCTTATGCCTGATTCGCCTGTTGTGTTTAGAGTTGAGAGTAATAAATCTTGTTCTTGTATATATTGTCCGTTTCCTAAAACGACCGCTCTCTCAATTACATTTTTTAATTCACGTATATTTCCTGGCCATCTATAATTTAGCAAAACTCTCATTGCGTCCGGATCAAACCCGTCATAACGTCTCCCCGTTTCCTTACAATATCTATCCAAAAAATACTCCGCCAGCAACGGAATATCATCCGCCCTTTTCCGCAACGGCGGCACAATAATTTCCAATACCCTCAACCTGAAAAATAAATCATGTCTAAACCTTCCTTCCGAAACTTCCTTTTCTAAGTCGCGATTTGTTGCCGCTAGAACTCTCACGTCAACAGTAATTGTAGAATTTCCGCCGACGCGTTCAAACGAACTACCTTCAAGCACGCGTAAAAATTTTACTTGTAACGACGAACTCATTTCTCCAATTTCGTCCAAAAAAAGCGTCCCTGTATTCGCCGCTTCAAATTTTCCTATTTTCCTGTCAGTTGCTCCCGTAAAAGCGCCCTTCTCATGTCCGAATAATTCGCTTTCAAGCAGATTTTCTGAAATTGCCGCACAATTCATACAAATCAACGGCTTCGCTTTGCGCGGACTTGCAAGATGTATCGCTCTTGCTATAAGTTCTTTCCCTACGCCGCTTTCTCCGCGTATTAAAACGGTAGCTTTTCCCGCCGCCGCCCGCACAATTAAATTATTTACCTGATTCATAGCGTCGCTTTTTCCGATTATTTCGCTGTTCATCTGCAACATTTCGCGTAAATTATTGTTTTCTTTGCGGGCTTGGGTTAAGTTGGCGGCGAGTTCTTTTTGTTTATTCATGTTTGCCAAAGCGACTCCGAGCGTATCGGCGACGGCAAGAGTATATTGCAAATCTGCGTCGTCGAATTGTTTATTCTCTTTAACCGTGTAAAGGTGAATCAAGCCTTGAATACCGTTTTGAAATCTGATTGGCGCAACTAACGTGTTTACGCTTCCTTCGCGTTGTTGTGTTTTTGATCCGGTTTTTGAACCGATGTCGGGTTCGTGAAATAGGCACGCTTCTTTTTTATCGAATATTGTGCTGACAATAGATTCTGTGATTACGTTGTACTGTAAATTTTCGAGCGTAGCGTTTGCGACGAGTCTGATGTCGGAAGCGTTTTGCGTTGATTTCAAGTTATACGGGAACAGCCATAATCCTGCGCCGTCGGCGCCGGTTGCTTTGAGCAAACCTTCGATAGCGGTACGAGCAATTTGATTTATCTCGCCTGCTTTACCGAGTTGGTAAGCGAGTCTGCATAGTTCAACAGGACCGTGACCGCTGCGCGTAGTAATTTGCGTTGATTGTTTATCTTCGGTATCTGTTTTTAGCAGCGAAGTTTGGGCGGTGCGGCGTAGGATACCGGTTGCGGTTTCGTTGCCGGCGTCGGGAGCGCGGAGAGTTTCGCCGGTAATACCAAAAATGCCGGAGTGAATTTCATCGTCGTCCAGCATACCGCCAATAGCAACCGTATCGGAGTTTTCGTGAACGCCGTTACCGAATTTAAGAGTAGTATGACCGATTACAATTAAACTATTGTGCTGTAGTTCGCAACAAGAATCGGGCAAAACAGGTTTGTCATCGACAAATGTACCGTTACGGCTATTGAGGTCTTGGAGAATCCATTTATCGGAATCAAAATATATCTTTGCGTGAAATCGGCTGCATCTGTCATCGAGAAGTGATATTCTATTTTCGGAAGCGCGTCCAATAGTTATTTCGTTATCGGAGGTAAAGGTAATAATATCCTTTTGATCGCCGTTTTGGATTCGGATTAGATAAGCGTTTTCTGTTTGGGTTGGCATTGAATTATTGGTTAATTGTGAACAATTTATACTGCTCGCACTTTAAATTCATCAATGTAAAAACGTCAAAAACCGCCATCCGAAAACAAGCCGGACGGAGGTAAACAAAAATTAAAGTAGAACAGTTTAAAATAAAAATGAGCCTATATTTTTGCCGCATACGACAAAATTTTCAATAGGTAACTCCAAAAAACGCAATTTATCTTTTATAAAACGCAAAGAACAACAGAAGAAATCTTGGTAACCGTTCACGAAAATTTTAGAAACGTAGTGTTTTAGGGGATAAGTGATAGACGATAGATTTATTGTTACAATAAATATTTGTCCTATTCTATTCCGCTAGAGACAACTTCTAAAAACCGCAAATTTATTTTTATTAACCGCGAGAACGCAAAGAAAATTTTTAATTGGGCATCTCTAAAAATTCATTTGTCCAGGTAGGCGGCGTTTCGCCGAAACGCCGCATTACGGTTTACGTCATCAATAAATTTTAATATTTCGCACGTCTAAAACAAACATATTTTAGGCTTTATGAATTATTAAAATTTATTGGTATCATAAACTTCATTGCGACCCAAAAAATAAACACAGTGGCGAAACATCGCCTACCTTTTTGTAAAAAAATGAATTTTTAGAGATACCCAATTGGCAACAAAACGTCATTTAATATTATAGGGCGTCTCGTCTGCAATTTGTCTGAACTATGATTTGTGTGATTATTGTGATTTGTGTGATTAGTATAAAAATCAAGATCGCTTTTAAAGCGAATCACAGACCAACGGATCGCGGACATCCCGCCTGCGATCCTGGAATGCAGGCGAGACCAACGGATCGCGGGCGT
>JAISLW010000070.1 GCA_031277105.1 Planctomycetaceae bacterium | reverse complement strand
CTGCGAGACGCCGATATGAGTATCATCTGTTTAATCGAACAAGAGATTGTTGATTGTTGCAATTTTATATGTGGTGGAAAATCCACTTGAGAACAATCATTTATCGTAACAAAAATATACCTTATTCCCCTCTCTCTTATCCAGTTTTTTCAGACCACATCTCACCGAACCGCTTCAAGCAATTGTGCTTAATTCTTGGTTATTTGTTTAATGATGCGGATTTAAACAGTACAGAGAACGTTCGGTAAAATCCCATCCAAACGGGTACAAACCAGCTCGGTATGCTTCTAACAATAGTTCAATAGGAACCAACCTCTTACTCAAAGTTAAAATACGAGCATCAATTATTACACCTACATGGCGTGAAATTGCCGAAACTACATGATTGTGAAGCGAAAATAATTGGTTATCATCAAATGTTCGACTATTAGATATATATTTCAGGAAAGATGATAAATTAGGATTTTCTACTGTGGATTTGATAATTGATTCGCAAAAATTTGAAATGGACCTCTTAGTATAAATTGGCGTATAGTTTCCTAGATATACATACGCACTACTAATTGGTTCAATAATATATTCTTCCAATCTAGTGTACGCTGTAATAGAATTATTTATATCAATGCAGTAAAAAAAATCGACCAATGATTTTATTTGGCATTGATACAATTGTTCTCCATCACCACATGCAATACAGATTGATACAGGCTCATTAACGCCAGATAAAAAAGATTTCGATTCCATAACGATCTTTACTTCGTTAAGATACTCATTTACAATCGGCGGTATATTATCAATAATGTTCATAATATATTATTATATTGGGGCATCTCTAAAAAATTGTTTTGTTGTTTAAGTTTTTTTATTTTAGAAATTTTTATTGAATTTTGTAATATTTTTTTTGTAAATTTGATAATTTTTGATATTGTTTTATTTGAGGAATTTAATTATACTAATCAAGGACGTCTTTAAAAATTCATTTGATTTAATTTTAAAGAACATCGAATGATTGATCGTTTCTCCCCAATAATGAATTTTTAGAGATACCCGATATAAAAAATCATTGATAGCACGTAATTTGTCTATTTGATCTTCAAGCCTAAAAAAGAAAATTGACCCATAAATTTATATTTATGTTAAAGGGTTAAGGAAATAATAATCGTAAAAAAAATATAGCAAAAACAAAAAAATAAAATTCACTATATTAAACATTATAATAAAAAAATTTTTAAGCACACGTCAAGTATCCCCAAAAAAAGAATTTTTAGAGATACCCCAATATATATGCCAGACCTACATCCATTTATAAAATTTGCATGGATTGCTTTTCCTGTTGGTATGTTTTTAAGTATGATAGGGCAAAAGATTCCTGATTGTAATTATCTAGTATATCTAGGCTCTTTATTAGTTTTAAGTGCGATATTTTCTATTGGTGGATTTCTTTTTCTTGTGTTACGATGTGCTTTACGAGGAGAACGCGCTTTAATTTTTGATGCGATAGATCATGTTATTCGTGATCCAGAAACTAATGAAATTATGTTTTTTAATGATATTGACGGAACTATTCGTGATTATCAAACAGGAGAATTTCTATGTAAATTTGATTTTGATAAAAACAAATTTTTTGATAAAAACAATAATATTATATCGTTTGATGAATTAGATAAAGAATGGCTGGCTAAAAAAAACAATAAGTTATAGTAACATTCTAAAAAACATAAATTTATTTTTATTAACCACAGAGGACACAGAGGAAATTTTTAATTGGCGTCAAAACATTATTATTTAATATTATAATTGACATTTTGATTTAAAATATTTTAAAAAAATTATTCTCTGTGAACTCTGTGTTCTCGGCAGTTAAATAAAAAACTGTTTTTTAGAGTTGTTATTTAGTATTTGAATATTATTCCTAATCCGGCTTTTTCTTTTTCTATGATAGGGAAAATTGTCAATCCTCGCGTGATTTTTTTGCCTTCTGTTTTTGAAATCGCTCTGACTGATAAATATGCAATATACCATCCTAATAATGCTTGCGATAAATAATGAGAGTCTTCATAAATTCTACTTGCGCCAGTGAAAGTGGAACAGATATAAAAAATACATTTGAACCATAAATTATCCGTCATTTGCGCCGCAACAATAAAAGGCGTTGCTCCTACAAACGCATGTCCACTTAGTCCATTATATTTTCCCTTAAACCAATGCGACGTTTCACTACTCGGTCGTCCGGCGCCAATAAAAAGTTGCCCTAACAAATTTACCGGAACACCCACAAGATAACTCCGCACAACCATCGTCGCATAATAACCGAAATCAGATTGTTTTGGTTCGTGCGATTGTTGACCGAAATACGGAAAAAATCTGTTACTGTACCTGTACCCCGCCGCCGATAACGCAAAAAATAAAATAGTATGCAATTCGCCAAAACCCTTAGAAAAAGCGCTAAAATCATCAAGATACTTTTCGCCTACACCCGATTTTACAATATTTTTGTTAAACCAATTATTAAAATTTACATCCATCGCCGTATTCGCCAAAAGCGCAGCGCCACTAAAAGCAACAAATAAATTACCCAAAGAATCACAACTATTAAAATTGCGAAAATCAGAACACATACGCGGAAAACGACCGCTAAAATAACCCGAAAAACAACCGCGCCGCCGAAAAAATTTACCGCGCCCGCCTGACGACGACGAAACGCCAAACATATCACAAGAAAATAAATTACACGACGCAGAATTTACAGACGCAGGATTCGCCGCCGCAGGATTTACTGCCGCATGATTTAGCGCCGCTGGATTGTTTGTTGCATGATTTACGGATAAGGACGAATGACGTTGCGGATCATAATTTATGTAACGATAATTATTCGAATTGTAAAACGCCGCCGTCTGTTGCGGCTCGGACGCTACCGACAACGAAGTCAACTCAAACATAGATAAATTTGAACCGCCTAAATCAACGGCATAATTTGAACCCGACCGCAACAAACCAACCTCAATACCGCCTACCGATAAACGATCAAAAAACGCCCGCTTGCCATAAACTAATTTACCCGAATATTTATCCTCAAAATTACGCTTGCTTGTAAAATTGTCAAAATTATATTCGTCAAAATATGCGCCGTTGTCGCCTACGCCGTTATTGCCGCCGTTATAAAACATTGCCCAAACGTCGCCGCAAGAACAACAAAAAAATAAAATAACCGCAACAAAAATTAACCGCAACAACACGCCCTCAAAAAATAAATCGTGAAATATTTTAAGATCAATATTTTTACGAGCAAAATAAATATAATAGTCCGCCGCCAATTTTTTAGTCGATAATTTGTGCGAACTTTTATTTGACGATTTACCCGCCCGTTTACATTTTGAACCAAAAGATAATAATTCTTGCAACAAGCACAAACTCATAGAAATTATATTTATTACGGAATATTATAAACTGATCGTACTTTAATTTACATTTACCGGCGCCTGCCTTTTACGATTTTAAATCACTAAATTTCAAGTAAGATTGGTATAAAAAATATCATCGATTACGGGCAACAAAAAACATACAATTAGTATTATCGGTAAATTTTGATCTATTCTGTTGTTTTTTTGTCGTTTTTAATTTAAGAAATTTTTTAAAACAGCTTTTTATTTTAACGCCATGAACACAAAGAATAAATTTTTTAGAAATATTTTAAATCAATAAAGTCAATTATAATATTAAATAATGTTTCGACGCCAATTTATACCTGCTCTGTTCGTATTTTCAATTTAGCAGTTTAAAAGCGTCAAAATTTGCCGTGCGAAAATTAGTCAGTTGGCGGCAAATGAAAATTCAAATTGGAGAGTTTAAAATGATTGGTATAACATTAGGCGATGTTGCGGGTATTGGCGCTGAGGTGATAGTTGGCGCTTGGTCAAGTATTGTTAGCGAGTTTGGCAATTGCGGGGTTGTGTTTGGTCATTCGGGGATATTGCGTCGGGCGGTTAGGTTGCTTGGCGTGAAGAGTGATGTTATTGATGTTAATGGAGTTAGTGATTGTGTTGGTATTTCGGGCGATGTTATACCTTGTATAAATTGTGTGGATGATTCCGTTTTGGGCGTTTTACCTGCGACGATTGACGGTCGTGCTGGGGTTGCGGCGTATAGGTCGATAAATTTTGCGATTACTGCGGCGTTGTATGGCGAGATTGAGGCGGTTGTAACGGCGCCGATTCACAAGGGGTCGCTTAATCTTGCGGGTTATAATTATCCGGGTCATACGGAGATTTTGGCGGAGCGTTGCGGTTTTATCAATGATTATGCGATGATGCTTTATCTTCCGGCGGGCGATGGTATTAGTTCAAGAGATGGTTTAGCGGTTGTTCATGTTACGCTTCATGTTGCGATGCGGGATATTTTTCATTTGATAACTGTTGATTCTGTGTATTCGCGGATTAGGTTAGCGTATGAGTTTATGGGCGGCGTTACGGGGCGTAAACCTGTCGTCGGCGTGTGCTCGTTGAATCCTCATGCGGGCGAGGGAGGTTTATTTGGCAAAGAAGAACAGACGATAATTTATCCGGCGATAGAAATGGCGCGAAGAAGCGGAATTGAGGTTTGTGATGTTGCGCCGGCGGATACTATTATGATTGACGCAAGAGACGGCAAGTATGACGCCGTGGTTGCGATGTTTCACGATCAAGGTCATATTGCGTTGAAGTTATTGGGAATGCATCGGGCGGTTAATGTAACGTTGGGCTTGCCGATTATTAGAACTAGCGTCGCTCATGGAACGGCATTTGACAAAGCATGGCAAGGAATCGCCGAAACAAACAGCATGCTAGAAGCATTCAGAACCGCAAAAAAACTCGCAGAATTAAAACGAAAAAAAATATAATTGACAAATGTTTTTATTTTTAGAATTTTCCTTGTTTATTTTCGAGGACGTTTTTTATGGTTGTGAATTTGAAATCTTTTAGTAATTTTTTTAATTTTTTTGTTGTGTGTTTTAGGTTAATGTAATGTCTGAATCTGCTTTTTAGAGGTGCGTTTGGTATTCGCGGTTGTTCGGGGTCCGTTTCCCAAGGATGAATATAAAAAACAAACGGCATATTTTTTTTATTTATGGATAGTAAACACATTTTTGTTGCGCAATATGGTAGAAATCTAAAATAACCGCCGCCGCCTACAGGTAAATTTTGCCCAAACAATCTTATTACGGCAGGCGGAAATTCTCTTATTAGTCCATTCGCCGTCGTGATATTATGTATTTCGCGCGGCGCATCGGGGTTGCCGTGCAAATCGTGATGGATCGGAAAAACGCTACTGTCATATTTGTATCCCGCTTCCGCCAAAACATCATGAGCCCAAGATGTACGCTTGACAATAGAAAAACTCGGCGCACGAAAACCAATTACATCTTGACCCGATTGACTACGCAATATTTGACGCGTGCGAATCACGTCTTCACGAAACTCGTTTTCGCTTTGCTCGTAAACTAATTTATGACAAAAACCATGAGACGCAATCTCATGCCCGCGCGAAACTATCTCCGGCACAAGTTTAGGAAAACGTTCCGCCACCCAACCAAGAACAAAAAACGTCGCCGACACCGGCTCAACCGCCAAATCAAGTATCTCAAGCATCCGATAAGTATTCAATACCACACGCGACTCCCAATCGCCCCAATCCGAATACGATATAACACCCGAAAACGCAGCAACCTGATAATAATCCTCAACATCAACAGAAAAAGCATTTTCCATATAAAATTAAATCTCCAATTCTCGTAATATTTCAATAAAATTTTTTAGGGATAAGTGGGACAGGAAGGACAATTTTTTTGTAACAAAAAATTGTTATTTAGTTTTCTAATAATCTACTCCCTAACCCCGAAATCCATCGATTAAAATTTCCGTAAACGGTTACTATTTTTAGATACGCCCGTAGATGTAACGCAAGCGAAATCTACCGTCAAGCAAATCATTATACATAAAAAAACACAAAGAGTGAGATACGCTTAACCGGTGGAATTTCTAATTTCGCATTCCGAATTAAATTTCCCTCTTGCTTGTTTTTTTATTTTATGCGAGTACAATTTTTTGTTTCATGTCATGTTTGGGTCGTGTGATTCAGTGACATTTTGTGAGATTGTTTTGTTGCAATCTTACTATGATATTAACAATTAACAATTAAATTGAGGAGAGATTTATGTCAGTTCTTGTTACAAAACCTGCGCCGAATTTTAAGACTTGGGCTTTAATGCCTAATGGTACTTTTAAGGAGATTTCATTAACGGATTATCGCGGGAAGTATGTTTTACTTTTCTTTTATCCGTTGGATTTTACTTTTGTTTGTCCGACAGAGATAATTGCATTTTCGGATGCGGTGCCGGAATTTGATAAACTGAATGTCCAGATACTTGGCTGTTCGGTTGATAGTCATTTTACGCATTTTGCGTGGACAAATGTAGAGCGAAAAGAAGGCGGCATCAAAGGCATGCAATATCCGTTGCTTGCCGACGTCAAACGTTCCATAGTTGAGTCTTATGGCGTTTTAGGCGACGACGGCGCTGCGTTGCGAGGAATTTTCCTGATTAACAAAGACGGAATAATTATGCACGAAACGGTCAACGCACAACCAATTGGACGTAACGTTGATGAAGAGTTGAGAACGGTAAAAGCATTATTGTTCTATGAGAAACGCGGTGAAGTTTGTCCGGCAAATTGGCAAGAAGGAGACCCAGGTATCGACGTAAACAAAAAAGACGTTTACTTCTCGAAAAAATACGAATAAGTTTACTGTTGCCGCTTCTACGGATCGTATCCAAATTTTAACCCAAAAACAACGCAAAAATATAATACGATTCGTAGAAGTTAAAACGCCCGTAAATTGCAAAATATAAATATCATACTCGAACTCAACCCACAAATTACGCAGATGAGAAAAATTATTTTTTTAAAGGCAAATGAGACAAGTGGGACTGGAGGGACAAATTTAATCGACTATTCTGAAATCAAAATATGGAATTTCTAAAAACCCCAAATTTATTTTTATTAACCATAGAGAACACAGAGGAGTTTCTCTAAAAATTCGTAACCGTTCACGAGATTTTAGAAACATAGAGTTTTAGGGTATCATGGCGTAGGCGCTAGATTTATTGTAACAATAAATATTTGTCCCACCTGTCCCGCTAGGAACAACATGTAAAAACAACATTAACCCTCATTGCGTCCCTAATGGGACGCTAAAATTCGCGTATAACTTTTTTCTACCAACATGTTGTCCCTAACGGGACAAATATTTATTGTTACGAAAATTGTCCAGATACGCTCTACACGCTATCCCCTAAAATCTAGCGCTTAACTTTCAGTGAACGGTTACAAAAAATTATTCTCTGTGAACTCTGCGTTCTCGGCGCTTAATAAATAAAAAACTGGTTATTAGAAATTGCCAATATTTAATTCCGAATTTAAAAAACTTTCCCGTGATATTTGACGGCTGCCGTGAAATATCACGGGGGCTTTGATAAATATTACAACTAAAATAAAAATGAGCCGTGAAATATGATGGATAATAAAATTTTAAAATTTCTATCAATATTCTATGTTTTAACAACGTTCTTTATGGTTAATAAAAATTAAATTATTAGAGATTTGCGTTTGTTTTGTATATTTTAAGAGATAATCTTTATCATTTAATTTTGTTCTCTTTTATTTTTCGGCATGGATATTGCAAACTTGTCTAAACGTCGCCTTCGGGCGTAACCCGAAATTAAACTAATCACAATTACAATTATCGAAAACAAAAAACGGCGGTAATCGAATTTTTGAGTGTGCGTAGTTTATGCGGATCGTACTTTAATTTTAGCGTGATAAAAGCGTAAAAGCCGCATCCGCTAGTTAGTTATACTGCGGTAATCGCAAATTTTAAGTACGAACTATTTAAGAAGGTCATTAACCAAATTAAGGAGAAATTAACATGACCAAAAAAATCTTGCAAGCATTATTTGCAACAGTAATTTTGTTTACAGTTGTTGCAGTTTATGCTGAAAATTACGTGTTGTTGAACGTTTCGTATGATCCGACTCGCGAACTTTACGAACAATTCAATAAGTCTTTCGCCAAATACTACAAGGCAAAGACCGGTGATAGCGTCCAAATTAAACAATCGCACGGCGGCAGCGGAAAGCAGGCTCGCGCAGTGTTTGAAGGGCTTGAAGCGGATGTAGTAACGCTTGCTCTTGCGTTTGATATTGACAATATTGTAGAAAAAGGGCAATTGCTGGCGCCGGATTGGCAAAAGAAACTTCCCGATAATAGCGCGCCTTATACATCGACGGTTGTGTTTCTTGTCCGCAAAGGCAACCCGAAAAAAATCAAGACGTGGGACGACTTGCTTAAACCTGGCGTAGAAGTTATTGCGGCACATCCTAAAACGTCCGGCGTTGCGCGATGGAGTTATCTTGCAGGTTGGGGATATATTCTTCAAAAGGAACTCGGCGATTTGAAAAAGTTAAACGATCCCGCTTATGCTAAAGAAGTCGCGGCGGCGCAAAAGAAGGCGCAGGCTTTCACCGCAGAGTTATACAAACATGTTCCGGTGCTTGACTCCGGCGCTCGCGGTTCAACGCAAACATTCGTACAACGCGAAATCGGCGACGTTTTGCTAAACTGGGAAAACGAAGCATTTCTCGCTATCAGAGAATACGGTAAAGATAAATATGAAATAGTCGTTCCGCCTATCAGTATTCTTGCCGAGCCGCCGGTTGCGATTGTTGACAAGGTTGTTGACAAACACGGAACGCGTAAAGTCGCTGAAGAATATCTCAAATATCTTTATTCAGACGTCGGACAAGAACTCGCCGCAAAAAATTACTACCGACCGCGAAATAAAGAGATTTTGAAAAAATATGAGAATAATTTTGCAGACGTAAAATTATTTTCTATCGACGACGTTTTCGGTGGTTGGAAAGCCGCACAAAAGAAACATTTTTCTGACGGCGGAGTTTTTGACCAAATTAACGTAAGAAAGTAAATAAAGAAATTTCGTAATTCTGAATTCTGAATTCGTAATTCGTAATTCTGAATTAAAAAATCTGCCGTTTAATCTGTGGATCATTTTTTAAACGATCCACAGATTACGCAGATAAAAATATTTTTGTAACCGTTCACGAGATACGTTTAACAAAATACGTATTGATAATTTTTTTGAGGGACAAAAGGAACAAGAGGAACAGATGGGACAAATGAGACGATTTTTTGTTACAAAAAATCGTCAGAAGGATCGCGGGCGTCCCGCCTGCATCGGTTGTACTCAACCGCTAGTGATGGAGGTTTTGATCTCTACCGCTTTATTGATTGTCGTTGGCGTCTTGCAGTCGCAACGGTTAAGTTCCTTCTCAATTTTTTGTAACAAAAAATTGTTATCCGGTTTTCTAAAAAACTACTCCTTATTCCTTACACACTAACCTTCCCTACCCCATAAAACCGATTGTTTAAATTTTCGCGAAGGGGTACATATTTTAACAAAATAGTTATAAATAAAATTTTACGATTACTTATGCGAAATCCTAAACAACATAATGTGTTACCTGGTTTTGGTTTGACGTTTGGTTTTACGACGGCTTATATTAGTTTATTGGTTTTGATACCGCTTTCGTTATTGATGGTGCGTGCGGCTTCGTTGACTTGGGCGGAGTTTATCAAGACGGTTGCGTCGCCTCAAGTCGTCGCTTCGTATAAGTTGACGATGGGCGCTTCGTTTCTTGCCGCTGTTATCAATGCGATATTTGGCTTTATAGTTGCGTGGTCGTTGGTTCGTTATAAATTTCCGTGCCGTCGTTTAATTGATGCGATAGTTGATTTACCTTTTGCGATGCCTACGGCAGTTTCGGGAATTGCGTTGACGGCAATTTGTGCAAAAAACGGTTGGGTCGGCAGCGTTGCGTCAATAGCGGGAATCAAGATCGCTTATACGCAACTCGGCGTGCTAGTCGCATTGACATTTATCGGTTTGCCATTTGTAGTCAGAACATTGCAGCCCGCATTGGAAGATATTGACAAAGAACTAGAAGAAGCGGCAGAGTCGCTTGGCGCAACTAAATTTCAAACTTTCACACGGGTAATTTTACCATCGCTTATGCCGTCGCTAGCAACAGGATTCACTTTAGCGTTTGCAAGAGCAATCGGAGAATACGGCTCGGTCGTATTTATTTCGGGCAATCTTGCGTATAAAACTGAAATTACGCCTTTATTGATTGTCGCTAAACTTGAAGCGTTTGATTATGCCGGAGCAACCGCTATTTCGGTCGTGTTATTATTTATGTCATTTATCTTGATGTTCATTATAAATTCACTCCAATTTTACGGACGAAAATTTAAATAAATGCGGAATTCGGAATTAAAGAGCGTTCCACAGATTACGCAGATTATTTTTAGAGACGGTTGCGTTCCTTCTGCAAGGATTATTTTTGAGAGACAAGTGGGACAAATTTAACTTAAAAATTTAACTTAAAAATTTTAATTCCGAATTCCGAATTCCGAATTCCGAATTTAAAAAACCTAACCTTTACCTTTAATTATGACGAGTAAGATAGCGCCTGTTATTTTAATATTGCTTACGTTTTTTTATTTGGGTTTATTTCTTGTGTTGCCTCTTGCGGCGATTTTTGTGGAAGCGTTTCGCAAGGGATTTGCCGTATATTTGAATAGTTTTAACGACGAGTATGCTTGGTCGGCGATTAGGTTGACGTTATTGACGGCTGGGATAGCGGTGCCGTTGAATGTTATATTTGGCGTTGTTGCGGCTTGGTGTATAACGAAGTTTGAGTTTTGGGGCAAGAATATATTGATAACGTTGATTGATTTACCTTTTGCGGTTTCGCCTGTGATAGCGGGATTGGTTTTTGTTTTAATATTTGGTCGTCAGACTTTTTTTGGCGAGTGGTTATTGGCTCATAATATTAAGATAATATTTGCGACGCCTGGTCTTGTTCTTGCTACGATATTTGTAACATTTCCGTTTGTGGTACGCGAGCTAATTCCATTGATGCAAGAGCAGGGCGTATTGGAAGAGGAGGCTGCGGTGATGCTTGGGGCGGGCGGTTGGGATATTTTTTGGCGTGTAACGTTTCCTAATATTAAATGGGGATTATTGTATGGCGTTATACTTTGCAATGCCCGTGCGATGGGCGAGTTTGGCGCGGTGAGTGTTGTTTCGGGTCATATTCGCGGCGAGACGAATACGATACCGCTTTATATTCAGACTGTTTACGACGGCTATGCCGCTGGGGCGTCGGCGTTTGCAATGGCGACTTTGTTAGCGGCGTTGGCATTAATTACGTTAATTATAAAAAGTATTATTGAATGGAAGGAGAAACGCCGTGAGCGTTGAAGTAAGAAATATAACAAAAAAATTTGGTAGTTTTGTCGCTTTAGAAAATATCAATTTAACGGCGCCGGACGGCGATCTTGTAGCATTGCTTGGTCCGTCGGGTTCGGGTAAAACGACGTTGTTGAGAATAATAGCGGGTTTGGAGAGTTTTGAATCTGTTTCGGGCGCCGATATTTTGTTTCGCGGCGTAAGCGTGGTTGGCGACCGTTTGAGCGAGCGTAGAGTCGGATTTGTTTTTCAGCATTATGCCTTATTCCGCCGTCATACGGTTTATGGCAATATTGCGTTTGGTTTGAAAGTCCGGCGCGGCAAGGAGCGTTTATCGAGCAGGGCGATACGCGAGCGGGTGATGAAATTGATTCATCTTGTGCAACTTGACGGATTGGAATTGCGTTATCCCGATCAACTTTCAGGCGGGCAACGTCAACGCGTAGCATTGGCGAGAGCGCTAGCTATCGAGCCGCAATTTTTATTATTAGACGAGCCGTTTGGCGCTCTGGATTCGCGGGTACGGCAAAATTTACGCCGCTGGTTAAGACGGATGCACGACGAAATAAAGTTGACGAGTATTTTTGTAACGCACGATCAAGAGGAAGCGCTAGAACTGGCGGATCGTATTGTTGTCATGAACAAGGGACGCGTCGAGCAAGAAGGAACGCCGACGGAAGTTTTTCATAATCCAAAAAACGAGTTCGTGATGGATTTTCTTGGCAATGTAAATTTATTTCACGGTCGAATTGAGTCGGGGCGTGTTTTCTTGGAACAATCTGGTATAATTGCAAATGTTGATGACAGGAAAAGGTTTTTTGTGCGTCCGCATGAAATCGAACTCGTGCCGGACAATATTGACAACGCAGGTTTACCGGCGAAAATAAAAAGAGTTCAACTCGCAGGCGCTATCGTAAAAGTCGAACTAACGAGTATCGAAAACAACGAAATTTTTGTCGAAATGTCGCACGAAAAATATGCGGTGCATAAATTCCAAAACGGCGACTCTGTTTTTGTCGTCCCAAAAAATTCAATCGTTTTCCCCGAAGATTATAGTATCTAAACGGACAATTCGTTAATAGAATTTTACGGAATAGAGGACGATAATTCGGAATTTAAAATTCGGAATTAGAAATTTGAAATTCGGAAATTTAGATTTGGAATTTGAAATTAAGGAAATATTTTTTGTAACATTTTTTGTAACAGAAATTGTCCTTGTCCCTAATGTCCTTCCTGTCTTCCTTGTCCCTTTTTTAAAATTTTTTTTCCTAACTGAAAAAATTTATGGTTATGTCGAAGCGTTTGCCTACGGATGAGCAATTGAGTTTTATTGAGCGTTGGAATAAAGAGTTATTTGGTAGCGAGCCGGAGTTTATATTGCGGTGGGCTTATGAAACGTATTCGCCGCGATTGACGATGGGGACTGCGTTGGGTAATAGCGGTTGCGTTATTTTGTCAATGCTTGCGAAGTTGAAATTGCGTATTCCGATATTTAATCTTGACACTGGTTACCAATTTTCGGAGACGCTTGAATTGCTTGATCAGGTGAATGCGAAATATGGTCTTGGTATTGTGCGGCGTTCTTCGGATATTTCTGTTGCGGAATTTGAGACGATCAACGGCGGCGCGTTGTATGAAATCGATTCTGACAAATGTTGTTATGAGCGGAAGGTGAAAGTGCTAGAAACAATAGCGCCGGACTATGACGCTTGGATTTCAGGATTACGCAGAGATCAAAGTTCAACGCGGGCGAATACGCCGGTTATAGGATGGGATGCAAAATTTGGATTAGTCAAAATTGCGCCGCTTGCAAACTGGACAAATAAAGACGTATGGAAAAGAATTGTCGATGAGTCTATTCCTTACA
This sequence comes from Planctomycetaceae bacterium, assembly GCA_031277105.1. GTDB lineage: Bacteria > Planctomycetota > Planctomycetia > Pirellulales > Thermoguttaceae > WRKP01. The sequence continues at coordinate 6,397 of JAISLW010000070.1, read as the reverse complement.
ACAAACTTTACGATCAAGGTTACACAAGCATCGGCTGTAAACCTTGCACCAGACCGACAACAGCAGGAGAAGACGAACGCGCCGGAAGATGGGCAGGAAAACAAAAAACAGAATGCGGATTGCATAAATAAATTCGGAATTCGGAATTAAAGATTTTAATTTCAAATTTAAAATAATCTTTGTAAACTGTTTAATTTGCGGATCAATTTTTTTGTCCACAGATTACATGGATTAAACAGATTGTAAAAATTGAAATTTAATATTGTGAATGATTACTGAATTTAATAATAACTTTAATAACATTATTGTAACAAAAAATATGAGTCAAATAGAACCGCACGGCGGCGTTGGCAAACTTGTCAACAAGACAATTTTATTTCCACACGAAATAAAATTATTCAAAACGAAAACGGCAGAATTACTCAAAGTTCCGGTGAGCGACGCGGATCTTTCAACAGTTTATCGTTTCGGCGACGGCGGGCTTACTCCGCTTTCGGGACCGATGGACGAGTCTGTATTTTACAGGGTTCTTGAGGAATCTGTAATTGAAATAGACGGTAAAAAATACGCATGGACGATCCCGCTTTCGTTGCCTGTATCCAAAGAACTCGGCGAACAGATTCGGGTTGGTCAAGAGGTTGCGATAGTCAATAGTTCGGGCGACGTTGTTGCGTCGTTGTTGGTATCGTCTGTATTTTATTGGGATAAATTGAAATATCTCCGCAGCGTTTACTTGACCGACCGAACAGATCACCCCGGCGCCGATATGGTTCTTAAACAAGACGAAAATAAAACATATCTACTCGGCGGCGAAATAACAGTTTTACCGCAACCGAAAAATTATCGTTACAATAAATACCTCCTAACGCCGCGTGAAAGCCGTCAATTGCTCGACCGAATCGGTTGGGATCGTATCGTCGCCTTTCAAACGCGTAATCCGTTGCATCGGGCGCATGAGTATGCGTTGGTTTATGGGCTTGAGGATTTATTGCGGCGCGGGTTCCATGCGGGCGCATGTTTGAATCCGCTAGTTGGCGAAACAAAATCAGACGACGTAAACGCCGACGTGCGAATGAAAACTTATGAAGCGCTAATCGACAATAAAATGCTAGGCGTAGGCGACGCGGACGTTGAACTTTGGAATAAAATCGGATGCACGCTTGTCAACCGCGTAATCTTGATCGGACTTGACATCAAAATGTTTTACGCCGGTCCAAAAGAAGCCGTAATGCACGCAATTTATCGACAAAATTACGGATTCACAGATTTGATCATAGGACGCAAACACGCAGACGCTCCGTATCACGACGGCTCGCCAATCTGGGGAGATTTCGACGCGCAAGAAATTTTCAACAACCTAAACGGAGAACTAAAAATTAAACCGCTAAATGTAGGTTTTGCAGCATATTACGAATCTATCGGAAAAGTTGACTTAATGGATAAACACAAAGACGAAAAACCCGTCTTCATCTCCGGCAAAGATGTACGTAAAGCGTTGCAAGAAGGAAAAGAAGTCGATCCAAGAATCATGCGACAAAGCACGGCAAAAATTTTATCAGAAGCATTAGTAGGGAATAGGGAGTAGGGAATAGGGAGTAGGGAATAGGGAGTAGGGAATAGGGAGTAGGGGATAGGGAGTAGGGGGAATAGGGAGTAGTTTTTTAATAAAAAATATAGAGAAATAGGTTTTTAAAAAATTGTTCCTCTTGTCCCCCGTGTCCCCCGTGTCCCTAAAAAATCGCTAATTTTGACAAACAATTTTTTGTGAATAGTGCATCTCTAAAAATTCATTTGTCCAGGTAGGCGGCGTTTCGCCGAAACGCCGCATTACGGTTTATACCATCAATAATTTTAATACGTCACACGTCTAAAATAAACATATTTTAGACTTTATGAATTATTAAAATTTATTGGTAGCATAAACTCTATTGCGACCCAAAAAATAAACACAATGGCGAAACATCGCCTACCTTTTTGCAAAAAATTGAATTTTTAGAGATACCCAGTGTTTTTTTAATTAAAAATATAGAGGAATAGTTTTTTTAAAAATTGTCCCTCTTGTCCCACTTGTCCCTACAAAAATCGCTAATTTTGACAAACAATTTTTTGTGAATAGTTATTAAAAAAAATAATTCCGAATTTCGAATTTCGAATTCCGAATTTAAAAAAAAAGGATTATAAAAGATGTCTGGAGTAGAGGTTCATTGGCATGAACATGTAGTAACGCGTGACAAGCGGGAGGCGCTTAACGGCAATAAAGGCAGCGTGATTTGGTTTACGGGGCTTAGCGCTTCGGGCAAAAGTACGATTGCTAATTTGGTTGATTTTAAGTTATATCAATTGGGCAAGCGTAGTTTTGTGCTTGACGGGGACAATGTTCGTCATGGTTTGAATGCGTCTTATAATATTTTGAGCGCCGAGCATAGCGAGGAGTTTTCGCGTCGTTTTGGGCTTGGTTTTTCGGCTTCGGATCGGGAGGAGAATATTCGGCGCGTAGGCGCGGTGGCGGGATTATTTGCGGAGGCGGGATTGATTGCGATTACGGCTTTTATTAGTCCGTATAGAGTTGATCGGGATCGCGTGCGCAAGTCGTTGTCGGCAAGTTGCGATTTTGTCGAAATATTTGTTGATACGCCAATTGAAATATGCGAACAGCGCGACCCGAAAGGATTGTACAAAAAAGCACGCGCCGGCGAATTAAAAGGATTTACCGGAATTGACGACCCTTACGAACCGCCAATAAAGCCAGAAATAATTTTAGACGGCAAAAAAAATATTCAAGAACTAGCTGATGAAGTTATAAATTATCTGGTAAAAAATCAGATCATTTTTTAAACTGTTCGTACTTTAATTTACGACAACAGTTCGCGGAAATTTGTTTATTTTTGGCAAATCTTGATGGACAAGTGAGGCTGGTGGGACAAGTGAGACAATTTTTTTATAACCAAAAAAATTGTCCATCTTGTCCTAATTGTCCCTCCTGTCCCTCAAAAAGTTATCTATACGTATATAACTGAACAAAATTTTTGTGAGCGATTGTATACAGTTCGTACTTGAAATTCAGCGATTTAAAAGCGTCAAAGCCTGCCGTCCGAAAGCTAGGCAGGCGAAGGTAAACGCAAACTCAAGTACGAATAGTTTAAAAGAACTTTCCCATCAAATCCGAAGTCCGAATTTAAATCTCTAACTCTTTAGCGTAATAATAAAATTATGAAATCTGGACGCGGCAAGAATAAAAAGGTTCGTGTTGAGTTTCGTCGTAATCGCAATGAGCGGACGCGTGATTCTGATTTGACGCGTCGTTTTATTGAGCATGGTTTTGAGGAGGAGAGCGATGTTAATGTTGAGCGTATTGGCGGCAGGAGCGATCTATCGCGGCGGCGTACTGTTGTGGGCGAATTGTTGACTGGCGATGCGGTTGAGAGTCATGGTTTTGGCGTTTTGCCGGAAGTTGATCTTGGCGTAGCGATTTCGGGGCGTGTTATTCGCGTGCATGGCGTCAATTCAGACGTGCAATCTGCGGACGGTCGAATTTTTAGTTGCGTAACGCGGCGCGTTTTGAAAACGTTATCGACTAAAGAACGTCAACCGGTAGTAGCGGGCGATTGCGTATTATTTCGTCCGGTTAATTATTGTAACGATAATTATACAGGCGGACGCGGTTATGGCGAAGGCATGATTGAACGAATTGAGCCGCGACGCGGCGCAATTTCAAGGGAGAGCAAACACAGGAAGCATATTATTGTGTCGAATGTCGATCAGGCGTTAATTATTGCGAGCGCCGCGCAACCTGTATTTAAGCCAAATTTGATAGACCGAATGTTAATAACGTCTGAAAGAGCCGGTATCAAACCGGTAATTTGTATTAACAAAATTGATCTTGTGGATAGCGCTGAATTGCAATCTATTGTCGGAGTTTATGCGCAAATGGGTTATGAGGTAATTTTATCTAGTGTTGTTAGCGGGTTGGGGATTGACAGGTTGCGTGTTAGGTTGCGGGGTAAGGAGAGTGTGGTTGTGGGGCAAAGCGGCGTTGGCAAGTCGTCGTTGCTTAATGCGATTGATCCGGAGTTAGGTTTAAGGGTTGCGGGGCTTAGCTCGATGCGTAAGGGCAAGCATACAACGTCGGTTGCGGAGTTATTGGAGTTGTCGGGCGGAGGTTATGTTGTTGACACGCCTGGAATAAGACAATTTATGTTGTGGGATATAACGCCGGAGGAAGTTTTGGGATTTTTCCGTGATTTGCGACCTTATGAAAATTTTTGTCATTATCCTGATTGCGTGCATCTGCACGAAGAAGACTGCGCCGTAAAAAATGCGGTTGCGGAGGGGAGATTGGACATGAGAAGATATGAAAGTTATTTAGCAATAAGATTTGAAAATAGATATGAAAAAAATTAAGGAAACTTCTAACAACCGGCCTTTTATTTAACCAACGAGAATGCAGAGTTCACAGAGAATAAAATTTTCTAAAATTATTTTAAATCAAAAGGCAATTATAATATTAAATAATAAATAACGGGCGTCTCTAAAAATTCATTTGTCCAGGTAATGCGGCTAAAAAAATTAAACACCGTGCCGAAACGCCGCATTACGGTTTATGACGTCAATACATTTTAATATTTCGCACGTCTAAAATATGTTTATTTTTGACGTGTAATGCATTAAAATTTATTGATGATATAAACCGTAATGCGGCACAAAATTAAACACGGGGCGAAACGCCGCCTATCAGAACAAATGAATTTTTAGAGACGCCCAATTAAAAACTTTCTCTGTGTCCTCCGTGGTTAATAAAGTTCCCTAAAAAAATTACGTCTAATGAATAGTTATCTGAATTTTATTTAAATCAAGTTTTAACTTTTTGTCTTTTTGATTTACGTAATTTTGAGTTTGCGGGTCTTTTTCCGTGATTTGCTTTCTTTTTGCCGTGTTGTGGTTTTGACATGATTTTAATTTCCTTATTTTTTGTTTTGTTATACTGTTTTTTATTTATGATAAATTGGAACAGTTTAATTTTTAGTCAACTAGTCTCGGCTTATTACAAAAAGTCGATTATCTTGTCCAAGTTGACCGCCCAACGATATATTACAAATATACCGTCAACAAGCCCAAAATTGTAAACAATCCGCTATAACTGTAAAGGGGGGAATACGCAAAAATAGCAAATAGGCGAATCTAAAAATTCATTAGGGAACGTCTAAAAAACACAAGTTTATTTTTATTAACCACAGAGAACACAGAGAAAATTTTTAATTAAGGCAACTTCTAATAACCAGTTTTTTATTTAAGCGCCGAGAACACAGAGAAGAAAATTTTTTAAATTATTTTATATCCAATGTCAATTATAATATTTAATAATGTTTCGATTCCAATTAAAATTTCCTCTGTGTTCTCTGTGTCCTCTGTGGTTAATAAAAATAAATCTGTTTTTTTAGAAGTTTCCCGAATTAGTTATGTATTTTAAAAACCATAAATTTCAAATACGAGCAGTTCAAAATTCAGCAATTCCGCTTTTATTCACCTTACTTGAAATGAATAATTAAATGATGTAGAATGCTTGTTTGTTTTTGGCGGCGGGGGCGTTTTCTATACGTATCATACTTGAAAGTCAGCGATGTAATAGCGTAAAAGCATGCCGTCCGAAAACTAGGCAGACGGCGATAAACGAAAAGTAAAGTAAGAACAGTTTAAAAATTCATTTTTTGTAACAATAATTATTTGAAAAATTTCTTAACCCCGCAAGGGAAAAGAATCGCTTGATCGTAAACGGATCAATTGCGTCATTTACAATCAAAATTGAATCTTTAGATCGATCAATACGTCTGATTAATTTTAAACTATTTGTATTTATATTTGCGTTTATTTCCGTCTGCTAGCTATCGGACGGCAGGCTTTGACGCTTTTAAATCGCTGAAATTCAAGTACGAGCTGCATACGTCAATGAATTTCAAGTACAATACGTAGTCGAATCGCAAATTAAACGCCGTTTCAATATTGTACGTTGCATGTTGCACGTATGCCTATCGCAATGCAGGTTTTTTACGATCTAAATTGCCAAAATGCAAGAATGAATCGTATAACCTCCAACTTTTAACCTTTAACCTTTAACCTTTAGAAACCTAATTATGAGAACATTAACATTACTAGCGATTTTTTTGTCGTCTGTCGTATTTGCAAATGCTGCGGATCGCGACGGCATTTTTTTGGAAGATGAAATCGAATTTCTCAAAAAGAAAATTGATATTATCGCCAAAGAAGTAAAAGCAAGCGACGTATTAAAAGCACACGCCGCTATCGGCAGCTCGGAACATAAAAATTCACTCGACCATATTGCTCTCACCAAAGCGCAAAGTGAATTGTATCGAGTAACCAAAGAACACGACAAACTAATCAA
>JAISLW010000047.1 GCA_031277105.1 Planctomycetaceae bacterium | reverse complement strand
GACAGAAATGAATTTTTAGAGACGCCCAGATGTTAAACCTCTCTCATTAGCGGTTGAGTACAACCGCATGCAGGCGAGACGCCCGCGATCCTGGGATGCAGGCGTTTCGCCTGCGAATCTGAAGGATCCCAGACGAAATGCCTGCGATCCTGAAATGCAGGTATGATGCTTGCGATCCTAAAATGCAGGCGAGACCAATGGATCGCGGGCGTCCCGCCTGCACTTTGCCGAAAGGCAAACAAAAAAGCGGTTGCGATCCTTGCGTCTTGACGTAATTTAATTGCAACGTAAAATTATCGCCTTTTAGATTTCAAATAAATTTTAAATTGTTAGCGTTTGAATTTGCGTTTAATGTTGTCCGCCTAGTTTTTTGGGGCGGCTGATGAGAGCGGCATATTTTTTATTTTGCGGGATGGTGTAAAGGCAGCACGAATGGCTCTGAACCATTTAGTCGGGGTTCGAATCCCTGTCCCGCAAAATTTTTTTTGACAAGAATAAATTTTTAGAAGTCGCCCTATAGTTTGGGCAAATTTATTTCTAAACCTACTGGGCAATGATCACTGCCATAAATTTCTGGATAAATTAACGCATTCGTAATTTTGTCAGTTAAACATTGCGAAACTATAAAATAATCTATTCGCCACCCCGTATTATTCGCTCTCGCATTGCTTCTGAAACTCCACCACGTATATTTGCCTGCGTCGTTTGGATAAAAAAATCTGAACGCATCGACAAAACCCGCTTTCAATAATTTTGTCATTTTGTTGCGCTCGTCGTCGGTAAAACCTGGATTACCATGATTACTTTCAGGATGACATAAATCTATCTCATTATGAGCGACATTAAGATCGCCGCAAATGATCACCGGCTTGACCCGATCCAGTTTCAATAAATAATCGCGAAACACATCCTCCCAACACATTCTATAATCAAGCCGAACTAAATTTTGCCTCGCATTCGGCGTATAAACGTTGACCAAAAATAACTCCGCAAACTCTAACGTAATCACTCTGCCTTCTTGATCATGTTCCTTTACTCCAATTCCATAACTCGCCCCCAACGGCTTAACGCGCGAAAATACCGCCGTGCCAGAATAACCCTTTTTCGTTGCGCTATTCCAATATTGCAAATACCCGTCCAACTCAACCTCAGCCTGACCCCGCTGCATCTTCGTCTCTTGAACGCAAATAATATCCGCCCCTAGACCGCCAACAGAATCCAAAAAACCCTTCTTCAAACATGCACGCAACCCATTAACATTCCATGAAATAAATCTCATATCAAAAATATAAACCTAATAGTAAACTTCTAAAAAACTACTCCCGATCCCTATCTCTATCTCCTACTCACAACACCTGGCAACTTCTAAAAAACAGTTTTTTATTTAACCGCCGAGAACACAGAGTTCACAGAGAAGAATTTTTTAAAAAATATTTTAAATCAAAAAAGTCAATTATAATATTAAATAATGTTTTGACGCCAATTAAAAATTTCCTCTGCGTTCTCTGTGTCCTCTGTGGTTAATAAAAATAAATTTGTAGGGCGTCTCTAAAAATTCATTTGTCTAGGTAGGCGGCGTTTCGCTCAGTGTTTAATTTCGGGCCGCATTACGTTTTGGGGCGCTAATAAATTTTATTACTTCACTAGGGCTAAAATAATTATATTTTAGACTTTGCGAATTATTAAAATTTAATAATCGTTTCACACGTATTGCGATGTTTCGGCGAAACATCGCCTACCTTTTTACAAAAAAATGAATTTTTAGAGACGCCCTATGGTTATTTATTCAGCTTCTAGGTCTTTCCAAACTAGCGGTCTTCTTTGTCTTGCTTCAATTCTTAAAGCGACTTCGCCGTTTCTGAAAATTCTTACGGTGCCGCTTGATTGACTTATAGCGATGGCAATAGACGACGTAACTTTTGTGATAGCCGCCGCCGCCCAATGTCTTGTTCCTAATCCTGGCGATAAAGAAATCGTCGTGTTCTTTTCGCCTTGCAACATCCTGCAACACGAATGCACAATACCATCGGCGCTCACAAGAATAGCGCCGTCTAGTTGTGCGATTTCCTTAACGCCTTCGCGTACTTTAGCGTCAAAAATATTTCTGTCTTTGCGCTGATAACCTTTCACCGGATCAAACCCGACGGAATGACTCATTGCATAAACCTTCTTCGTATCGCCGACGACAAATAAACAACCTATCGGCTTGCCCTCGCGCCCCTCCCAACCAATATCTATCGCTAAATCAACAACAGTTTTCAACGTCTTCAACGGAACGCTAGTTTCAAGTTGACGCAGATCGCGCCCCGATAAACGCTCAAGATGCTCGCCTAAATTTATCACGCTAATAGAATCAAACGTCGATGGATCAAACGTACTGTATAAGACCAATACGCGACTCCCGCGCGGAATCAAATCATCCGCAACCGCCTCTAATATCGCATGTGAAATCCGATCATTTATCGCCGCACCCGAACTAAAATGCAAATGCACAACATTAAACCCGTTCTCCGCCGCATCATTAAGAATATCAGACTTCATCGACGCAACCGTTATTTTGTCTTCTTCAAAAAGTTTACGCAACCGCGCCCAGTCAATTTGATATTCCGGAAAAATTATCACGGCTTGCGCTTCAATCTCCTCTCTGAGCTGGCGTATCTTGCCGACAATACTGCGAAATTGTTCCGAAAATTTTATAGTCTCTGACTTCGGCGACTCCTGATTAACCGGCTCCGGCATGATTTAACCAATACCTATTTCTAAAAAAATGGACAAATGTTAGTTGTTAAAATTAACGTTACAATAAATATCGTATTAGCAATGGTCAAGTGCAAGGGTGTGTGAGACACTTGTTCGGCGCGTTTTGCTAATTGGCATCCCACAAACGCTTGTGCTTTTTATTTTTTGTACAATGATTATTTGTAACCGTTCACGGAAATTTAAGCGATAGATTTCAGGGGATAGGGGGTAGTTTTTTAGAAAACTAGATAACAGTTTTTGTTATAAAAAAATGGTCTCACTTGTCCCTCAAAAATTGCCAAACGTAATTTAATAAACAAATTTCTGTGAACGGTTACAATTATTTTTTGTTTCTTTTTTATTTTTTAGTATTTTTAGGAAGTTAAATTTTGTTTTTTATGAGGCGATGTTTATTAGTCCATAATTTGGCATGACTTACTTTTAATCACAATTTGCTCTTTTAAAATTATTCCAAATTTCTAATATTTTCTTTATAACTCTGATGTTATTGCTTTTGTGAAAATTTTCGTATTCAGAAAGTCCCATGTGATTATGAACAACCCATGTAATATATGCATCAAGGTCAGTCGTTATATCTGTACTGTTAAACAATATTACAACTATATCTGATACATAAGAATCGTATTCTCCTAATGCCCGATTATCATCATTTATTCCAATGGGATCCCAATCATGCCAAAGAACATGCTGGATTTTATTTTTTAGGTCTATTATTTCCAATCCGTTCCAATCTATTTGTTTTGCCATATTCTTTAATATAAATAATTAGTACACAGTAATTACATCTCCTTTTTTATTGAGAATAACTGAAATTTTATTTTTTGAATCGTAATGTTTAACAGTTCCAGGTGTATTTCCTTTTGATTTTTGCCCGACACCAATTGTTTCTTCAATAACAGATGGCATAATACCTCTATTTTGCATGCGATCCAGAGCATGACCTGTATATTTTCGGTTTCCAATAATTGTCGCAGTATTCCTTACTGGTTGCGGTGGAGAATTATAAAGTTCGAATCCGCGTGAACCCTTAAATCCATTTGAAGTAGTACTAATATTAGCTATTTGTTTTTTATTAACTTTTTTAACTACACTTAATACCTTGCTTGATTTTGTTACTGCCAGAAATATAGTAGCAAAATCAAATGCAATTTCACCACATCCTTCATACGTTTCAAGTTTTGACATAACATCATCTTTAATTGCTGTAATTGTTTGGATAGGGTGGATAACTGCATCGGCAATTCCTTTTGCCGTGTCGATAGGATGTAGTACCATATCAATCAACTCTGTACCTAAGTTTAATGCCCCATTAACGATGCCCTTTGCAAACTTTACGTAATTCGCTTGTTCATCTGGGGACATTTTAGCAAATATTTCCGCCGCATCTTTATTTGTTTTTGCTAAATGTGCTTGCACGTCTTCGAGCGTCATCTCCTTTATAGCAATTTGTGTATTGTATGCTTGTGGTTGTGATACATTAACAGGTGGCGTTGACTTTGACGAAGGTATTGTTCGATCACTCGATATCATCTCAGATTCTTGTGGTTGGGCAGAATTGTTTTCTATCTTGTCATTATTGCCCTCTTTATTGTTTTTATTTTTCTCATGTTCTTTATTGTCCACCTCTTTCAATGCGTTCTGTGCCTCTTTAATAATTGCTTCACATTCTTCTATTATCTTCTTAATTGTCGCTTCGTGAATGTCCTTGTTTACTTTTAACACAGATTCTCGCCTTTTGTTTGCTACTTCCCTAAACTTATCTGTACGCGATCTGCTATCATTCCTTAATTTTTGCATTAAAGAAGACATATTTTCACGCATCTTTTCTGCTGCCTTTCGTATATTTTCGTTACATCGCATGAATTCTTGTCTATCGCTCTCATATCTTGCATTATATTCCGATTCTCTCATTAGAATTCGTTCACGTTCAGCGGCATTACGCTCATTCCCTTCTCTAATATTTTTTTCAAAATTATTAAGATCTTCTTTTTGTTGTTTTTTTAGATTCAATCCCTCATCAATTTTTTCTTTCACTTCATTCCAATCTAAATCTTGAGCAAAACTAACAGATTGCAGGCAAATGGTAAAAAACAGAATTACCATGATTGTGAAAGTAATTGTAATAAATCGCGACATTGTATTTATTATTGATGTTAATAGTTAATTAGTTTAATATACTCATTACACTTTAAAATTCAATTTTTATAAATATACGGATCATGTTTCGTGTTTGAATTTCCAGTATGTTTTATATTTGGGCATCTCTAAAAATTCATTTGTCTAGGTAGGCGGCGTTTCGCCGAAACGCCGTATTACGTTTTATACCATCAATAAATTTTAATATTTCGCACGTCTAAAATAGCCATCTTTTAGGCTTTATGAATTATTAAAATTTATTGATATCATAAACTCCTTGCGGCGTTTCGACGAAACACCGCCTACCTTTTTACAAAAAATGAATTTTTAGAGATACCCATTTATAATTGATTCAAAAAGTAAAAACCAAAATTTTAAGTGTAACTAGCATAAATAATGATCTGAAAAAAATTTTTCCATCCATTCAAAATTAATATCTCATGTTACGCAACAATCAAATCCAGTCCGAATATAATATATTATATTTAGCCTAAACCACCTATTTTCCGGCATTTTTACGCCAAAATACTTGTTTTAGTGTAATTTTTGCCTTACTCCTGCGTATGGTGCGTAACATGAGTTAATATATAATTTTTTAAAAGAAACCTCTCATAATTTTATCCTGAAATTTCTCTTTGTGGTTTGTTTATCTGTTAAATTTGCTCTATTGATTGAGTAAATACATTTTAGTGGGTACACAAAATACTATGATAGAATTATTAAATAACGTTTTATTTTATTATTAGTATTCTATATTTATGATCACTAGTGTCCGGTTGTAAGTTAAATAAATAACGCTAGTTATGGGTTTTATATGTTATTGTTTTTGTAATTTTTGAAATCGAGAACTTGAATTATAAGGATTTTTTCAAATTGTATTATTGTTAAAACCTGTAGAGTTTTGTATAACGAGTACGGCAGTTTGAGTTCATTTTTAAAAATTTTAGTGATTAAATACATAACTTTTGTTTTAAGTCGTCCCAAAGTTAAGAACCAATTTGAAATCGATGCAGGTCAAATCTTTACATAACTAATAAAAAACAAAAACTATACAACAAACTTTAAATGTCTTAACCGGACACTAGTGATTTATGATATTTATGATAAACTGGAAACATCGACAAGAATAAATCTTGCCGATGCTTCCATACTTTGACTTGGGTACTAGCGATCATGCGCAAATTTAATGTTATATTTTCGCAATATGTCTCTAATGGAGGAAGACTTGCTATCAATCTAAATTCACATTTTTCCAATTTATAACTCAATAGAGAGACTCTTTGTCAATTCGCTCTCGCAAATTTGTTTTAAATTGTAACTTATCTTTGTCGAATGCATCCTTAAACGCCGTATCATTAGCTGGCTTATAAGGAACAATCAGTTTAAAATCCCACCAACAATGCGCCGAATTCGGAGCGCCAGCTCTAGGTCCACGGACAGTACATTCAATGGAATAACCATTGGGTAGTGATTTTGGGGTCATTGATCCACTTCCTCCAGAACCTGTGTATTTAGAAATATCCACGATTTTATGGTCACCATCACGTTGCCAATTACTATCAGCAGTAATAGTAACATGGACATAATCGGAATGGCGTTCACCGCCTTTAAATGGATTACCTTGACGTCTTGCATTAACGTGTCCTATACTTGACTTTATCAATTTTGTTTTGGTAAAGTATTCATTGCGTCGTTGTGTAACAAAATTATTGAACGTATCAGTAATGATCTTTTCTTTTTGCACTTTGTGCTTTTGCAGTATATCGGCAATGGCACTCAAACCTCTATCTGTCTGAATTTCTTTCAAGGTTTCTGCCTTTAATTTTTTGTACCTTCCTACAGCTTCATCGTGTAGACGGTCATATGAACTAAGAGAACCAACCGACTCATAAATATCAGGTTGATTTTCTTCCGTTCCAGCATAAACCATACTGGTTGATGCAAGTATGACAATAGTAATTGCCATCAAAATAATGATATTTTTCATTTTTTTCCTTTTCTATAAAGGGGTTAAGGTTATAGGTAAATCCCAAAAATTCAATTCTTCACAACATTGTAAAGATTTTTTTATCAAAATTTGAATTATTGAGATTCCCAAATTAAGGGTGATTTCTATGGTTTGGATGGATACGATAATTTTTGGCGGTTTTCATCTTCTGGTTTAATTATATCCCACAGTATTTTTGTTGCCTTTTCTATATTATTAAGTCGTTCTACCCAATGTGGTTCCAGTGGCTGTTTCAATGATTGAATATTTTCAAGAGTATCAATGGTGAATGTAAGTGAAATATCATAAATGCCATCATAACCGAATTGCTTTTTATTGAAAGATAGCGTTATCTCTTGCAAAATGTTGTTAATAGATTCCTTTTGGGCAAGTCTATAGGCTTTAATATTTTTCATGACAAAACCAGACTTTTCCTCACTATATTGTAAGCCGACTCCTGATTGTTTAGAAATTTTGTTCAATACTTCATTTTGTTTTGCCTTCGTCTCTGTTTTACTCCATAGAGCGGATAGGGCGGCAGAAAGAGCAACACCATCTACCACGCCAGTAGCCGCAGATTTATAGCTAAGCCCTTTTGTATCTGAAATTGTTTTCAAAATACTTTCAAGTAATTGTTGTTCTTCATCTGTTATTTTCTGTTCATTTCTTGCGTTGTGCATAGTTTTCAAGATTGGTTCTAGATATTTTACTGTACGTTGCTCTATATCTGATGGTATCGGTTCTTGTGTCCAATTGATATTCTCCATAGTGAGAAAATGGTCAAAATTAGTAGTTTGCATCAAAAAAGGAATGACAGCGGGGTTATCGGCGTTTATCGTTTGACGATAATCTGCCTTCATGTCAGATATGATTTTATTTTTATGTTCTTGAAACACATATGCTGTTCCATTCTTATCCGTAAAACCAATATCATCACCGTGACTTTCAGAGTTGTTAAAAATGTCTTGTATCCGTTTAATTGTAATTTCACTTTTTGACGTTCCGCCGCTACTACTTGTACCCCTGTAACGATATGCTAAAGAACATTTAACATCGTCAGGTTTTTCAGGTGAACAGAATTTTTTGAATTTGTCAATACTATCAAAAAAAACTATTGCGTCATTATATCCACGTTTTATTCCGTTAGTAAACTTATATTCGCCCATCATGGTGGTTTTTTCAAGAACTTCATTAACAATAAACACCGCATCGTCAATTGGTAATGGACGATATTCGCAATACGGGATATTGGCTTCGCTAATTCCATTTTTTTCACAAAAAGTTGCTAACGATTTTGGAATATTGCTTTTAGCAATGTCGAATATTTTCTTGGGAAAAAATTCTACTTTGAACCAAGCGGTAACAGTTTTGCTTTCATTTACTTTAACTCTATGGATTGCAGAAGGAATCTTGATATCAGTTTCTTTTAATTCATCCGGCAATGTAATTTCTCCTTCGCGATTGACGAAAACAATCCATGGCTTTACGATAAAAATTGGTTTGTCTTTCCCGAAAGATTTAATTGGTATTATAAAAATCGGCGGAAGAAACTTTTTTTCTTTACTTTCGAGTTTTACATCTATTGGTGGTACCTCAATATTTAATTCGGTTACATTACCAAAATCTGGTATAATTTCCGAATATTCATTTGCAGTAGGACTTGCTACTGGTACTGTATCTATTTCGTTTATAACCGCAAGAGCCGTTCCATAAAACGACACAACGATCACAAAAATTATCAATGTTTGAATTAAATTTGAACGATATTTTTTCATCTTTTACTGATTGCTAATAATTACACTTTGGGTAAATAAACTTTCCAAATAATTTAGGAATCCTCGACAAAATAAAGGGCAATTTTTACCGTGCGAGGTATGGTTCGCCCAATGTATCTGTTCGTTCATGACGAATATGTCATGAATGAATTCCCTCAATCGCATCCTCAACGGAGTCAAAACCAACTCCAGATAATATCTCGTGAGGCTCAATATATTCAAGTTTAAACGAGCATTACGAGTGTATGCGTTACTATCACGATGAACAAAGGTAGTCGAATATTTTCGACAATTTTAGATAGGATATCTTTTAAGTTTATCATGTCCTAGCTTCTCCAATTTAAATTGCTTTTCAAATAATTTTCATTGAATTATTGTTACAATAAATGTGCAAAACACCTCATACTTTTTTAAACGTCTTTCGACAAATTGTAACGAACATTAAGATCAATCTCAATTGTTGACATTCTAACTATTGCAAAATTAATTTACAACACCCCCTCCCCCACAAAAAAACTAAAAATTTCACCTGATTATAACATGGTTGACTGCTTAACGTATTTTTTAATAACTCATGTTACGCAGACAGTCAGATTCAGTCCGAATATAGTTGCCTAATATTTAGCCTAAACTCCCCTTTTTGCCGTTTTCCGGTGTTTTTACGCACCATATATTTGTTGTAGTGTATATTTTTGCCTTACTCCTGCGCATGGTGCGTAACATGAGTTAATTTAAAAAACTTCTTCCTATCGCCTAACTCCTAACCTCTAAAATCTTTTGCTTAAATTTCGCAACCGGTTGGCGTTTAAATTTACGAGTTAAATTCAAATTTAATTCCGTTTAGGCGTTCAATTAAATTTTGCATTAAGTTATCTTCGGCTTTTTCGTCTTGTGCGACGTATGTAACGGAAAATCGTAAAAAAGCGCCGGCGTTGTCCCACGGAACAGTACAGATTGAGTGTTCTCTTATTAAGTATTGGCTAACGTCTTCTGCGGATTCAAATTTTTGTCCCCCCGCAATACCAGTTGGCGCTTTAACGTACAAAAAATACGTGCCTCCTGGAACGGCGCATTCGAAGCCTATATTTTGCAAAGTTTTTACTAATTTTTGTAAACGGCGGTAATATTTTTGATTTGTTTGATTTGGGATTTCTGGATTATTTAGGGCGGCAATAGCCGCTTTTTGTATAGCGAGAAATTGTCCGCTGTCGCTGTTGTCCTTAATATCCGCAAACGCACGGACGATCAAAGAATTACCGCAAACCCACGCAATACGCCAACCAATCATATTCCAACCCTTCGACAACGAATGAACCTCAACGCCGACTTCGCGAGCGCCGTCAACTTGCAAAAAACTCAACGGCTTGCCGCGATAAGTAAACATTACGTGAGCCGCATCCTGCACCACGACAAACTTATACTTGTTCGCAAGTTCAACAACTTTTTCATAAAATTCTACCGTCGCAACTTGCCCCGTAGGACTATTTGGATAATTCAAAATTAACAACTTCGTTTTTTGAAATATCGTATCCGGCACGGATTCAAAATCAGGGTAAAAATTATTCTCCGGCTTGAGCGGTAAATTATAGACGGTTCCGCCGCAATACTTCGTGTGCGTTCCGGCAACAGGATAACCCGGCACCGTCATAAGCGTTATGTCGCCTTGATTGATGAAAGCATAAGGCAACATCGCAAGCGCAGGTTTGGAACCGATGCAATGATTGATTTCTGTTGCGGCGTCAAGTTTGACGTTAAATTGACGCAACATAAATTGCGATACCGCCTCCTTAAATTCAATACAACCATTATCCGCATAACCGCGATTTTCCGGCTTATTGATTTCGGTTGCCATTACGGATCGTACTTCCGCATCCGCAATCGCATCGTTTTCGCCTATGCCAAAATCAAGCAAAACACGATCCGGAAAATCCGCTATCGCCTGACGTTTTGCGCGTTTGATTTTTTCAAATTTGTAAATTTCATTTGACTTGCCGTAGAGAGGTCCTCCAATACGTTCGGCAAATAAAGACTGGAAATATACATCCATTGGGTTTTAATTTTTTGTGATAGTTAATGTTTTAACTGTTCGTAAATTAATTTACATTTACCGCCGTCTGGCTAACCGGCAGACAACAGCCTCGATGCTTTTACATCAATAATTTCAAGGACAATACGTATATATTTGTGATTTGATGAAATTCAAATACGATCAGTTTGTTGATGAAATTTATCGTAGTTTGCAAGTTTATTTTTATCAAAAAAAATAATAACCGCTTGCGAAATTTAATTTGACATATTCATCGTAAATTAAATTTTTAGGAACAAGAGAAACATTAGGAATAATTTTTTGTAACAAAAAACTAATTTTTTTATTTAAAATTTTATCCTAATTAAAAAGTTAAACTCTGTTACCTAATTTTCGCGAGCGGTTACTATTTTTGTAATAATTCACGGAGCGTAAATTACGTCTGAAACGTCCGTCGTTATATTTTTTGGGATGTAGATTTTTCCCAACAGGACTTTTGTCGTGCCTGATTTAATGTAACGGACGACGGTGTTTGCTTCGTGTTTTTCGAGTGTTTCTAGCGAGTCGGCGCTTTCGTTATCTAGTCTTGTTATAACGTCTCCTTTTACTAGTCCGATTGCGTTTAACGGCGATCCGGCGATAGGCGTGGAAGTTAATCTTGCGGCTTTGAACGTGTAACCTGGAATTTGCATATTTTGAATAACGAAAGCAGCGCCTAATTTGGGCGAGTAGTAATCGTTATTGGCCGGCATGACGACTGGGACTTGTTTTTCAACTATTACCTGTTTTTCGACAACGACTGGTTTTTCGACTATTACCGGCGAAGCGGGTTGTGTAACTACTACCGGCTGCGGCGGCACAACTATTACCGGACGTCGCGGACGATAATCGTAAGGCGAATAGCCGTTAGCGGCGGCGACTATTGAGCCGACGGCGCCAAGCACGCGAACCGTCCGGTCGAAATCATTGTAATGCCGCCCGTGCGAATAATGATGCGGGTGATGCCGGTAATCATTATGATGATGCGGACGACCGCCGATGCGAATATTTATTTGCGCTTGTGCGGAGTTAGTAAAAAGCAGAATCGCCCCAAACAAAACCGCAAAAAAACCGACAAAATATAATTTACTTTTCATGATTGTTTCTCCTTCTTAATTTATCTGAATTGTTGTTTAAGTTTACTAAAGTTGAGTATTTTGCGTTAATTTATTTTGAAATTTTGTCAAACAAATTTACGCCGCAAAATAATCAAACTTTACACAATTTTTACACGACATATTTTTCGACTGTGATTTAATCTAAAATTATTTGTAACCGTTCACGGAAATTTGTTTATTAAATTACGTTTTGGCAATTTTGGAGGGACAAGTGAGACATAAGGAACAAGTGAGACAATTTTTAAACTATTCGTACTTGAGTTTGCGTTTACCTTCGCCTGCCTAGCTTTCGGACGGCAGGCGAAGGTAAATCGCAAATTAAAGTACGAACAGTTTAAAACTTGTCGCTTAAATTTTCGTGAGCGGTTAAAATTATTTTAATTATATTTGCGTTCCGAATGTTTGTGTTTTTGCGTAATTATTTTTGTTTTGCGGTAATCGATATTATCGATATTATTGGAACATTCGATCTGTGATCAAATTTAATTCTATTCAATTTTGATTGACATTGTTCGTCTTTGAAATTCAGCTATATATACAGATCGTACTTGAATTTCAGCGATTTAAAAGCGCCAAAGCCTGTCGTCCGAAATCTGGGCAGGCGGCGGTAAACGTAAATTTAAGTACGAACAGTTTAATATATGCGTTATATGCGTTGAAATTTAATATCTGCGTTTAAACAATCAAAATTATTCAAGGTTTCGAGTATGTTGAAAATGAATGTTGAAAATTGAATGAGGGATTATTGCATATTTTTTCACGAAAAACAAGTAGCCCCAAAAAAAGCATGCTTGCAATTGTTTTGACGTGTAGTAAAATTATCGACCTTGTTTTAAACAGATTATAAACAGATTATAAACAGATTATAAAATATATTAGTTTGTCGTTGTCATTATTAATGTCGGCAATTTCTAACAACTGTTTTTTTATTTAATTGCGGAGGCGATCCAATGTCAGTATTTTCGATTAACTCGATTGCAAATAACTTGCAGGCTACGCAACAAGTTCAGCGGACGCAAGCCGCGCTTGTTGATACGTTGACGCAACTTTCTACGGGTTTGCGTATAAATTCGGCTAAAGACGATCCGGCGGGATTGATTGCTCAAGAACTTTTACGCGCCGAAATTACCGCTTCTAATGCCGCTATTAAAAATACGCGAATGGCTAACGCAATGCTTAAAGTTGCCGAAAGCGGATTGGGTGAAATAAATAAATTGTTAAACGACGCTAAGGGTTTAACGGTTGAAGCGGCAAACAGCGGCGTAATGTCGCCCGAAATGATTGAAGCCAATCAAACGCAAGTCAATCAAATTCTAAATTCCGTAAACCGTATTGCTACAACTACAAATTGGATCGGTAAACCGTTGATTGACGGAACGTTGTCGGCGCAAAACGGCGGCGCTACTTTTCAACTTGGAACTGACGTTGTCCCAAGTCAGCAATACAACGAAACAATCGAAAGTTTACTCGCAACAAATATCGGCGACAAAAATGGTAAATTAAACGATCTAGCAAGCGGCGGCAAAGCCGAATTAAGCGTAAATCCTGCTCTAGCGTCAAAAATACTTGACTCTGCAATTCTACAAATCGCAACAAAACGCGGTGAAATCGGAGCAACTCAAAAATATACGCTCGACTCGAATATTGCGGCGTTGGAAAATTCTGTTGTGCAATTAACGGGCGCATTATCGCAAATCAGCGACGCCGATTTCGCTATCGTCGCTTCGGAACTTGCAAGAAACCAAATATTGTTAGAAGCCGGAATAAAAACGTTAGGAATTATAAACCAAACCCCGCAATACGCCGCAAGTTTAATTAACGCCTAACCGAAAAAAATTTCTTCCTAACCGCTCGCAAAATTTAGAAAATAAAGGTTAAGATATAGAGTTTAGTTTTTTATAACCGCTCACAAAAATATAAACGATAGGAATTAGGATGTAAGGGTTAGGGAGTAGCTTTTTAGAAAACTAGAGAACAGATTTCTTGTAACAAAAAAACTGATCAGGAACGCAGGCGAGACGCCCGCGATCCTGTGATGCAGGCGTTCCGCCTGCGAATCTGAAGTAACCCAGACGAAATACCTGCGATCCTAAAAAGCAGGCGAGACCAATGGATCGCGGGCGTCTCGCCTGCACTTTGCCGTAAGGCAAACAAAAGGGCTGTTGCGATCTAAACCTCACTCATTAGCGGTTGAGTACAACCGCTTGCAGGCGAGACGCCCGCGATCCTATGGTACAGGCATCTCGCCTGCGAATCTGAAGTAACCCAGGCGAAATGCTTGTGATCCTGAAATGCAGGCGAGACCAACGGAACGCGGGCATCTCGCCTGCACTTTGCCGATAGACAAACAAAAAGGCGGTTGAGATCTAAACCTCACTCAACGGCGGTTGAGTACAACCGCATGCAGGCGAGACGCCCGCGATCCTGGGATGCAGGCGTTTCGCCTGGGAATCTGAAGGAACCCAGGCGAAATGCCTGCGATCCTAAAGTGCAGGCTAGACCAACGGATCGCGGGCGTCTCGCCTGCAATTTGCCGAAAGGCAAACAAAAAGGCGGTTGTGATCTAAACCTCACTCAACGGCGGTTGAGTACAACCGCATGCAGGCGAGATGCCCGCGATCCTATGGTACAGGCGTTTCGCCTGGGAATCTGAAGGAACCCAGACGAAAGACCTGCGATCCTTAATTGCAGGCGAGACCCACGGAACGCGGGCGTCCCGCCTGCAATTTGCCGAAAGGCAAACAAAAGGGCTGTTGCAAGCTAAAACTCGCTCAACGGCGGTTGAGTACAACCGCATGCAGGCGAGACGCCAATGGCAACCGATAAAGCGATTTATCCGAAACCTAATTGTGCCAAGCTGCCGGATGTTGCGTTATTTTTTTGAGATGTTAATTTCAGTACGTTGTCCATTATGTCTTGCGATCTTGATATTAGGGCGACTAATTGATCTCTGTCAATTTCCCAATCGTCAGTTTGCTCGTTTTTTGAAATAACTTTGTCAAGCAACGCCAATTCCCGCATCAACTCATTTACCGAATCTTTCAAGGTTTTATACGGCAAATCCGTTATTTGCATTGCGTGTACGATTTCGCTGAATCTTCCTGTTGTAACAGCCCATTGATTTCGCAACCATAGCAACAACGGCGTACGATTGATATATCCGACCGGAACATCGTCGTCTATCAAAAGAATCTGCCTCGCCGAAACGCGACAAAGAAAATTGAAAATAACTTGCAACGGCGTATCAACTGGATAACTTATAATATTTCGCGAAACCAGATCGCCGACCGGCTCTTTCCATCGCGTTAAATTGCCGATAAGCGGAATAAACGTCATTTCCGAAACCATGCCTATCAACTTGCCATAACTATTCACAACCGGTAAAGCGTCAATACGCGTTTTAAGAAAGAAATCTACAACCGACGCTACTGTTTCGGTTGCGTTGATGGTGAGCGTGAACGGCGTCATTACGTCCGCCGCCGTTACGCCGCGAAATAAATCATTTATCCCCGCTACACGCGCCGTATCCGAATCGTGAACCAACGTTTCCGTAAACCTTACGCAACTATTTCGTCCCGATTCCTTCGCAAAATGCAACGCTTGATCGGCATGTTCTATCAATTGGTCAAGCACGGTCGTATCGTCTTTGCGCTCGGCAATTCCGAAACTTGCCGTAATAGCGATGTCAATATTTCCGTGCCGTATCGGGTTGCCTTCAAATTGCTGCCTAATTCTTTCAGCCCAATTCCACGCCGTCTTCTCATTGCAACCTGGCAAAAGTACGCAAAATTCCTCGCCCCCGTAACGGCAAATTACATCAGACGACCGCGAAAAACCACGCAATATCGACGCCATTTCGCGAAGCACCGCATCGCCCGCTTGATGACCGTGAATATCGTTGACCCGCTTAAAAAAATCACAATCAAACATCACCACCGAAAGCGGGAATTTATTTTTAACAGACCTGTCCCATGTTACTTGGGCAAGTTCAAAAAAAGTTACGCGGTTTAGAAGTTGCGTGAGCGAATCATATTTAGCGGCGAATTCAAGATCAATTTCCAATTTACGCGTCCGCAACGCCGCCTTGAGACGCGTCGTTATTTCTATTCGCAAATCAGATAAACTGCCAACAGACTTCTCAACAAAATCATCAGCGCCGGATTCAAGCCCCTCAATAAAAGACTTCTTGCCGCTCAACGCCGTCAACAAAAGAATATACGTATAATGCGGCAAAACTTTACGCGAATGCAATTGACGGACGCGACGGCATATCTCAAGACCGTCAAGACCCGGCATTACCCAATCCGTTATAAGAACATCGGGACAATCTTGCAATATCATTTGGAGACATTGATTACCGTCTGAAGCTGTACGAACATGATGACCGCCTTGCTCAAGCAGGTGCGTCAGCAATCGCAATATCGCCGGATCGTCGTCGGCTACTAATACATTCACCGTCGTAAGAGCATTCTCTTCTGACTTCAAAATAAACGTCCAAAAAAAACTTGTTAAAAAAAACGAACCCTACACAAAAAAATAATTATTACCCAAAAACTAACCCAATATCAAAATTTATAAGCGAAGAATTGTATCACAAAAAGAGATCTATACAAGGCTAGTTAAATTCAAATTTCAGAATGCGGAATTTGGCGTAATTCAGAATGCAGAATTAAAGATTTTGATTTCCAAATTGTAAATTAATTTTGTCCCTTACAAAAATAATCTTTCTAATCTGTCTAATCTGCGGACAAAAAAATCGATCCACAAATTATACCAAATTAAAAAGATTATTTTAAATTTGAAATTAAAATTTTAATTTCGCATTCCGTATTCCGAAAATTTTTATCCTGCGTTTATTTTTAGGGTTGGGGTTTCGTTTTTATTTGTTTCGTTTATTGGTAATTTTTCTTGTATTTTTGAGAATTTTAGTAATGAGTTTTCGGCGTAACGTCCTTCGTGAACTATACCTCGTTTTGTTGCTAGTACGAATTTTGTGATTTCGGCTGCGATGCCGTTTGAGTATTCGTCTTGTAATTTTTGCAAAATATCTTTCCATGCTCTTCCGCTGCGATACACTAATCTGTAAACTTCTTTTAAGATATTTATTTCACTTGTCGAATAGCCGTTTCGTCTTAATCCGATTAAATTTAATCCTACAATTCTACTCGTTAGCCCATCGACGGTAACAAAAGGTAAAACGTCTTGCATTACGTGTGCTTGAGCGCCGACCATTGCGTAAGAGCCTATTCTGCAAAATTGGTGTATGCCGGCGGCGCCGCCGATATTGACGCGATTGCCAATTTCAACATGACCCGCGAGCATAACATTATTGACAAGAATATTATTATTGCCGACTTTGCAATCGTGGGCGACGTGAGCGTTTACCATAAAATAATTTGAATCGCCAATTTGAGTTATTGCCGGTTCGTGCATTGCTTTATGAACGGTTACGTTTTCTCTAAAAACGTTATTATTGCCGATTACAACGTTTCCCGCGTCGCCTTCTAGCGCCGTATGTTGTGGTAAATTGCCGATTGTAACGCCTTCGCAAAAAATATTTTTGTCGCCGATGACAACGCCGCGTTTAATTGTAACATGAGACGAAAGGCAACAATTATCGCCTATCACAACATCAGGCTCAATTATACAAAAATGACCTATTTCAACATTGACGCCTATATGAGCGCTAGGACTAATTACAGAAAGTAAATCAGTATTCATCTAATAAAAAAATTGTAAAATTTGTTTGTTAATTATTAAATTGGTAATTGGTAAATAGTTAAATTGCCCGCAATATACAGCTAGTACTTTAATTTCAGCGATTTAAAAGCGTCAAAGCCTGCCGTCCGAAATCTAAACAGGCGAAGGTAAATCGCAAATTAAAGTACAAACAGTTTAAAAAGTTCACAAAATAAATAAACTTCAATTGCGTATAGGGCATCTCTAAAAATTCATTTGTCCAGGTAGGCGGCGTTTCGCCCAGTGTTTAATTTTGGGCCGCATTACGGTTTACGACATCAATAAACTTTAATATTTCGCACGTCTAAAATAAACATATTTTAGGTTTTATGAATTATTGAAATTTATTGGTAGCATAAACTCCATTGCGGTCCAA
>JAISLW010000037.1 GCA_031277105.1 Planctomycetaceae bacterium | reverse complement strand
ACACATTTTAGACGTTGTAAAGTAATAAAATTTATTGGTATTATAAACTCTAATGCGGCGTTTCGGCGAAACGCCGCCTACCTGGACAAATGAATTTTTAGAGAATGCCCTTAAGTGAATCCGCAGATTACAAAAATTAAACAGATTTTTTAGGGACAAGTAGGACGATTTTTCGTAACAAAAAATCTGTTCTCTAGTTTTCTAAAAAACTACTCCCTAACCCCTAACCTCTACTTTCTATTTTACTGGTGATAATTTTTGTTTCCATTTTTTTATTTGTGTATTTACTTGTTCCGGCGCCGTGCTGCCGTAACTTTTCATTGCGGCAACAGCGCTCTTAACGCCTAAAATTTTATACACGTCCTCGCCAATAGCATCATAAACCGATCTGAATTGTTGTAACGATAATTTACTCAACGGAACATTTGCATCAATCGCTATCCTCACTAACTTGCCCACAATTCCATGCGCCGTGCGCTGCGGAACTCCACTACTTATAAGAAACTCCATCAACGTCGTCGCATCAAGATAACCATAATCCAATTGCCCGCTTATCCATTCGCGATTTAACTCGACGCCCGAAACAAGCGGCGCCGCTACAGTTAAAATTGATTTAATCGTGTCAAAAGAATCAAATATCGGCTGCTTGTCCTCCTGCAAATCGCGATTATACGCAAGCGGTAAACCTTTCGTCAAAACAATCAACGCCTGCAAATTGCCAATAACTCGCGCCGTCTTGCCGCGTATCAATTCCAAAACGTCAGGATTAACCTTTTGCGGCATTATCGACGACCCCGTACAAAACGCCTGCGGCAATTTGAGAAAATTAAATTCAGACGTTGACCACAAAATCCACTCTTCCGCAAGCGTACTCGTATGAATCGCAATCTGCACAAGACAAAACGCCGCCTCCAACACAAAATCACGATCACTCGACACGTCAAGACTATTAGCCGCCACCGATTCAAATCCCAAATATTCAGCCGTCTTGCTCCGGTCAATCGGAATACTTGTCCCCGCTAACGCCGCCGCCCCAAGCCCAAGCGATTTCACACGCTTCTTGCAATCACGCAACCGCTCGCGATCACGCTCAAACTTCTCACAATACGCAAGCCACACATGAGGCGCAAGAACAGGTTGCGCCCGACGCGTATGAGTATATGCCGGCAAAATCACGTCAATATCAGATTCGCAACGCCCCACAAATGCACGTTGCAACTCAACCAAACCAAAATCAACCGCGTCAATCTCGCCGCACACCCATAAACGTAAATCCGTAACAACCTGATCATTCCTACTACGCCCCGTATGCAACTTGCGACCAACATCGCCAACCTTACATATCAACGCACGCTCAATATGCATGTGAATATCCTCAAACTCAATCAAAAATTCAAATTGACCAGACTCAATTTCACTCTTGATCTCAAGCAAACCGCGTTCTATCTTAATATACTCCTCCGGCAACAACACGCCAACATCGCAAAGCATCCGCGCATGCGCCAACGAACCGCGAATGTCAACATCATAAAGCCGCTTGTCAAAACTAATACTCTCCGTAAATTGCTCGACGCGTTTATCCGTCCGCTCCGTAAACACGCCGCCCCACGCCTTGTTCCGGTCTTGAGTTTGACCTTGTAAATCTTGATCTGACATAATTTTAAACTGTTATTATTTGAAATTTTCATTACCGCAGATTTTTGTAACCGTTCACGGAAATTTGTTTATTAAATTACGTTTTGGCAATTTTTGAGGGACAAGTAGGACAATCTTTTTGTTTGCCTATCGGAAAATTGCAGGCGGAAAACCTTTGTCCTTTCTCAATTTTTTTGTTACAAAAAATCTGTCTCTAGTTTTCTAAAAAAATACTCACTAACCCCTACACCTTATCCCCTAAAACTTATCGTTTAAATTTCCGTGAACGGTTACCAGATTTTTGACCTGTAGTAAAAAGTCCACACACAACTTTGCCCCAATCAGAACGTCCCATCGGGTTACTTGCATCGCAACGGCTGCGTTCCTTCGGTTGCAAAATTATTGATACGGCGATTTATTATACAGACGTTTTGAACAGTTATAAACAAGCGCGTTACCAAAAACCAATTTTTAAACTGTTCGTACTTGAGTTTGCGTTTATCTTCGCCTGCCTAGATTTCAGGCGGCAGGCTTTGACGCTTTTAAATCGCTGAAATTCAAGTACGGGCTGTATACTTGAACAATTCTAATTATTATTTCAATTCTCTAATCCTTATTTACCTAATTCATTTATTATAATTATTAAAAATGCGGTGATTGTTAGAGTAGTTATAGTTGTTATAATCAATTCAGTTTTTATAAAATACTGATTTAACGATAACAAAAAAATGAGTACGTCTATTGTAATCGTATCTTTTGCGTATAATTGATCAGACTAAAATTATAATGTCGATAAATGACGAGATGTTTTAAACTGTTCGCACTTGAGTTTACATTTACCTTCGCCTGCCTAGCTTTCGGACGGCAGGCTTTGACGCTTTTAAATCGCTGAAATTCAAGTACGAGCTGGTATAAACTGTTCGCACTTGAGTTTACATTTACCTTCGCCTGCCTAGTTTTCAGACGGCAAATTTTGACGCTTTTTAACAGTTTGTCGGAATTTTAAGCGATAGATTTTAAAGGCTAGGGGATAAGGAGTAATTTTTTTGTAACTATTCAGCAATGATAATTATTTTTTGTAACGATAATTGTAATTGTATTTCGCCCCATCGGGGCAATAGCATTAGCGTATAATTACGAATAGTTATATTTTTTAAAAACCGTGAATTGTGAATATTTTTAACGTGTTAAGGGGAAAATTCAAATGGATATGTCATTGATTTTGGAGTTTGTTCAAGAAGCCCGCGAGTATATTGAGGAGATAGAGCCGACTCTGATAGAAATAAATAACGGTAGCGAGAGCGCTGCCGGCGCGGTGGATTCGGAACTTATCAACTCTGTATTTCGTCTTTTTCATTCGATGAAAGGCGGGGCAGGTTTTCTTGCTTTAGCGACGGTAGTTTCTGTAACGCATGAAGCGGAAACGTTGCTGGACAAAATCCGAAACGGGAAATTGAGCCTTACCGTCCAAATTACCGCTACGCTTTGTAAAGCGTTAGATTTATTCCGTGAAATGCTTGACCATATTGCGGATACGGGCAACGATGAAGGATTTACGGCGCCCGCTTCGGCGATAATTAAAGTTCTCAAAAAGCATGTTGCGGGCGAACCTGTTGGCGAAAATGAACTTGTGAACTTACTTAACGAAGTCGGCGGCAATATTCCCGATGCAATGAACGAAGTCAATTCTACAACTCCCATACCGGCGCCTTTGCCAACTCAAAAAAACAACTCTGAATCAAACGACGGCTTATCTTTTGACGCATTAAAAGACGAACCCCCTAAAACGCCCGTCCCAATATCAGACTTGCAATTTAACGCCGTCGATGAAATAAATGTTGTTGCGAATTCTGTTGCGGCGCCGACTTCGGCTGCCGCTACTGCTTCGGTTTCTGCTGATGTTTCGTCTGCGCCGTCTGCGTCTGGTTCGTTGCAGCAATTTCCGAACAATGAAAATGCCGCTACGGAATTGACTAATTTACAACTTTCGCCGGAAATGCGGCATGGATTTGTCGCCGAAGCGACCGAACAACTTGACGCAGCCGAACAAGCGCTACTGCTCGTACAAGACGAAACAAACGCCGACCCGACCGAACCGCTTAAAGATTTATTCAGATATATCCATAGTTTCAAGGGGAATTGCGGTTTTATGGGGCTTGTCGATTTGGAACATTTAAGTCATACGATGGAAACGTTATTGGATAACTTGCGTAGCGGAACAATAAAGCCCGATGCGAATATTGTAGGCAAATTACTTGGCATGGTCGATGTATTACGCGAAGCGACAAAAGATATAGAAGAAGGCGGCTCGGCGCAAGTTAAGGACTTGCAATCTCATATTCAGACAATAAATACTCTAATGAATTTAACGCCGGTAACGCAACCGGCGCCAACTCCAACGCCGCCAACATCAAACGCAACAACTTCGACTACGCCAACTTCAACAACATCAACTTCGCCTACGCCTCCTCCGGCGACTTCGATGACATCAACGCCTTCGACGACATCGTCTGGTTCCGGCGCTGTTGACGTTAAAGTTTCGGCGGCTAAAGTTTCTCCGCTGGCGCCGCAATTACAACTTTCGGACGTTTTACCTGCAACAGACAAAGGCGCCGCACAACATCCAACGGCAACGGCAACGGCGGCGACTTCCGGCACAACTAGCGGAGGCGGCGGAAGCTCAAAAGCGAAACAAGATATTAGAGTCGATTTGCATAAATTGGATATTTTGATCAATCTTGTCGGCGAACTTGTTATTGCGGAATCGATGGTAACGCGTTGTCCTGCGGTCGCTCATGTTGAAGACGAATATTACAATCGGGCGAAGCATCAATTACGCCGAATTTGCGACGATTTACAAGACGTGGCGATGTCGGTTCGTATGATTCCGTTATCGGCAACATTTAGAAAAATGATAAGACTGGTGCATGATCTTGCGACGAAGACGGGGAAGCGGATAAAGTTAAATCTTGTCGGCGAGGATACGGAGGTTGACAAGACGGTGATAGAGCAGATAGCCGATCCGTTGGTTCATATTGTTCGCAATAGTTGCGATCACGGCGTAGAGTTGCCGGACGAGCGAGTGAAGGCGGGCAAATCGGATACGGGAACGGTTACGCTTGAGGGACGGCATGAGGGCGGCGAAGTATGGATAATCATAAAAGACGACGGACGAGGTCTAAACAAAGAAAAAATTATTGCGAAGGCGATAGAGAAAGGTTTGGTAGGCAATGAAGTCAGGGATTGGCCGGAAGACCGTATATTTAAGTTGATATTTGAGCCGGGTTTTTCAACGGCGGACAAGGTTACGGACGTTTCGGGGCGCGGCGTGGGAATGGATGTAGTTAAGCGTAATATTGAGAAGTTGAACGGCAGGATAGATATTTCAAGCAAGTATGGCGAAGGTTCGATATTCACGTTACGGATTCCGTTGACGTTGGCGATAGTGGATGCGATGTTAGTACGGGTAGGCGATGGCAGGTATATGATACCGACGTTGACGATTAGGGAAAGTTTAGTGCCGACGATGAAACAAGTAACAATTACGCCGGAAGGACGTGAAATCTTGCGGTTGCGGGAAGAAATGGTGCCGATAATTAGGCTTTACGACGTTTTTGGTTGTAAGCCTGGCGCGGAGCGGTTGCGGGATGGAATTTTGATTGTTGCGGAGGATGGCGGGCGTTCTTTTGCGTTTTTTGTAGATGAAATTATAGGTCAACAGCAAACGGTAATAAAGGGTTTACCGGATTATATTGGCGAGGCGAATGGGTTTTCGGGTTGTACAATTCTGGGAGACGGGACGGTAAGTTTGATTGTGGATGTTGGCGCGGTTAGTCAGATGACGGGTTCTTTTGCCGCCTCGCCCGTAAATAAATATGAAGTGTGGGAAGATACCAAAAACATAAATGCACATCATGTAGATACAACTTTCACAGACTTAGAAAGCGTTGTAGAAATGGCATAAAAATAGGGTAAAAGCTCACACAAATTTTAGGGTGTAGGGAATAGGGTGTAGGGTGTAGGGAATAGGGTGTAGTTTTTTTATTTATGAGTTATGAATTATTTTTTTGTCTCAACCGCAAATGAGCGAGTTTAGATCGCAAAAATTTTTTTGTTTGTCTTGCGGTAAATTGTAACCGAGACGGCTACGTTCCTGTATTTTTTGTTACAAAAAAACATTACTCTTAACTCTAAATTTCTAATTTTTCAGTATGATGTTTATATCTTTTTTGCGTTCTTTTGGGGTAACTTTTAAGTTTATTAATTTTCCGTTTTTGAGTTGACCTTCAACTGTTGTTTTGTACGGCGCATTTAATTTGAAATCGCAATCCCAATCAGCCGGAAACGCAGGAAAAAGATCAATTCGTTTACCGTTACATTGCATTACGAGACTTTGAACGCCTTTCGTCAAAACGCCGCCGTGATCCTGATCGGGAATCCAATCATAATTCGGTCCCCAAAAAACGGGAAAACGAGATTGAGGATGTTTTGTTCTTGCGCGCTTAATCAGATAATTTCTTGCCTCGTCAGTTAATCCGAGATACGCCGCCAAAATATCATCTTGCCGCCAACCAATCGAACCGCTATCGCTCCGGTATTTGTAAGCCTCAATTCCCAAGTCAACATTTGGCTTTTCGTATGAAATTAAACGGAACGGAAAAACGGCGTAGAGTTCGGGGCTTTCTACATTTCTTTTTTGTTCAAAACGTTGTGCCGGCGCTAGCGTCATTTTGCCGTCTTTTGATTTTGTCAACGGAAGTTCGGGTAATTTTTGTTTCAATTCAGATATGAATTTTTTATTTTCCGTCGTCAAGATATTTTTTGGCAACAGTTCTAATTTTTCGATTACCGCATAAATTCCCGCTAGCTCTGGCATTGGATTATCACAATCCCACCACGTTTCCAGCGCTTGCGAAGGACTCATAAACAATTTACCGTTAGCGTCGGTTTTGTAATGTTCGTTAAAGAACGTCAAAATTTCTATTGTCAATGGAATTGCTTTTTTGTACAAAAAATCTGCGTCTTCGGTGTATTCATAATATTTCAGCATCAAGTATGCGATTTCGAGTCCGCTTACCCATTCGTATTTATGGTAGCCGCTTTTTTGTAATTTATTTTTTCGTGTTTTCCACGATTCCCATCCATACGTTTCAAGAAATACGTCGCCCCAAAAATAGACGCATTCGGGATAATATGCGCCGTTATGTCCGAAGTATTTTTTGACGCGATTTTTGCAAAGCGGCAGAATATCGAAATATTGATTGAGCAGCGGTTTCATCATTTCAAAATCGCCGGCGGCGGGCATAGAATAATAAGGCAAACGCGTATTTTGCCACCAGTAACCCGGTCCCCATTGCCGGTAATCCGCATCGCCTTGTCGTCCTTTTTCAGGCACGGTAAATATTGATCCGTTAAATTTAATTGCCAATTGTCCGCGTCCGGCGCATGCCGAAACATAACGTTGCAAAACATACGCGCGACTCAAAACAAACGTATCGGACAAAGCAGAAAGATCAGTAACATCATTTCTGTTTTGCGTAATATTTTCTTTGCCGTTGATGAATATTTGTATTGTTCCGTTTGGCAAAATTGTTGTCGCGACGTGCGTCCATTGGTCGGCGGTAAAAACATTATTTGTTATAAAAATATTTGTCCCGATTATTAATCGCAGACCGCCATTCGGAGTTATGTCAAGAAGAAATCCGTCTGATTGACCAGGCGTAATTTTATCTACAATTCGCGAATATTGATTGATGTTCGACGGTTTAACCCACGCCTCAATCGTCATTCCTTCCGCAAAAAACCAATCCGCAGAATCCTTTAACATCAACGGCGCCGACGGAACTGTTGCAAAAAACGGTTTATTAGAATTGTCAATTTCAAAAGGTTTGCTGCGGGCAAGTTTCAAAATCTCTTCAACCGAAAGAATTTTTTGATACAAACCGACGCGTCCCAAAGAACCTTGTAATTTAGAATCGCCGTTTTGATCCCGCCCGATAGCGACAAGATGTTTATTGATTGGAAAAATGTTTTTTGTCTGATTAGTTTTTGGGACATTATTTTTGTTTTGCGTAATATGAATCCAACTGCGGTTACAAAAATTGTTCCACCATTTTTCGTGTTCGGCGAAGCGATTTTGTAGCGTAATTTTTTGTGCGTTGTTGAGAATTTGTTCGGTTTCGCGTAACCATTCTGTTTTAGTTGCCGGATGTTTTGTGTGGACGGCGATTTCAAAACGATGTGTTGTTCCTTCTGTTGATTGCAATGTTTTATCGTCAATTTTTTTTGTGCGTTTAGTTCGGACAATTGCGCCGAATGTACGATGAAGTATTGGATCGTTTTGACGCAGGTCGGTTGTTCCTTGTATTTCGGCTGTTATTTGATACGGTTTGCTGTGAATGTTACGGTGAAACCAACCGATAGCGTCCGGCAAATTCAAAACTGTATCCGGTTCGATAATCGTTTCAAGATTATCGAATTGTTCTTTGAATTTTTCCCGAAATGATTTATCTTCGGCATTACACAAATTGTAGAGATCGCTGCATTCGTATTTATCGTATTTTATCCGTTTATTTCGCCAGCCGTCGTTGTGAACGGTAACGATTTGCGGCGTTTGAGTTGTGATTTCGGCGACAATAATATTTCTATTTGCGTCAATCCAAAATTTGTAAGCAATATCGCCGTAAACCGCTTCGAGTATGCCGCGTTTTACGTCAAGAGTTTGTTTAAATTTTGATTGTGATGAAATCGGATTTTGCGGACTGATTTTTAGCGCCCCGATTTTTAACAATTGTCCGTTTTCGTCAATAGAATCGATGCGGGCAATATAAAACCGCAAATTACCCGATTCGTCAATCCAAACGTTGCATGCGACTTCGCCGTTTCCGAGCGGCGTC
Organism: Planctomycetaceae bacterium; assembly: GCA_031277105.1. Lineage (GTDB taxonomy): Bacteria > Planctomycetota > Planctomycetia > Pirellulales > Thermoguttaceae > WRKP01. The sequence goes on along the minus strand of JAISLW010000037.1, from coordinate 17,188 downwards.
GTTTCGTAAACGTTTTTACTTGGCGTATCCCAAACAATTTCGTACAACGACGGCTCGTCGGCAATTATCGTTGCGCTAAATATGAATGACAATAATATTGCCAAGATTAGTAAAAGTAAGTTTGTTACAATACAATTAAATTTTTTAATTTTCATTTTCTATTTTTCCTTCTACTGGGAACTTCTAAAAACTTATTTTTTTGTAAACTGAACAAATGAGTTTTTAGAAACTCCCTCCAGATATTTTCCGGTTACAGTTTAAAATAAAAACGCAATACAACGCAGCGCCGTATTGCGTTTAAGTCAGGTTTGATTATATCATAATCGCAGAATATTTGTCTGAACTATGATTTTTTTGATTTGTATGATTATTATGAGCCTTTATTTTTTACATAAAAAATATTTAAATCACGTAACTGTTCACGGAAATTTTTTAGCAAATTACGTATTGGGCATCTCTAAAAATTAATATTTTTGATCCTTTTTGAACCCCCTACCCGATGGGTAGGGTGTTCAAAAAGGATACCAAAATGTTTTTTACTAAATGTAATATTAATTGATATAACATGTTTTGTGTCGCTAATATTATAAAAAAGTCAATGTATAAAATAATGCGACTATTCATCGGAATTTTTAAACTGTTCGCACTTGAGTTTTCGTTTACCTCCGCCTGCCTAGCTATCGGACGGCAGGCTTTTACGCTTTTACATCAATGAATTTCAAGTACGATACGTAATACATTGATTTTGAATTTATTTTCCGTAACCTCATTTTTACCTTATTTTTCTTTACAAAACAACCTTAGTAGACAAAAGATCCACCAAACCACAACCTCATTACCTCATTAAAAAATAACGTTAAACGTCATTTCGTAGAGACGCAATGCCTTGCGGCTTTACATTATGTCTAACACCTGTTGAACACATTAATCGCAACAACAATAAAAACAAAATTACTACATTTATTGGCGTGTATTAAAATGAGTTAATGAGGTTTGTTTTGTGGGGGGCTTGGTTGCTACTGAGGTTGTTAAGTAAAGAAAAATAAGGTAAAAATAAGGTTAGGTTATAAAATAAATATTCCACTGAAATAGTTACAAAAAATATGTAAATTTTACCTCTTTTTTACACATTATTTACGTCAATATCATTTTGCAAATATAATATAATAAACATGTTACCAAAATGAATTTTAATTTTTGAAAAGCCGTTTTAAAATTCATTTTTGAACCCCCTACCCGATGGGGCGAAATACAATTAAATTTATCGTTACAAAAAAATGTCACTCCTGTTCCACCTGTCACACTTGTCCCTCAAAAATTACCAAAACGTAATTTAATAAAAAAAATTCCGTGAACGGTTACCAAATCATAATAATCAAAAAAATCATACAAATCATAGTTCAGACAACAACAATAATCTGCGAACACTTTAAGTTATTTTGTCAAGTTGAAATTTATTGTGTTGTTTCCTTTTTTGACTGTTGCGGTGAGTTCTGATGTTTTGACGTTGGCGTATTTTTCGGGCAAGTGATGTTTCGGTTTTGCCAATGGCGCTTCGTCGCCGATTTGTGGATTGACCGGAGCGACGTAATCTAAATCAATATATTTCGTAACCCGAACTTCATATTCGCCCGCAACTGCGCCTTTACCGAATTTACCGCCTTGCGACGAGGTCAACCTGTAAGCGCCGTTTGCATCTGTTTTGCCGAGTGCGGGAACTCCTGCGCCTTCGGTTTTTGGCGTAAAACTGACGTCGGCGTCGGCAACCGGTTTGCCGTCAAACGTAACAACGCCTTCGACCATTTCGACCCGAATCCCTTTTTGGCATCCGGTAAAACAAATGACCAAAATTATTATTGAAAAAAATAGATTGGTCATAAACTGTTTTTGAAATATTAAATTCATTTTATCTCCTGTTATTAAATGTTAAATGGTTTGTTAAAAATATGGGCGTCTCTATACTGTTCGTACTTGAAAATCAGCGATTTATACTGCTCGTACTTGAAATTCAGCGATTGAAAAGCGTAAAAGCCTGCCGTCCGATAGCTAGGCAGGCGACGGTAAACGCAAACTCAAGTGCGAACAGTTTAAAAGCGTCAAAGCCTGCCGCCCGAAGGCAAGGCAGGCGAAAATAAACGCAAACTCAAGTGTGAACAATTTAAAAATTCATTTGTCCAGGTAGGCGGCTAAAAAATCAAACACAGCGCCGAAACGCCGCATTACGGTTTATACCATCAATAAATTTTAATATTTCACGATGTCTAAAATAAATCTATTTTATACGTTATGAATTATTAAAATTTAATAATTGTTTTACACGTATTGCGGCGTTTCGGCGAAACGCCGCCTACCTTTTTACAAAATAATAAATTTTTAGAGATGTTTACATTGTTTGTTTATTTTATGGAACGCTATAACTTTCACCGGCATTAATTGTACCTAGCGCGCCCCAGATTCCGTGTATTGATGTTCCGCCGTATTTTTGGTAAGCCTCGCCAACTAAACCGGTTGCTGTTGCAGGAACGACAGCCGGATCGCCAACATTTATCGATTCAGAAACGAAATGAACCGATGCGTCGCACAAGGTAACATTGACGCCGCCGGTATGAAAACTGCTTGCGGTCGGCAATGACCAATCATGCGAAGCACGAATACAGGAAGGAGAGTTCGGCGACATAATTGTATAAAATGCCGTATGATGACAATTAGCAGACGCCCATCTGTTACCGATACCAAATGTTGGGTGCGTGTAAGTCGGATTGACTTGATTTTGACCTGTTCTTTTGTTGTAACAAATACTAGGACTATCAACCGATCCGGTAACATCACCGCTATTAAATAACGCTAGAGAACCTTTAATTGGTCCTATTCCGCCGCCTTGATTGTTTGATACGGCAATTTCAGAAATCAGAATGGTATTACTGGTTCCATCAGTAATACTTTCCAATGTCCGAGTGTTTCCTGTATCTGAACAAGCAGCGCTTAAATTACCAGGCTTGCCGCGGCATCCACTCACAAATGCTCCGCGATCTTGTTCTCCCCAATAATCGTAACCTTTAATATCGCCGCGACTACAATGATAGCTTGTAGCGGCAAAAATGCGACCGGCTTCTTGTCGAATAGTTATTGCTGCCGTATCAGCAGGACACTTGAAAGCAGCCGGCGACGACTGCGTAAGTCCGAGACAACCGTGTTGAGCGCCTGTAGGTGTAGTTCCATTCAGGTGTTGTTGAAGAATATCATATTGGGCTGAACCTTCGACAAACGGCAATAACCAAGCCAAATAGGATAGTTCTAGTTCATACAATATTCTGGCTGGCGGAACGAGTGGATCATTGATCGCATTTGGAATACGGTTGTAAACATCGTGGAAATTGTGAACAGCTATCCCGATTTGTCGCTGGTGATTGGAACACTGCATCCGTCTTGCCGCCGCACGCGCCGCTTGAACAGCAGGTAAAAGTAACGCAATTAACATCCCAATAATCGCAATTACTACCAAAAGTTCAACAAGCGTAAAACCAAAAAATAAACCAACAGAATTAGGTTTGGAAGAGTCGCCAAGAGAATTATTGTAACGATAATTGTTATTACAATTATAATCGTTATTGTAACTAAATTTGAAGTAATTAATTGTAACCACAAACCCCCCCCCCCCCCCCCCCTTGCCTAAATTAACACCCAAATTAACATCCAAATTAACATTGGCTGTAACGTCAATATTCATATTGACTTCGGCATTGAGTCCTGACAAACAATTTGTCTTTTTCATGTTATTCTCCTTTATTGTAAAGGGTTAAACAAATAGTAAAAAAATTTTTAATCGCTACAAAATCTAATTCGCAAAAAAACATTTTTGCATAAGTTAAAAATTAAATTCGCCGCAATTAAAACACAAAACATTTTTCGTTACAAAAATTCAAGAGCAAAAAAAATGATCCACAGATTACACACAGATTAAAAAGATTATTTTAAAAAAATCTTTCTAATTTGCGTAATTTGTGGACGACAAATTTGATCTCAAATTTTGTAACGCGGTGCGGTAGTATAAACCAATCCGAAAAATAACACAAGACCAGTTTGTAAAATTTTTCAGCAAAATTTTGTTTTTGAAAAATTTGATCAACAGATTACACGGATTAGAAGGATTATTTTAGGGACAAGTGAGACAGGAGGGACGCGTGGGACAATGTTGTCTGAACTTTGATTTTTATACAAATCACACAAATCATAGTTCAGACAACTTGCATTCGTCTCGGCTGCGTTTATGTTAAAACAGAAAAACTTATCCTCTTCCTCCTAATTCGTGAACGGCTTCTACTAGCGCGATAACATTTTCGACCGGCGTTTGCGGTAGGATTCCGTGACCTAGATTAAAAATGAAACCGTTTTTTTGTTTTGTGATTCTTGTGATTTTTTGTACGTTTTTTCTGATTGTATTTTTATCTGTTAATAAGATTGCGGGATCGAGGTTTCCTTGTATTGCGTAATTTTTGCCTATAACGTCCCACGCTTTGTCAATAGGAATCCTCCAATCTATCCCGATAACATTGCCCCCCGAAGCGGCGATATTTGGCAAAAGCATCGGATTGCCTGGCGCGAAATGTATTACCGGAGTTCCGGGCAAAATTAGATCGATTAGTAATTTTGAATAAGGTTGCACGAATTCGGCATAATCATCAACCGATAAACAACCAGCCCAACTATCGAAAATTTGTATAATTTGTGCGCCTGCGTTAATTTGACCGTTTAGATATTTTGCGGTTGATGTTGCGAGTTTGTGCATTAGTTCGCGCCATTCGCTCTGGTGTAAGTGCATGAACGTTTTGACAAATTGAAAATTCCGGTTATGGTTCGATTTTTGAATTGTGTTGTTATTGATAATATATGTTGCGAGCGTAAAGGGCGCTCCGGCAAAACCGATTAACGGTATCCGGTTATTCAATCCCTCGCGGGTATAACGGACGGTATCCATTACGTAATGTAATTGATTTTCGGATTCTAGGTCTTTGATATTTTTTACGTCTTGCGGTTTCTGGATAGGTTTTGTAATAACGGGACCGCCTTCGTCCGGAAAAACAATCTCTAAACCCATCGGCTCAAGAATAAGCAATATATCCGAAAATATTATCGCCGCATCAACGCCCAACCGCTTAACCGCCGTCAACATCACCTCCGCCGCAAGCGAAGGCGTCTTGCAAAGTTCAATAAAGGTAACGTTATTTCTAACTTTCCTGTACTCTTCCATGTAACGTCCTGCTTGACGCATGAGCCAAATAGGAGTTTTATCTGAATACTGCAAATGAACAGCACGCATCATCGGACTATCGTCTATTACTTTTGACGTCATATTTTTAATAATAAAATTAAGGGAGGGAGGGGTAATTCGGAATTAAAGATTTTTATTTCAAATTTAAAATAATCGTAACCGTTCACGGTATTTTTTTATTATTTAATATTTTCGTTGACTTTTCTTCGTCCCGATATGGACGGTACCATTAATAGTGATCGTTATAACCGCAGGTCGGCGACCTGCGGTAAAAATCCGTCCATCCTTGCTGCCCTGAAAGGGCATGACTTTATTGATTTATTGTAACGAAAAATGTCCTGCCCCTATCGGGGCAGAGTTTGGTATGGACTTTTAACCGCAGGTCAAAGACCTGCGGTTATGAAAATACCGTCCCTATCGGGACGAAGAAAAGTCTTTAACCAAAATTAAACAAAATATAACACTGATTAGTTACAAATAAATTCAAAAATATAAAAAATACCGTGAACGGTTACAAATAATCTTTACAATCTGTGGACAAAAATAATGACCCACAGATTAAAAAGATTTTAAAAAATAATTCCGAATTCCGAATTAACAAAATCATCTTCAATTTTATTTTTGTTTTTGATTATGAAGCGGACTTTGCTCACGAGGCGGATTTTGATTCATTTATTTTTTTATTATCTTGTAGCGAGACGGCATTTGCGGGGCATCGGTCGATGCATATTCCGCAGATGCCGCAAACGTTTGGGTCTATTATTGCAATAGTTGAGATTGCGTCGCTACCTGTTGTTTTTTTTATTAAATCAACAGCGCCGATTGGACATGAATCGATACATGTACGACATCCTACACACCTATTTTGATCGACAACAATCATACAGATTACTTTTCAAAGAATCGTCCGACCGGTTTACGATGCACCGGATAAATTTGTTGCATGTGCGCCGAACCGGCGCCGCTTTTAGTATCAACAATTGCGCCGCCGTTCAGTTCTACTTTACGTTTTGAATTTTTCATCGGCGCTTCCATTGTTACGCCCAACTTTAAACTATCCTTAAACGCCTGCAAATCAGCCGGCGGCAACACTTCCGCTTTATAATCAAAACCGTCTTCGTCTTTTTCTTTTTGAAATCGATTTTTACCAGGTTTAGCGTTAGGATCGGTTCTCCAATCTTGTTCTTTCGTGAATCGCGGGCTGAATTCAGCGTCGCATTCCTCCGCGCCGTCGCTACCGTCGCTGCTGTTCTGGTTAGAGCATTCGTCGCAATTTGCCCACAATTCACTCAATACGCGTTCTGCGTCTTCTTTTGCTTCGCGTTTGCTCTCTGCCAATTTTTTCAATTCATCTTTATCTATTGGAAATCCCGCCTTTTGTAAACTCTCAATTTGCCGCTCGCATTTACCGCCGCATTTACGCATCGTTTCCGCCAACATCTGCATCTGTTCCGGCGAAAGATTACGCATATTATTTTCCGCCAACATCTTCTTCAAGGATTCTTTCAATGCGTCTTGTTGTTGTTTTGAATCTTTTTTATTGTCATTTGATTTATTTGGATCGTTTTCGTTGTTTTGATTTTCGGGGTTTTGGTTTTTATTTTGTTCGTTGTTATCGTTATCGTTATTTTCGTTATCAGATTTATCTGCGTCTTTCTGGTTTTCTGTGTTTTCTGGATCGTCTGCGTCGTCGGTATTTTCTAATTCATTTTTAAGCGATTCTGCAATTTGTTTATTTTCTGCCATCATATTTTCCATCGATTCGGCTAAACCTTCCATTAAGCTTTTTGAAGTTTGCTCGTCTAATTGTTCGTTTAGTTCTTTAACTTTTTTTACGAGTGATTCAGCTTCGGCGAGTGATTTTATGTTTCGTTCTGCGTCTTGTACGGTTTTTGCGACTTCGTGGTTCATGCGTCCTTTTAAAGTATCCAGAGCGTCGAAAGTTTTGATAGGTCCTAATCCGTCAGCTTCTTTTTGTAGCATTTTCAAATCTCGTTTTAGCGATTCTACTTCAACTTTATCGAGTAATTTTTCTTTTCCTAGCGTGTCGAGTTGTGTTGTCAATTTATTAACTTGGTCGTCTATATTTAGCCGTCGCGGTAATTGACTGGATATTACTGATACGGGCAAGAGGAATGAAGTTATTGCAAAAAGAATTGCGGCAAGAAATAATCCGATTGTGCGATTCGGTATCCAATGAACTGCGGGGGTTGTTAGTTCTTTTATTTGTTCCGACCAGTTGCCGATATTGGTTTCAAATGAACTCATCACGAGACCGCCGGCGTTATTTTCCTTATCAATTAACGAAATCAACTTACTATCAACCGGCACGCTACGCAACGCATAAAACAACGCAACAAACGGCGCAATTAAAGAAACGGGTAAAATCCAAAAAAATATTTTTACGTCGTCGAATCCGCTCACACGAAAAACAAGTAAAAACGTCCCCCATAAAAATAAAAATACCGCTAAAAATATAGTCGTATTCTTACAAAATAATCTCGCAACTAATCGCCGTCTTAACGACGTTAAAATCGAATTTGTGTTTGGAGTTTTCATGTTTATTTTTTTTGGTTAAATTGGTTTGACTACCGTTTATACAGTTCGTACTTGAAATTCAGTGATTTAAAAGCGTCAAAGCCTGTCGTCCGAAAGCTAGGCAGGCGAAGGTAAACGCAAACTCAAGTGCGAACAGTTTAAAATAATCATACTTTAATAATCAATTACCGTAAACAACGCCCGATTTTTAATTTCATCGGTTAAATGAAAGCACTAGAATAAAACAAATTGCCAAAAAGTACAATAGGGAACGTACAAAAAACACAAATTTATTTTTATGTAATTATTTAGTGGTATATTTTGTTTATTATTTAATTTTGGGGCGTCTCTAAAAATTCATTTGTCCAGGTAGGCGGCTAAAAAAATCAAACACCGTGCCGAAACGCCGCATTAGATATGAAATAATTATTAAACTTTAATAATTCTTAATGTACAAAATAGATTTATTTTAGGCGTTGTGAAATATTAAAATTTATTAATGTTGTAAACCGTATTGCGGCGTTTCGGCGAAACGCCGCCTACCTTTTTGACAAAAAAATGAATTTTTAGAGATGCTCAATTGCCTAAAAATCAAAGTTCAGAGAATTTTAAAAGATTACAACTTGACAAAGTTATCTATTCGTGTAATTTATTCCGCTTTATTTTTTATGAAAAGGTAATGCGGCGTTTCGACGCTGCGTTTGATTTTTTTGTAACGGTTCACGAAAATTTGTTTATTAAATTACGTTTTGGCAATTTTTGAGGGACAAGTGGGACAATTTTTTCATAACTAAAAATTGCTATCTAGTTTTCTAAAAAACTACTCCTTATCCCCTAGCGCCCTAACCCCTAAAATTAAACCAAACCAAACTAAACGCTAAACGATGTCCGCACATAATCCTAACAATTCTAACACGGAATTAAGCCTCAAAAATAGTCCGAAAACTATGTATCAAAAAATATGGGAAAATCATCTTATTGATATTGGGGCAACAGACGATTATAACGACGAGGCTTTAATTTATATTGACTTGCAATTGATACACGAAGTAACGTCTCCGCAGGCGTTTGACGGATTGCGTCTTGAGGGTCGCGTCTTGCGTCGTCCTGATAAAACTTTTGCCGTGATGGATCACAACGTGCCGACGTTGAATCGATTTGAACCTTTAACAGACGAAATTGCGGCGGCTCAACTGGCGGCGTTGAGTCGTAATTGTCGCGAATTTGGCGTGAAATTATTTGACATGAACAGTCCTAAACAAGGCGTAGTTCATGTTGTTGGTCCTGAGCTTGGTTTGACGCAACCTGGCATGACGATAGTTTGCGGCGATAGTCATACGGCGACTCATGGCGCATTTGGGGCGTTGGCATTTGGAATAGGCACCAGCGAAGTCGAACACGTTTTTGCAACACAGACTTTGCGTCAAAAAAAATCTAAAACGTTCAAAATTCACGGAACGAATATCTTGCCTTCTAATTGTAGCGGCAAAGATTTAATTCTTTATATTATTGGCGAGCTTTCGACTGCGGCGGCGGCGGGTTTTGCGGTTGAATATACGGGTTCGGCGTTTAGCGCTCTTTCGATGGAGAGCCGCATGACTGTTTGCAACATGACTATCGAAATGGGCGGACGTACCGGAATGATAGCGCCGGACAACATAACTTACGATTACTTAAAAGAACGGGAATATGCGCCGAAAAATGATAATTGGAATATAGCAAAAAAACGATGGAGTCAACTTGCAACGGATACCGGCGCGGTTTATGACAAAGAATGGAAATTCGACGCGGCAAAAGTTACGCCGATGATAACATGGGGAACTAATCCGGGACAAGTTGTATCAATTTATGAGCGAATTCCAGACTTGGATTCTTTTACCGATTTAGCGCAACGAAAATCGGCGGAAGCGGCGCTAGAATACATGGGTTTGCGGGCGGGTATGCGAATAACGGATATTCCAATAGACCGCGTTTTCATCGGCTCGTGTACAAACGGACGGCTTGAAGACTTGCGGGCGGCGGCGGCGGAAGTTAAGGGCAAACGAATCGCAAAAAACGTAAATGGCATCGTTGTCCCCGGCAGCGGATTAGTCAAAAAAGAGGCAGAAAAAGAAGGTTTAGATAAAATTTTTATTGAAGCAGGTTTTGAATGGCGCGAGCCTGGTTGTAGTATGTGTCTTGGAATGAATGCAGACAAATTAAATCCAGCCGAAAGATGCGCCGCCACAAGTAATAGAAACTTTGAAGGAAGACAAGGAAAAGGCGGAAGAACTCATCTAGCATCACCGGCAATTGCAGCCGCCGCAGGAATCGCAGGACACTTCGTAGAAATTTAAGAACTAATGCGGAATACGGAATTATGGGGAATATACTATTCACACTTTAAAATGCGTTTTTTAATTTGATTTTTAGAGACGCCCATTAGTCTGTGTAGTATAAATATGGCGTTGGTCTTAATCTGTATGATCTTATCCAGCGTGGTCGGACGGGTTCGTATTGTATGATTAGCGGTTGGTTTTGGATGATGGTATTGGGGATGATGATAGTTGGAGGTGTTGGAAGGTAGTAATAGTTTAATAATCTGGTTTCTGATGTTCTTATTTCGTTTCCTACTCCGTCGAATTCGTGCGTATTTTCTTTGATCAAACCGCCTGGAACATACATTGAGCAATAACTATCCGTTACAGTAGTAACATCTCCGCTTCGTTTTATTGTTCTTGTGCGATATGTTCCTTGTTTACTTGTTAGCAATCTGAAAGCCGCCGAGTCGGTTACTTCAAAAGTGGATTGGCTTAAAATTTTTACGTTTGGTTCTGCGGTAGTTGGGGCGCTTTTTACGGTGCGTTCAATGCGCATTACATACGGGTAAATTTGCGTCGAGTACCAAACGGTGATTTTTCTTGTAACAGCCGCCGAAGTTTGTTCGTAAATTCTGCGTTCGCAAGGTACGATTCTGCCGTCAATTATGAGTTTCATTGGCATATCGTTTGATATTTTTGCGCCTTCGTCTGGTTTAACGTTATAGAAGTCGAATTGTTTTTTTACTGGTTTTATTCCTGTTGTTTCGGCGTTTGTTCCGGCGGTGACGAATTCGAGGAGTGTTACAGAATTTTTGTCAACAGAGTCTAGAACGGTTTTTGTTTCGCTTACGTTTCCGATTTTTCGTCCTTCGCTGATAGTCCAGACGGTGGTTTGTACGCGTCTCCAACTTGACGGTGCAAATCTGCCCCACGAATGTTCCATTGCCGTCAACGTCTGTACTGGCGGTATAACGATTTGTTTTTGATTAGTTATTTCGGGCGTTTGTGAGATTGTGGTTTGTGTAGAGTTATTTTGTGTTGTGTTATTTGTTTTATTGGATTCGGTAGTTTTGTTTTGTGGCGTTGTGTTTTTAGCCGGAGTAATTGATGGAGTTGTGGGCGTAGTAGTTGTAGTGTGCGGCGCTGTTGTGGGCGTAGTGGTTTCGGCGTTTTTTGGCGGAGATGTTTGTGTTGTTGTTAATATTGTATTTGGAATAGGCGTTGTTTTATCTTTTTTTGGCGTAGTTGTAGTTATTGTATTTGGCTGAATAGGCTGAATAGATTGAGCGTTCAAATTACGGCAAAAAAGACCGTCTTCGCAATAGATTAGCAAAAATACTATTGCGCCAAAATAAAAAATACTGGATTTTTTTACATAATTATTTACCATTGGATTTAACTTTTGTAGTGAATTTGTCGATAATAACGGCGTCCTTTACGTGATTATAGAAATTCAGGTACAATTTGCAATATATTTAGATTTCGGTTTATTTTTGTTTAATTGTTTATTGAAAATTTAATTTTTACGTAATTACTTTTTAATTATATTTTGTTAGATTATTTAATATGTTAATAAACGGTGTAATATGAACGATGAAAAATTCAAAAGGGTAATTGTAATGATTTGGCGATTTGTATCAACGGGTTTGATATTGGTATTTTTGACTTGTTTTTGTGCGTCTGGTTGTTCTAGTTTAGGCAGCGGGCAAAATAAAAACGGCAAAAGCAGCATATTCTCATTACCTGCCAGCCTCACAAAATCTAAAAAAAATAAACCAAAAAAAATCAAAAAAACAAATCAACCACAATCACTAGACGCTCTACTAGCCCTGCCAAGATATTGATCTTTTGCCAGAATATTGACTCTCGTAGAAACGCACGACGCATATTGCAACTAATATATTTTTCGCATTTTAAATTGCGGTTTTAAAAAATACGCATAATTATTCAGTGGAGTATTTTTTTGATCAGAAATTATGTTATATCTCGCCATGATAATGGCAATGCGTAACAGCCTGCCGCCCGATAGTTAAGCAGACGAAGGTAAACGCAAGTTCAATAGTTTAAAAAACATTTCAATAAAAAAATCTGCGGACGTTTGTCTCATCCCGTATTTACAAGTTTACAATATCGTGTAAGATTTTCGGCTTAATTGTTGGATGGATGCCCGAGTGGTTTAAGGGACCGGTCTTGAAAACCGGCGTACTGAAAGGTACCGTGGGTTCGAATCCCTCTCCATCCGCTTTCTGTATTATTCAATTTTATCATGCGTTTTTCAAAACGCACTCTTAAAAAATCATCGGGCGTCTCTAAAAATTCATTTTTTGCAAAAAAGGTAGGCGACGTTTCGCCGAAACGCCGCATTACACACAAAATAATTATTAAATTTCAATATTTCACAACGCCTAAAATATATTTATTTTAGACGTGCGAAATATTAAAATTTATTGATGTCGTAAACCATAATGCGGCGTTTCGGCACGATGTTTAATTTTTTTAACCGCCTGCCTAGACAAACGAATTTTTAGAGATGCCCAAGTATGAGCAGTTTAAAAAATTACTCTTGACATAGATTGGATTATTTCACATAATCCGCAATAAAGCCTGTTTTTGACTTTTTAAACTGATCGCTTGAACTTGCGCTTGGCGTCGCTTAAACTCAAATACATTTTCGTATAAATAAAATTACTCCTAAACTCACGGATGCACTTCCAACAAACGACTATTCACAAATTTTACGATTGCAATAACGATCCCGCAGATCGTCTAGAGCCGGATTGCGCAAAATCACCGCACGCTAAATATAAATTATTACACAACTCAAAATATAACCTAATAACAATAACAACCACAAAACATGTATTTTTGTTACAATTATTCTTGATCGTATTATGCTTTTATCCGTCAATTTCTGGTTCGGATAACTTTATCTACTCACCTAATTCTTGCGTTTTACTTGCCGTAGAATTTGACGACAACGAAGACAACATGTTTGACAATAATTTGCCCGATGACAACTTACTCGCTAACCCAATGGAAAAATATTTCAACAAAAATCAAAAACAATCACAATCGCAAACAAAATCGCAATCGCAAAATTTCCCCCAAACGTCTGCTTTCGCCGACCGTACAATTATGCCGCCCAAACCGCAAACCTTGCAAACTCCACAAACAAAAAATTACGCCCTAAAAAATATAAATAAACAACACAACAAAATAAAACTCACCTCAACCGCCGCCGACCAAGATAACAACACAACAAACGAAAACCCAAACCCACAACATACCGAAACATCCGACCCCTTCAACGCACAAGCGCCGCCTAATTCACAATTCATAACGCCTTCAGAACAACAAAATTACGCACAAAATAATTACCCTAATAATTACGCCAATAACTATTCCGACAATAACCAATACCAAAATTCACAACAATACTACCAACCCCAAAATTACACACAACTAGACCAATTTTATCAACAATATAACCAACAATATTCGCCCCAGTACAATCCACAATACAATTCACAATATTATCCGCAATACGCACCGCAATTTTCACCGCAATATACGCCCCAATATACGCCGCAATATTACCCGTATTTTTATGGTATGTACTCGCCGTATAATTACAGTCAAAATTTCGATCCGTATAATTCTTATAATTCTTACGCGCCCGAAAATTTTTACGGTCAGCCAAATACGCCCAATACGCTAAATCAAACGGCGCCACAATCCAATCTTACGCAACGCAACGATCTCTTTGAACCGGAAGCATTGCGGGAATTAGAACGGGCGCGACGCGAAGCGGCAGAAGCGGCACGATTAGAAGCCGAATGGACGCCCAAACCGCCACAACCTATCCTTTACCCAATCTTGTCAAAACTTTGGTCATGCGTAACAACACTCAGCCCGTTCAATACGCCTACAGGTCCAGATCGCGGCGTCGGGATGCCGTTGCGCAATGGTAGTTGGCTTGATAGACCTTATTATTTTGGCGGTTTTATTGGCAAGATGAACGGTTCGGAATTAGTGTCAAATATGATTGACCAGAGCAAAGGCGCTAATGGCGGATTGGTTTTGGGCTATAATATGAATGAGTATTGGGGACTTGAGGGACGATTGCATTTTGCCTCAATCGACATAAAAGAAACCGCAAACGGCGCCGCACAATACGCCCTCTGGTTCGCAGCACAACAAAAAAATACAAATAACCAAAGCGGCGCATCTACCTACATGCCAAACTTGACGACAAGAAGCAATCAATTAACCGTACTCGATTTAAGCGTTCACTATTATCCGTTAGGCAACGCTAAATTTCGTCCGTATTTTAAGTATGGACTCGGTTTCGCACGCGAATCGTTTTATGATACCTTTGGCAAAAAACGAACCGCCGAAACGTTATCGATGCCTTTTGGATTCGGATTAAGATATTGGTGGAATAAACAATTTGCGTTTCATGCGGATGTTGTTGACAATGTAATTTTTTCGCATGATATTGTAAAAACGCAAAACAATTGGGCTTTGACTATCGGATTAACATACTCATTCGGAAATAACAATAAACGAAGACCAATCGTACATTGGCCCTACACGCCAAGCAGCGGCTCAAGAAGATAAAATTTAAGTTTTCTTATGCAAAATACAGAACGCATCCGTCTCGGATGTACGTTTTTGTCTCAACCAATTAACCGAAACGGTTGCGGTCGTCTAATACAAGAATATTTTTTAAGGGACAAGTGGGACAATTTTTAATTTACAATTTTTAATTTACAATTTTGAAAACAAAATCTTTAATTCCGCATTCCGAATTAAAAAAACTATTGTGGTGGGGATTGTCAAGTAAATTGTCTTGGCTAGAATTTTGCGTTCTATTTTTGTGTTTCTGTTTTGTGTTTCTGTTTTGGCGTAGTTGAAGCAGAGTTATGTTGATTTATGTTTTTTGTTTTTGTCCGTAAATTATTATTATACTGCTCGTATTTGAAGTTGGCGATTTAACAGCGCATACTGTTCGTACTTGAAATTGATTGATTTAAAAGCGTAAAAGCCTTTCGTCCGATAGTTAGGCATGCGGCGTTAAACGCAATTTCGATTAAGAACAGTCTAATAATTGTTAGGCGGCGGTGAAAAACAGCAAACCTTAAAATTAAAATTACGGGTAAAAAAAATGTGTGGAATAGTTGGGATATTTGATTTGAAGCGTTCTGTTGATTCGTTGCGTGCATCTGCGCTTGATATGTCGCGTAAGATACGTCATCGCGGGCCTGACTGGTCTGGTATTTATACTAGTCGCAATGCGATTTTGGCTCACGAGCGTCTGGCGATAGTTGACCCGCAATCGGGTAAACAACCGCTTTACTCGCCGGACGGCAAAGTTGTATTAGCGGTAAACGGCGAAATCTATAATCATCAAAATATACGCGACCGGCAGGCTAATACTTATCAGTTCAAAACGAAATCCGATTGCGAAGTAATCTTGTCGCTATACAAAGAAAAGGGCGTGAATTTTCTTGAAGATTTGAACGGCATATTTGCTTTTGCGCTTTATGACGAGGCGGAAGATGCGTATTTGATTGCGCGGGATCATATTGGGGTTGTGCCGTTATATATTGGTTGGGATGATTTGGGGACGGTTTATGTTGCGTCGGAGTTGAAGTCTTTGGAGGGGTATTGCAATATAATTAAGCAATTCCCGCCAGGTCATTATCTTTATAGCAAGGACGGCGGCAAGATGACTCAATGGTATCATCGTGATTGGCGGGAGTTCGACGTAGTGAAAAATGATGATACGTCTATTATTCAGTTGCGTGAAGCGTTGGAGGCGGCGGTGAAGCGTCAATTGATGACGGACGTGCCGTATGGCGTTTTGCTTTCGGGCGGTTTGGACTCGTCGATAGTTTCGGCGGTAGCGAAAAAATTTGCCGCAAATCGAATTGAATCCGGCGACAAGCAAGCGGCGTGGTGGCCAAGTTTACATTCGTTTGCGGTTGGTCTTGAGGGGTCGCCGGATTTAGTGGCGGCTCAAAAGGTTGCGGATTATATCGGGACTGTTCATCACGAAATTCATTTCACCGTTCAAGAAGGTTTAGACGCAATTAGAGACGTAATTTATCACGTCGAAACTTACGACGTAACAACTATAAGAGCATCAACGCCAATGTATCTGCTGGCAAGAGTAATACGTTCAATGGGTATAAAAATGGTGTTGTCGGGCGAAGGATCGGATGAAATTTTTGCGGGTTATTTGTATTTTCACAAAGCGCCAAACGAAAGAGCGCTGCACGAAGAAACAATTAGGAAACTGGACAAGTTGCATTTATATGATTGCTTGAGGGCGAATAAATCGTTGGCGGCGTGGGGCGTCGAGGGGAGAGTTCCGTTCCTAGACAAGGAATTTATGGATACGGCAATGCGTTTGAATCCGGAGTTCAAATTGAGCGGTTTGAAGAACAGGATGGAGAAATGGTTTTTGCGTAAAGCGTTTGAAGATTATTTGCCGGAGGGGGTAGTTTGGCGGCAAAAAGAGCAATTTTCTGACGGCGTCGGTTATAGTTGGATTGACACTTTGCGCGAAGTTGCCAATACGGAAGTTTCGGACAAACAGTTTGCCGGCGCCGCTGACCGTTTTCCCGTAAATCCGCCTTTATCAAAAGAAGAATACAGGTATCGTGTAATTTTTGAGGAATTATTCCCGTCAAGCGCCGCAGCGGCAACAGTGCCATCGGTACCATCGGTCGCATGTAGTACGCCGGTCGCATTAGAATGGGACGCCGCTTTCAAAAAATTAAACGACCCGTCAGGAAGAGTTATAAATGTACACAACGAAGCATACTAAATGCAGAATACAGAAATAATAATAGCCGTTCAAGGTAGATATTTTTTCGTTACAAAAAAATTGTCCCACTTGTCCCTAAAAAAATCTTTCTAATCTGTGCAATCTGTGGATCGCTTAATTTCGATAATTTTTTTACAAAACATAAAATGAAACTTTACGCTTTTATTACGCCGGAAATTTCAAAAAACGACGGTTATCTCAAAATTGGAGAGACTAACGGCGATGTTGACAAACGAATCAAAGAAC
>JAISLW010000015.1 GCA_031277105.1 Planctomycetaceae bacterium | reverse complement strand
ATAAAGTCAATCGCAATTGACGGGAATATTAACGATTTTATTAGTTATATTTCAAAAAATGTACTTAGCAAATTATCAAATTACGATTTGCAAAATTTTGATGAAAAATATATCAAGGCGGTTTTACTTACTTATCTAATTTTGGACGACAATTATATTCCGATAAGCGAGAGCGAGGTTGATTCTGGTCGAGTTGATATATTTTTGCAACGTAACCCAAAATATTCGACGGCAAAATATGAATGGGTTTTAGAGTTGAAATATTGCAAAACAACGACAAAAAAATCAGAAATTATTCAAAAGCGCAAGGAAGGACTTGACCAATTAAACGCCTATCTTGCGACTCGTCAACTAAAAGACCGCCCGAACTTAAAATCCGCCTTATTACTTTTTATTGGCAAAAACAAATACGAAATTATTGAAAACTAATAGCGTCGTTAAAAATTTTTTTGCAGGCGGCGTTTTGCCGAAACGCCGAAATTCAAGTACGATCCGTATCGGTTCACATATTCCAATTTCAATTATGAGTAGTTTATTTTCAATACAATGTACAACATGTAACGCAAAAATATCAGTCAAAAGCGAAGTATTGATCGGTCAAATTCTTCCATGTCCGCGTTGCGGCGGCATGGTGTTAATTGAGCCGTCGGAGTCAATAGCGCCGATTTCACAACCTGCCGAAGTTGAAGTTGACCCTACGCCTTCGCCAAATTCTTTGCAAGTAAATCCGCCGCAACAAGACGACCTAAACACAAAAATAAAATTCTTTCCAAACACGCTTACGTCTATCACCGATTCCGCTTTGCTTAACGTGAATAAACCGGTTGAAATCACACTCAATAACTTAAACCCTCTGCAAAACACGCCGCCGATTATAGATAATATATCAGAATCAGAAATTCATAAACGGACAATTATGTTAGCAATTCTTGGCGCTTTATTTGTCATTCTAATTTTTACGGCTGGTTTATTGTTCGTACAAAGAAATGTAAATGATAAAATTCAAAACGGCGAGCCTGCCAATCCAGACGTTCCCGAAGTTATTACGAAAATTGATGTTAAACCTCCATTGCCGCCTGCGATTCCAATGCCGCCGGATATTGACAATATTCCCGCAACACCAGTAACACCGGCAAATCCAACAAATCCCACAACGATTCCGCAGACAATATTGACGCCTCCGGCAACGCCGCAAATTAACGTTACAAAAAATGAATCGCAACCAGAAACAGACGATCAACTTTTATTGCCAGCGCCGCATAAAAAAATTCAACATACAAATTTGCCCGATACAAAAAATCAACCGGATACTGATGAAGCAACTCTTGCGTCAAATATTCGACCTGAAATAACTGAACCAAATTCGATTGAAAAATATTTTCAAGAGTTAAAAAACGAAACTAAAAACGATAATTTAACCGGTATAAATAATTTTGAAACTATGAAACGACTTGACGTGCCGGCGCGTTTAAGGCGGCAGATTGTTGGTTTGAGATTTGAAGGCGTTGCGTTGGCGAAGGCGTTGCGGGCGATTTCTGAATTGACAGAAATCCCGATTTCGTTTGACGTTGAGGAGATGCGTGCGTTTGGAGTTAAGATAGACGAATCGATAACGGGTAATTTTAGCGCTGACAATGTTAGCGGGATTTTGGATAAGATACTTACGCCGTTAAATTTGATTTCTGTTGTAGAGCGGGATCAACTGACGATTACAATTTTGCCGGAGAAAAAAAATGAATTGATTACGGAACGGATTAGTGTTTCGGATATTGTCAAAGGCGTTGCGGGTAAGGATGATTTAACGGCGGGCGATCTTGTAAGTATTATTGAGCGGTTGGTTGATCCGGTTGGTTTTGTCGTTGTTGACCGCAATAATAATCGTAACGAAAATAATAACGATAATAAGAGCAACAATAATGAAAACGTTAATAATATAACGCCGCAAATTCGTATTGACGGCGATTCAATTTTTATCTGTTCGTACCGGCGCAAAGTTGACGAATCGATTCGGCTTTTAGAGCAAATCAGATTGTTGAGAGGGTTGCCGCAAAAAACAAAAATCGTTGAAGAAAATTTAGCGCCCGAAGTTTTCGGATGGGACAAGGTTGATGTTTTCGTTACGTTGAATTATTATCAGGAGACGCCGTTGTCGATTATATTTGGGCAAATTGAAAAAATGTGCGGAATATTGATAGTGATAGACCACAAGGAATTACATCGCATCAATTTGTCGTTTGACCAATTGCAAGGAAAATTGAATGCGAATAATATTACTTTGAATGAGGCGTTGGAACAATTGTTAGCGTCGATAGACGGATCGCCGCTAGCGTATAGAATCATTGGCGGTAATATTATTGAGTTGACGACGAATCATATTGTAAAACAGCCGGACAAAATGAGCGTCGAAGTACATAGTTACAAAATAGAAAATCAACACGCAGAAAACGGAAACGGCAATAACGCCGAAAACAACGACAAACAAACGCCGGAACAAATTGTCGAATCAATATACGCGGTTATTGAACCTGCGTCGTGGAATAAAATTATTAAAACAAAACAAAACGATGTTGCAGAAAATAATATCGGCGGCGAAAAACGTTTACCGGATAAAGGCGAAATTGTAATAGACAAAGCATCGTCATGCTTAATAATTCGCCAAACGCAACCAATACACCGCCAAATCAGAACATGGTTAAAACAACAATAATTTAACCACAGAAAAAAATGTAACCGTTCACGTAAATTTAAGCGATAGGTTTTAGGGGGTAGAAGCTAGGGGTTAGGGAGTAGCTTTCTAAAATTAGATGATTTAGAGAAAAAGTTTTTTGTTATAAAAAATTGTCAAAAGGAACACAGGCGTCTCGCCTGCATGCGGTTGTACTCAACCGATAGTGATTGAGGTTTTTATCTCAACCGCTTTATTGATTGCCGTTGACGTAGGCTGTTCACAAATGAGTTTTACAACGGATTTTCAAAAATTAAAATTTATTTTGGCGCCATGTTTATTATATTATATTTGC
>JAISLW010000155.1 GCA_031277105.1 Planctomycetaceae bacterium | reverse complement strand
TAGGGTGTAGGCGCTAGATTTATTGTAACAATAAATATTTGTCCCATCTGTCCCGCTAGGGACAACATGTAAAGACAATCTTAACCCTCATTGCGTCCTTAACGGGACGCTAAAAATATGTATAATTTTTTTCTACCAACATGTTGTCCCTAACGGGACAAATATTTATTGGGTATCTCTAAAAATTCATTTGTCCAGGTAGGCGGCGTTTCGCCGAAACGTCGCAATACGTGTGTAATAATTATTAACTTTTAATAATTCATAACGTATAAAATAAATGTATTTTAGACGTGAGAAATATTAAAATTTATTGATGTCGTAAACCGTAATGCGGCGTTTCGGCACAGTGTTTAATTTTTTTAGCCGCCTACCTGAACAAATGAATTTTTAGAGACGCCCGTGATTGTGATTATTGGGTATCTCTAAAAATTCATTTTTTGCAAAAAGGTAGGCGGCGTTTCGCCGAAACGCCGCAATACGTGTGAAATAATTATTAACTTTTAATAATTCATAACGTATAAAATAAATGTATTTTAGACATTGTAAATTAATAAAATTTATTGATGTTGTAAACCGTAATGCGGCAGTTTGCCGCTGTGTTTAATTTTTTTAGCCGCCTACCTGAACAAATGAATTTTTAGAGATGTCCTATTTATAAATTGTGTTATTGGGCGGCGATAATTTTGTTATGAAAGGCGGCGATATGGTTAGCGGGCGATCAGGTGCGATGTTGAGTTATGTTGTTAATGTAAGTTTGCGGCGTTTGGAGTTGGTTTTGGGCGATATTACGGAGCAGGCGGTTGATGTGATTGTCAATGCTGCGAATCGGCGTTTGGCGGGTGGCGGCGGTGTTGATGGCGCTATTCACAGATGCGGCGGCGCGGCGATAATGAAAGAGACGCGTGAAAAATATCCAGACGGTTGTAAAACGGGTTCTGCTGTTGCGAGCAATGCCGGCAACTTGAAAGCGAAATATGTTTTTCATGCGGTTGGTCCGAATTGGTATTATGAGCCGGATCGTTTTGATCTTTTGGGGTTAGCGTATGGTAGTTGTTTGAAGTTGGCGGTTAATTTGGGTTGTAGGAGTGTTGTGTTTCCGTCGATTAGTACGGGTAGTTATGGTTATCCGATTGCCGAATCGTCTGTGGTCGCAATTAAAACTGTAGGTGATTTTCTTAAATCGGTTGACGGGGTGAATAGTTCGCTTGAATTTGTGCGTTTTTGTTTATTTTCCGAAAGTGATTTTGCCGTTTATCGCGAATCGGTTGATAATTATTGTAAGGATAATTGACGTAATTTTAAACTGTTCACACTTGAATTTGCGTTTTACTTTCGCCTGCCTTGCCTTCGGGCGGCAGGCTTTGACGCTTTTAAATCGCTGATTTTCAAGTACGAGCAGTATAGTCGGATTAAGTTTAACGTAAGTTAGTGTTCGTGTAAAAAATATTTGCAAATTTAACAGATAATTTTTGTAACCGCTCACGGAAATTTTAGGGAATAAATGGTAGGGAATAGGATATAGAGTTTTTAATTAATGAGCGATATTACATCGCAACAGTTTTTTTACAAAAAATTTGTCCCACTTGTCCCTATTGTCCCACTTGTCCCTCGATTAAGAAACAAATTTCCGTAAATTTAAAACGTGAACAGTTTAAAATATAATCAGAAAAATGAGATCGCCGAATCATT
Organism: Planctomycetaceae bacterium; assembly: GCA_031277105.1. Taxonomy (GTDB): domain Bacteria; phylum Planctomycetota; class Planctomycetia; order Pirellulales; family Thermoguttaceae; genus WRKP01. Next base: position 13,755 of record JAISLW010000155.1, on the reverse strand, counting down.
TACAGCCGAAGGGTATAACATTGAATTTAACGCCGATGATAGACGTTGTGTTTTTGCTTATAATTTTCTTTCTTGTGTCGAGTAATTTGATCCAGCAGGATATTTTGATGGATGTTGATATTCCGGCGGCGTCGAATGTTGACCGGATTATTGATTCTGTTACAAAGAAGATTACGATAAATATTCCTGCTAGCGGATCAATATACGTCGGCGCAACGCCTACGGATATGAAACAACTAAAATCTATTTTGATAAAACATCGTAATGTTTGGGGCAAGGACGCAGAACTACGAATACGGACAAATAAGAACGTGCCTTATGGAGAAATAGAATTCTTGTTATTGCTAGCGGCGGAAGTCGGAATCTGGGACGTTTCTTTTGTCGTCTTACAAAAATAAATAAACAACTGTACATTGCCCAATGCCTGATTAAATTGGTTTGCATTGCCGATAATATTGATAGCGACGCTTCCGGCTTGTATATCGTTTGCCATTTTTTTTAATTTTCAAAAGCTATTTGGCGTTTTTTGTGTTATAATAGTTAGTAATATGATTGTCGTTGTCGCCAATCATACCCTCAACCTTTAACCTCTCATTCATAAGGAGCATAAAAATGAATGAATTCAACCACAAAAAAAACCCTGACAAAACCCCTGACAAACAACCAAAATATTATTTGTATTGTGGTTTATTTGGCGATCTTCATTATATGAACCCAGACGATCCGATGACGAAAATAATGACAATAATAAAAAAGGCTATAGTTTGTTTAATTTTCTTTTGGCTTATTGTTGGCGTTGTTTGTTATGGCGCTTTTTTGGCTGTGATTATTTTAGTTCCGCTTTGTGTTTTTATTCAGTATTGTTTTACTTCGTTGCTTTCGTTATTTTCGGTTTTTTTATTTTGGTAACATTTTGCACATGTTTGTCCATGTTTCGTGGTCGAAAGGTTTAATTTTTGGTTTGTATTGTTGTTCCTTTCCGAATGGGTGTACGTTTTGAATTGTTAATTTTTGTTACAATAATTTTTTGATCTAAGAAAACTCTATGGTATCTCTAAAGATTCATTATTGTGCGAACCGATCAATCATTCGATGTTTCTTTGTTTCTCTAAAAAAAATTCTAATACGCTCTTTACCAAATCTCATTTTAACCTAATTTTTCTTTACAAAACCATTGGGCGTCTCTAAAAATTCATTTTTTTGCATTTTGTCGTCGGGCGCTGCCCTATTGTCCCGATGGGGCGAAAGACAATTAAAATTATCGTTACAAAAAATAATTACGACTGACGACTATTTACAAAAAACTATACTCTACACCCTAACGCCTAAAAACTCGCTATTAACTTTTCGTAAGCGATTGATTTTCTGTGTTTGATTGCGTAAAATATGGATGTTTTTTATTGTTTTGGCATTGCAAATTGCATTTGTGTTATTTTTTGTAATTATGTAATTGCGTGATGAATTTATTGTTTAATTTAACCTATAATTAACTGGATTAAATTGTTTTGGCATATCGGGAAGCTCTCAATTATCTTTCGTCTCGGACGCGTGTTATTGAGTTGTGTAATCAGCTTGGCGGTAGGGTTGCGATCTGTCCTGATTGGCATGGTCGTGTTATGACGAGTAGTTGCGACGGTTTGGACGGTTATAGTTTTGGTTTGGTAAACGTTCAAGAAATCGATAATCATGACCGCAATAAAACGCATTCTGAAACCGCAACAAATATCTTGCACAATTTTGAATCTTACGGCGGCGAAGACCAATTTACGCTCTCGCCTGATAGCGGCATATTTAGTATTTACGATGATCCGGTCAATGATTCTGCCGTTCAAACTAGCGGCGGCGGCGCTGTTGCGAAAGTAACGTCTAATTCAAATTTAACGCTGTTGCAAAATACGTTGTTGCCCCGATTTTTTGAGGATAAATTTATTACCGATTCTGAACCGCCGGAGCCGGAAATAAGGATGCGGCGGTCTGTTGTTTTTAGTAACAGGTTGGGGACGCGTTTTGATTTTGATATTTCGCGGGTTGTTCGTATGCTTGAGTTGGAGGAGATAGCCGCTATTTTTGGTCAAGGCGTAGCGGTTTCGTTAGAGCAGACGGACACGTCTTTTGTCGCGTTTCAAACTACCAATACGATAATAAATCGCGGGCTGCCGTTAATGCGAAATTCAGGATTGGTTTCGATAAAGATTAGGAACATGTTGAATACGGGAATTGATTCTGTTGCGATTATTCCGTTTCGTACCGGCAAGGAAATTGAGTTAGGTCCGTGTTTTGGCGTAGATTTATTTGATCTGGCGCCGCATCGGCTATTCAGACAATTAAAGCAAGCCGTAATTATCCGCGCAAATAGCAAGCATAATTGTCAAATTGGTATTTCAAGAAACAGGGCGACGCCTTTTTTGGGATCGGTTGATTTTCGCAACGGTAATTTAACGTTGGCGGCGTTTAACTTGCCGGCTAACGCTTGGGACTACGATTATTTGAGCAATGCTTTTTTTGAAATGGAAGTCGAGGCAAGTGGAGAACTAGAATCAGGGTCGGGAATAGATTTCGTTCGCACGCGCAATAACAACGTCTATTTGAAAAATAACGATCTAATAAGACAAGATATCGAGCGCCTAAAACCACAATATAATCTAAACAACAACAAAAATAACAACAACAAAAATAAATCTAACAACCAAAAAACTGACGCCGATCCGTCATACGCCAATAAAACAAACGGATTACGCCAAAATCAAAATCAATATCAAAATCAAGAACAAAATCAATATCAATATTGTAATTTTGATTCTTTATATTCGGGCGAGGTTGTTAGAGTTTACAATCAAGGCATTGCAGATGCGGAAGACGGATCGATTTTTCGGTATTGCGAGTTTGATGTTTTTTCGGCGGCGCGAGAACTATTGCGCGGCGAATCGTTGTCGCATCAACAACATACCTTGCACATAAACGCCGACAACCAAACGCTAGCCTTCATCGCACAAGAAGTATTAGGCGTAAATTACGAACAAACATACGAAAAAATGTTACGATAATTAGGCGTCTCTAAAAATTTTAGAGAACCGTCGAATGATTGATCGTTTCTCCAAAAAATGAATTTTTAAACTGTTCGCACTTGAGTTTGCGTTTACCTTCGCCTGCCTATCTTTCGGACGGCAGGCTTTGACGCTTTTAAACTATTGGGCATCTCTAAAAATTCATTTGTCAGGTAGGCGGCGTTTCGCCCCGTGTTTAATTTTGGGCCGCAGTAGAGTTTATGTTGCTAATAAATTTTATTATTTTACAACGTATAAAATACATCTATTTTACACGTTATGAATTATTAAAATTTAATAATTGTTTCACACGTATTGCGGCGTTTCGGCGAAACACCGCCTACCTTTTTACAAAAAAATGAATTTTTAGAGATACCCAATAGTACATGAATTGTCACATGTGGCAAGACAAGCAGCATCAAAGTCAACACGCGAATTCGATTTATTTTTGTATGAGGCAACAACTCCACACTTTGATCCGATGTACCGGACAATTTTATTTTTCGTTACGATAATCCACTAAACGGAAAAATAATATTCATTAAACGAACCGATAACAACGGAAACATAAACCTGCTAGGAAACACTTTTGGAATAGTGGTAATTGTGCGGTTATTTTTTTTCAAGTTGATTTTGTTTTGGCGTAAAATTTAACACGAGCGCTTCAAGTATTGCGGAACGATTGGATTCTTTTGCGCCAACATGATAAAAATGTTCTTTCGTAATAACATAAAATTGTTTCCATAACGATTTCAAAGTTACATTTTCGCGGTATTTGTTGCTATGCCAAGTTGAGAGGATAAATCTGGCTTTCGTTTTCGACAACACATTGAATAAACGTTTTTCATCCTCTTCCGACCACGAATCAAAATAATCAACATGCCTGCCTAGATACGGCGGATCGCAATAAATCAAATCATTTGCCGTTGCCGCCGTTATTATTGTTTCAAAATCGCTACAAATAAATTCCCAACAATAATGACAAAAAGCATCCTGAAAACGAGCAACCTGATTAACTATTTTTGTAATATACGCCCGAACAAATCGTTTCGGCTTCCGGCAAAAAGGAACATTAAATTGACCCTTGCGATTAAAACGTATCAGACCATTAAAACAAGCACGAGAAAGAAAAAGAAAATCCAACGGATTACCTTCTTTATTAAATCTAGTACGAATATTGTAATAATGTTCTTCGCCGTCTTTTTCAAGTTGCGCCCCTTCTTTTTCCAAAAATTGCTTAACCAATTCCGGCGTAATTTTAAACTGTTCTTACTAAAAATTGCGTTTACCTTCGCCTGCCTAGCTTTCGGACGGCAGGCTTTTACGCTTTTAAATCGCTGAATTTTAAATACGCGCAATATAGATTGCAACGCCGAATAAAAATTAACCAAATGAGGATTTTGATCAGAAAACAACGCCCGTTTACTTCTAGCGTTAAACCCGACAACACAAGACCCCATAAACGGCTCAACCCACCTGCCAAAAGTTAACTCGCCAACATTAGATAAAATCAACGGCGTCAATTTCGTCTTAATACCCTGACACTTAATCGGCGGAACAAGAATTTTAGACATTTTCGCTAGTTGTTTTAATCTTGAATTTGTAGATTTCGCGCTATTATTGTTTAACAAATTTATAAATATTCTAAATAATCATTTTTATTAAGAATTTCATCGGCAATACCTTTTTTAATGATGTTTGTAATAAATTCTTCTTCCGTTAAGTACATGTCAACTTTAGCGCCGCCAAGCATAAGATTAATTACGTCAATATCTGTACTGACAATAGTATCAAATGACAATGTCCATTTATCTTGATTAGTATCCCATATCATTTTGAATGTACAAAAATCAACGGGCATTTCTTTTGTGTTTTGTTGCAATTTACTGGTATCACAAGCGGAATGTATATATTTCAAGCCTACATCTTGTAGAACAAATACAATTTTTCTCCCCCAATGATTTACAATTTTTCCCTTTTTATATGCTTGTTGCATCATTGTTTTGGAGAATTCATTTGCCCAGTTAATACCAAAATTATATGAATCGCGTTGAAATTTTCCTGTTTCACGTATATCAACTATTGCCGGATATGGACTTCCAGTTGTACCAGCCGCTTGAAGTTCCAAACAGAAAAAATCGATAATTTTATTATTTTTGTCCTTTGTTATTGCAACATAGTCAACACTGCCGCCGACGCCTATATTTACTTCAGATATCCACTCAATGTTTGTCCAACAAGAAAGATATTTTTTGCGAATGGTATCAAACATAATATTTTCTTTGAATCTCTGCGGACATATTATTACAGGTTCAAAGCCATCAATAAAATCGCATTTATAACCGAGACTGCAAATACCTACTTTAATATGCGGTTCGCTCTTTCGTGGTTTTACGCATGTTCCCTTGATAAACGGACAATATTGTTGCTGTATTTCATCTTTCAATTCGTTTGTTCCCTCAAGATAGGGATTGCCGAAAATTTCTGATGGTTGTTTTTTTAAAATAAGTTTTTGCATATTTCTTTTATTCTGTTCTGTGCAATATCGTTATAGGACGTACTTAAATCAATACCAATACCGCGTCTGTTTAGTTTTACTGCTGTGTAAACTGTGCTTCCTGTTCCTGAAAAAGGGTCAAGCACAATTCCGTCGATAGGACAAGTTGCTCGAATTGGATTTAATAGCAGTTCTTCTGGAAATACGGCATAATGAGCATCTTTACGCCATGTATCTTCAGGCGCTATTCTCCATATATCTGTTGGAATATGTCCGTTTGCGCCCATTTTTAAGAGAAAATATCCTTTTGTTGCAAGTTCTTTTGCCCGTCCGCTTACATTTTGATTATCGCTATGATATGTTCGTTGTTCTCCTCGAATAGTCATTCTGAAGTCAACAATAGTTCCATTTTCCATTTCGGTTATTGCTTCGTTCAAGGCATTTCGGGCGTTTATTTTTTCTTCCGCTGATAATACGGCGCTATTTTCTATTTGTTGTTTATATTTTTTTCCGCTTACTCCTGTTGCTGATACAAATTCTCCGTTATAAATTTTGGGTTTCCGAATAGGGCGAATTCTAATTTCGTTGTGATCGTAATAATATTTTTTTCTTTTAACAAAATGAAATATATGTTCATACACGTCGCGTAAACGGTCTTTGGAACTTTGTGTTCCTTTCATTTGATCCCATATTATATCATTACGCAATATCCATCCAGAATCAATAAGAGATAATGCCACGCGCCACGGCATACCCATAAGTTCTTTATTATGATATTTATCGCCAAGATTAAGCCACAAGGAACCATCGTCTGCAATTACTCGTTTAATTTCATTAAAAATATTGGTAAGTTTCTCTACATATTGAGTATAATCAGGTTCGTTACCTATTTCTTTAGGGTTATCATTATTATCATACTCCCGTAATCGCCAATATGGCGGTGATGTTATGACGCAGTTTATAATATTACTCGGCATCGCCTGTAATACCTCCAATGCGTCGCCGGTAATAAAAGTAAAAGAACATTTCTTTTGTAAAATTTCGTTAAATTGCTGCATAATCATATAAATAAATTAAATGACGTATCTAAAAATTATTCATAAATTCTCATTTTTCAATAATCCAAAATTAACAAAACTGAATTTTTAGAAGACATCATAACGTAACTATTGGCAACTATTAAATATTGACCAAACGCTTTAATATTTTTTCTATCGGGCATCTCTAAAAATTCATTTGTCTAGGTAGGCGGCGGTTCTCGCCGAAACGCCGCATTACGGTTTATGACAGCAATAATTTTTTATATTTCGCACGTCTAAAATATATATTTTAGGCTTTATGAATTATTAAAATTTATTGGTCTCATAAACTCCATTGCGGCACAAAAAATAAACACAGAGGCGAAACACCGCCTACCTATCGGCTTCATATCGGAAAGTCAACTTTTACGCCCATATATCGCTGAAATTTTAAGTACAATCTGTGTATATTAAACATTACTACAATTGAACTCCTCATAATAGAATTTGGATAATATCTACAACGGTGGTAGAACTTTGTCTAGCTCACCAATAATCATGTGAAATTCTCGTATTTTTTGTTCTGACAATCGTTCTGAATAGTTATGTGCTATTGCTTTACGTATCGTACTAAGAAATTGAAATTTCGATGTCCATTGTGACTGTTTTTGCTGCCTAAACACTTCTTGAAAATTTTGCCAATAAATTTGAATAATTTGCCACAAAGCATCTGGATATGCAAAATCTAATAAATTATCTGAATAAATTCCTAACGTTTTTTTAGCATTTGACATTCTTGATTGGCAACAATCAGCTCTATCTGATGTACCATAAAAAATTATGTTAATAGATGAATTTTGACAGATTTTTGTAATCCATTCATCACCGAAACTATTACGCATAGTATCATCAATTAATTTCCGCAAACGCCTTTCTACATTCGCCCACGGTTCTTCTAACGAAGAATCTTTAATGTAATGTATAATATAATCATCCAATGATTTACTCCAAGTCCGACAGCTTTCTGGTTCATAAGAAAGTAATCCATATTTTTGTAATCGATCAAATGCTTCAGCTTTTGTTGAATCGTGCATGCCCCAAAGAACCTCTTGAATAAGTGTTTGCCAAAGTTCATCTTCATTTAGTAATTCCCTTAGTTTTTTGTAGTAAGCAAGCAATTCACCTCTTGCTTTCTCTGTGATATCTTGTGTGTCCCAAAAATCTGTTAATGCGGCTTTTAGTAAATGTGGGTGATAACCAGCAAATGAAAATAAATAATTACGTTGGTGCTCAGTAAGTATCATTTTAACATCCAAATTAGCCACTAAAGAATATGCATCTTCTTTTTGAAACGGTTTGACAACTATTTTTTCACATTGTCCATCCAAAGTAGAAACACCTGAAAGTGACTGTTCCAAAGCAACAATTGTACGACGTGAAATCAAAACAATAGTAATATTCAACTCTTCACTATTATCCATTAATGTCCGCAAACGTTGGGGAACTTTACCTATGGAATCAAAATCACGGATGGCATCAAATTCGTCTAAAAATACCACAATACGGCAACGTGTTTTGGGAATTATGTCCAACAAATTTTTGAATTTACGATACGAAGTTGTATTGGCAGAATCGGAATAAAAACTACTACAGTTTTCATTCAAACAATGCTGTATTTCTTGAACGTTATCAGGAAACAACTTAAAAATTTCTTCGCTCATTTCATTAAAAAGTGAGGCAGAAAACTCCTTTTCTCCAAGGTCAATCCAAATCACTGGCTTATTTTGTGTTTTTAGCTTAGAAAATATTTTTCGTGCAATGGATGTTTTTCCGATTCTTTGTTGTCCATACAAACTGATACCGCCCGCTTTAGAATTGATAAAATCCCAAAGTTGCTGTAATTCTTTTTCACGACCAATGAATTGCTCACCACTGGCGTATGATTTGCCAATAAAAGGATTGTATTTATTCATAAAATTCTTAAAATTATTCTAGCGATTTGCACAAAGATATTCTGTATAAATATTCACACGAATCTTCACATCATTTGTTTCTGATAGTTGTTCTAATATCTCCCGCTTTACAAGTTCATTAATGATATAATTCACATCATCCTGTATTAAACCATCAATCATAATATCATCAATAGTTGCTTGACCATATTGTTTTGTTTGAACTGCTATTTGACGAAGAATACCAATATATTGTTCCTCTTTAAATCTTTGTTTATTAAGTGGTAAATAAAGCGGATGGAATTCCGAACTATCTATCTTATCAAAATTTTCTCCTCCGCGACACAGTAACGAACAAGTATTATCTACATCTGCTTCTGTAATGACACTTGCCTTACGGGAATTCAAATATTCAACAAGAGTATAACAAAATCGTTGTGTATAAAATGGGTTTCCACCAGTCAATTCGAATAATCTGTTAAATGCTGTATCACGATATCGCGATTTTCCGTTATCATAAATCCAACCATCCGCCATCTGTTGCGTCTCATCTTTTGACAAATATGAAATCCGTTTTTTTTCGATAACACCAAATTCGTTAGGGAACTTTTCGAGAAACCACGGCATTGTATCTTGACCAACCAACACAGCAGAAAAACTTGCTGTTTGTAACATTGCTTTCCAATGTCGCATTGTACTACCATCTATTTTTCCCGCACAAATATTATCATAAATATACGTAAATTCGTCTATCAATAAAACGATTCGTGGATTGTTCCACCCATGTTGACAAAGCCGTTCACTCGCATAATCCATCATAGAAGAAAATGTTGGAACCGGAGCATTGAACATAGCAATATCCTTAAACAAATCATTAAATTCACGAAACAAATCCAAATCTTTTTCATTTCCCGTTAATTCTTTTGCTAATGCTTTTCTCAAAGAATCTCGTACCATCAGAGAGAAATTGATATTTTGTGAACCTTCATTTTCAGCAGCAGATGCATCAGTATAAACTGCTAAACACGGCGATGTGAATTTGCCTTGAATCTGTTTTAGTGTTGAGGATTTTCCAGAACGCATTTGCCCAAACAACACATAACACTTGCCAAGCGGTTCATCTGTCATCTGTCGTACTATTTCGTTTATAGTATCTGTACGCCCCACAAATTTTTTTGGATCAGAAACAGGACTTCTACCAGCAATATCATAAGGATTAACTATTGGTTTATCAGGGGTACCGATACGTACTGGAAATGTATATATTTCAGTTTCTTTAGGTTCAAATGAGTTAATCGGAGTATATCCGATAGTTAATTGTACATCAAAAGCCTTTTTTGCTATCAATTCTTGCGAAGGAATAATATCTACCTGCAAATTACGGCTATCACCATCTCGTAACATTTCTGGCGACATTCCTGTTTCGTGGTCATAATCAATTCCATCTGAAGAAATAATTTTAACTTCCAAACTCTGTATCGGGGCTGTTCCACGTTGAAGCTGGACTTTAATATGTAATCGGATTCGATTTTCTTCAAGAACATAATTATCCTCTTGTAAAGGATTAATTACTGTAATTTTCGGTTCGGCATCTTCAATATTTTTCTTTTTCAATTCACCAACTTTTTGCTGTATTTTTTCACATAATAATTTGATGTGTTGTAATGAAAGCGAAGACGGCTTCAGTTGAATATCATTATCAAGTGTTTGAATTGCTGTTTCAATTTCTGATATTTGCTTATCTTTGGCAAAATAATCTTTTTGGCGGTCTATCTCTGACAATCGCTCTGCAATTTCTGCCAAACGGTCAAGACGTTGTCGATCAATCTGGAATACAGATCGTTGAGCAATCTTCCGTAATCCTGCAAAACGCTCTGACAATAAATTTACCGTAGGATACGTTGTTGTTTCAAGTGATCTAAATTGAACATCTTCATCTTGTAAGCGAATTTGTTCTTCCTTTCGCCATAGGTCAATATTTGTTGAAAGAATCTGATTGATATTTCTTCTCTGTTTCTTTCGAACTTCGTTGAGAAAAGTCTTACATTTTTCATAAAACTTATTTACATAAAATGGAAAATCTTGTGTAAACGTATGGCAAGCATCTACTTCTTGGTCAAGTAAATTGATTGCGTATTCCAAAAATGATTCTGTTCCCTGCTTCACAATGATATCATTTGTGTCAGGTAAATTGGTTAGATATGTAATGATCAACATTGCAAACGCAAAATCTATCTTATAATCTGCCGGAATGCTCAAAGCAGTAGACAAATAAATTCGAGCCATTTCTCTATCCTTTTCATAAACTTGATTTTCACCTAGAAAACTTAACGAGAGATAGATATTGTTTTCTATTTCATCTTCATTACATAATGAACGGACACGATAATAAATCGCTGCAATATTTAATCGAAGTGCCGCTTTTACAAGCGGACGTTTTCCTCTTGTATCAAGTTGTTCCAGTAATCGTCCGATTTCTTTACGTAAATCAGTAATGTTATTAGAGGCTGTGTCTGAATTTAGCAATTCTTTGACCCTTTGCTCAACATTTTCAAATTGGCAAGTATCAAGTAGATTTTTGGCAACAATTGGTAGTCGAATTTCATCTATTTCCGAAATAAATGACGTGGCGACAGATTCTTGTATTTCTTCATTGGCTTGTTCTGTATTTTGCGGATTGAGTAATTCAGTCAATTTGTCCGGCATTTTCTGAACTAATTCAAGTGAAGATTGAACTCTTAGGGATTCTTGTTTTCCAATATTCCGGTAGTAACGCAATTTTTGTAGTTTTTCTATAATTGTTGGCAATGTATCTGTAAGAATACTTTCTTTACGTTGTTCAAATGCCATCATTTGATAACAAAATGCTTTTTGTTGCAACCAAGTTGCAAGTTTGGCGATATTTTCTGGTATTTCTCGTGTTACTTCAATTTTTCTTTGTAGCAGATTTGCAGCTTCACGGAAACGTTTTGCTTTTGTTAAAATCGAAATACGTACATTATCAAGTCGATCAGTGTCCGATACATTAAAATAAATTTTTTGGTTATCATCAATGATTTGCAAAGCTTCATCTGTACGACCTTGCCGGTTATAGATGGCTGCAAGATCAAGAACCGTACTTGTTTCTTTTCCAGAACGATTTCTTTTTCCTAATGCAAGAACTTTTGTATACTCGTGTTCAGCAGCATCTAAATCTCCTAATAATTCAAATCGTTTAGCAGCAACATAAGGTGAATTTCCAATTGGTATTGACGACAAACGAATGTCCAGTGAAGTCTCCTTTTTTGATGACTTAACTTTAACTTGCTTCATAACACGTTCTTTTTCAGTATTGGAAGCAAAACGAACATTTTTTGCTATATTCCAAGTTTTGTTCCATGGTCGATATCCTGTGTCTTCAAAAGCAACTTTAATATCACGAATTTGTAAGGTAATACCATTTATTAACGCAGTTCGTAAATCAGAATCAACTATGTCATTGTGTGAAAAACAAAATGATTCGTTTCGAATAGTATTGTTAATAAAACCAAATTGACGATCTGGATAGAATATTACAGTACCAGTTAATTCAGTGGATATATTTTTTTGATTTTCCAGATCCCGTAAACGATCAAATTCTAGTTCCGGTTTATAGAGCATCGCGGCACTTTGAAATGTAACACTGTTTGGTAACATTTTTTGTGCTTCTGCATATTTTTTTTGATATGCAAGAATAGCAGCTTCTTGTGATTCTTTAGCAAGTGCAAGGAATAGTAGATATTTGAAATAATCTGACTGAAGTTGAATATTATTTTTTAACGACATTAACCCTGGTAATGTATCTTCTTGTAAATTTAAGAGGCAACGTCCTAATGCTTTAACAAATGATTCGTCACACTGTTCTATTGTGTCCTTAACAAGAAGTAAACGCATTAAACTTTCTCCTGCCTCCTTCCACTTTTCCTGTTGTATCGTAACATAGATAAAACCTCGTAGCGACACAACATTATTTTGTTCCCAATCCAACGCCTTTTTGAGATAATCATAAGCAGTTGCCTTATTTGTCACAGAATCAATCCTAAGAAGAAGTAACGCACAAAGCTGTGGTAAAACTGGAATCCGATAAGATATATATCGATTCTCAACATCCTTAACTTCTTGTAAAATTTCCCGAATTTTTGCAACATCGTGTTGTTTTATTGCATTATCAAATTTACTTTTGGATTTATTACGGACTATTTCAATATCATTTTTTGACATTATTTTATTATTGATAATATTTTCCGGCAAGATAAATACTGGTTCAGGAAGCGGTACTAATTCATTCTTACCTCCAAAAGCCATTATAGCTAATTGCTTGATTTCATTGAATTGTCGTTCAATTTCAATTTTTTGTTTATTTTTTGAGAAATCATCTTGAGCTTCTTCAGCAATAATAGTTTTAGGAATCTCCATTGCAATTTGTGATTCCTCTATAACTACAGGTAAGGTATTGATTATTGGCTCTAGCGGAGTATCAATAACAGCTGGTTGCGCAATAGTATGTGACGATAGTATTCGCCAACGTCTTATCTCATCACCAAAGAACGTATCTTCCCCATATTCATCTTTAACACGAATTGACTGATACTCATCATTTTTTTCGAGTAACGTACCTGTAATAATCACACCGTCAACAAGAGTAATATTAACATTACTCCCAACTGGACAATCTCTTGAAAAAAGTGAATAACGGTTAACTGTAGACATTTTTGGAAAGGAAATTATACTCCCTACACTTTAAAATACATTTTTGTTTTTGATAAAATTACGAAATATATTTGATTTTCGGGGCAAACATATTCTGTATATTTATAAAAAAACGCAATTTCAAGTGTAAAAAGTATACAAAGGGTTAAGAGTATATAATACTAGGTACTGTGTACAAATAAGTTTTCAAAATTGATACTGTCATTGAGATTCAACAAATTTTATTCTACTAATTATAAATGACGGAACTATAACAAAAATCCTGAATAAATTCAAGAGCATTTTATTTGATTCAGTAAATGGTCAAAATATCTAAAAGTATTGGGGTTACCAATTGTATCATCAATAAAAAGAGAATCTCAAAAATTGAAAATAGTCAATAAATTACTAACAATAGGTATCTCTAAAAATTCATTTTTTTGCAAAAAGGTAGGCGGTGTTTCGCCGAAACTCCGCAATGGAGTTTATGATACCAATAAATTTTAATAATTCATAAAGCCTAAAATATGTTTATT
>JAISLW010000413.1 GCA_031277105.1 Planctomycetaceae bacterium | reverse complement strand
CGTCTCTAAAAATTCATTTCTGTCCCGCTAGGGACAACATGTTGGTAGAAAAGCAATGTCAAAAATATATTTGTCCCGATAGGGACAACATGTCAATACAACCTTAACCTTTATTGCGTCCTTAACGGGACGCTAAAAATTCGTATCATTTTTTTCTACCAACATGTTGTCCCTAACGGGACAAATATTTATTGGGTATCTCTAAAAATTCATTTTTTGCAAAAAAGGTAGGCAGTCGTTTCGCCGAAACGCCGCCTACCTGGACAAATGAATTTTTAGAGACGCCCTATTGTTACAAAATTGTCCCCTTACCCCCTAACTCCTAAAACCTAGCGTTTAAATTTTCGAGAACGGTTACAACAAATTTAATATAAAAATGGAATCAGAATTTTATCAATTACCTGTTTCGGGCGAGCAATTTCGCGACGACGTCGTCGAGGCGTATTCTCCTAAACTTGCCAAGAAACGCAAAAAGCAGATTGTTGTCAATAAAATCGACGAGGGCGATGTTGTTCCTGAGATTATGGCTAATACGCGGACGGCGCCTGGTATAATTAGTATGCGCGGTTGTGCTTATGCTGGTTGTAAGGGCGTGGTTTTGGGACCGACGCGTGATATATTGCAGATTACGCATGGTCCGATAGGTTGCGGATTTTATAGTTGGCTGACGCGTCGCAACAAGACGCGTCCGACTTCTGACGACGCCGAAAATTATATGAATTATGCGATGTCAACTGACTTGCAAGAAGACGAAATAGTATTTGGCGGCGAAAAGAAACTTATGGCTGCGATAGACGAAGCGGTTGCGTTATTTCATCCGCGTGCGATAGGTATTTTTGCGACGTGTCCTGTTGGTTTGATTGGCGACGATGTTCATGCGGTTGCGCGGGCGGCGGAGGAGAAGTATCCGGACATAAATATTTTTGGTTTTTCATGCGAAGGTTATAAAGGCGTATCGCAATCAGCCGGACATCATATTGCGAACAATAAAGTTTTTACGGACGTCGTCGGTCAAATTGACAAGGCTAAAGAAGGTAAATTTCGATTAAATATACTTGGCGAATATAATATTGGCGGCGACGCTTTTGAGATAGAGCGGCTTTCGGAAGCGTGCGGTTTGACGTTACATTCGACGTTTTCCGGCAATTCTATCTACGACGAATTTGCATCGGCGCACACTGCGGATTTGAACGTCGTCATGTGTCATAGGTCAATAAATTATCTTGCTGAAATGATGGAGTCGAAGTTCGGGATTCCTTGGTTCAAGGTTAATTTTGTCGGCGCTGATACGACGGCGAAATCGTTTCGTAAAATTGCCAAATTTTTCAACGACGCCGAATTGATTGAGCGGACGGAGAAAATGATTGAATCTGAGATGAAGATAGTTCAAAAAGTACGCGACGAAGTGCGACCGCGTTGTGAAGGCAAGCGGGCGATAATTTTCGTCGGAGGTTCAAGAGCGCATCATTATCAAGACTTGTTGCGAGAAATCGGAGTTGTAACAATTGCGGCAGGTTATGAATTTGCGCATCGGGACGATTATGAAGGGCGTAAAGTTTTACCGACTATCGTAGTCGACGCCGATTCAAGGAATATTGAGGAGTTAAAGGTAACGCCGGACGAAACAAGATATAATCCAAGAATAACCGAAGAAGAAAAAGCGGCGCGTGAAACGGCTGGATTTGAGTTCAGCGATTATCGTGGAATGATGCCGGAGATGCCGGCGGGGACGTTGGTAATTGACGATTGTAATCAATATGAAATTGAAAAGTTGATTGAGTATTATCGACCTGATTTGGTTTGCGCCGGTATTAAGGAAAAATATATCGTGCAAAAACAAGGTATTCCGATGAAACAATTGCATAGTTACGATTACATGGGACCGTTTGCGGGGTTTCGCGGCGCTGTTAATTTCTATCGTGAAATTGATCGACTGCTAAACTGCAACGCTTTCAAGTTCACAAAAGCGCCATGGGACGAATCGCCTGAATTAACCGCTACATACGCGTATAACTAACGGTAACTTCTATACAGATCGTACTTGAAATTCATTGATTTAAAGCGTCAAAGCCTGCCGTCCGAAAGCTAGGCAGGCGAAGGTAAACGAAAACGCAAGTGCGAACAGTTTAAAACCACAAATTTATTTTTATTAACCACAGAGGACACAGAGAACACAGAGGAAAATTTTAATTGCTATCAAAATGTTATTGAATATTATAATTGACGTAGTATATAAAATAATTTTTTAAAATTTTCTTCTCTGTGAACTCTGCGTTCTCGGCGCTTAAATAAAAAACTGGTTATTAGAAGGCGCCTAATGCAGAATGCGGAATTACAAAATAATCTTTTTAATCTGAGTAATTGGCGGACAAAAATTTGATCCACAGATTGCGCAGATTATAAGATTATTTTAGATTGAAATTAAAATCTTTAATTTGGAAATTTAAAATGTTATTACGACACACGCCGTCTGGATTTTCGGAGCGTAAGGCTTTGACGATAAATCCGGCTAAAACATGTCAACCAATAGGCGCGATGTATGCGGCGCTTGGGATACATAATTGTTTGCCGCATAGTCATGGTTCGCAGGGTTGTTGCGCTTATCATCGTAGTAGTTTGACGCGACATTATAACGATCCTATTATGGCGAGTACGTCTTCGTTTTCGGAAGGTTCGTCTGTTTTTGGCGGTCAAGCGAATTTGCTTGAAGCGTTTACGAATATTTTTACGCTTTACAATCCTGATATTATTGCCGTCAATACGACTTGTCTTTCCGAAGTGATAGGCGACGATTTGGTGCAGATAATTAAGAAGGCTTACGAAGATAAAAAAATTCCTGAGGGCAAAATTGTAATTCATGCCAACACGCCTTCTTTTACCGGATCGCATGTTACCGGATACGCAAATATGACGGCGGCAATGGTAAAATATTTTGCAAAAAATACAGGTAAACGCAACGGCAAAATAACATTGATACCGTCGTTTATTGAGCCGAGCGATATGTCTGAAATAAAGTATATCGTTTCGGAGATGGGCGTAAATTATATTATGTATCCTGACACGAGCGATGTTGTGAATAGTCCGATGGACGGTCATTTTCGGATGTATCCTAAAGGCGGTTGTCCGAAGGAGAGTATTGTTGCGTCCGGCGATTCGGCGGCTGCGATAGCTATAGGTCGGCTTGGGACGATGGCGGCGACGGGGCTGCTTGATACGCAATGTAAGACGCCGGTTTATGCGGTTGATCTTCCGATTGGCATAACGGCGACGGATAAATTTGTTGACATGATACGTAAAATTGCGGGAGTTACGCCGCCGGAATCGTTACGCAAAGAACGCGGACAACTCGTCGACGTACTTTGCGATATGAATCAATATACGTACGGTAAAAAAGTATCGTTAATCGGCGATCCGGATATCTTGTTATCGATGGTGCAATTTTGTCGCGACGCGGGAATGGAAGTTTTGCACGTGTTGACGGGAACGCCGCTGGGAAAGTTAAAATTAGAGGAAAGAATAAAAGAAATCTGCGGCGAAAAAGTTATTGTCAAGGCGGGACTGCAATGCGATATGTTCATGTTTCATCAACTTGTCCAAAACGACAGACCGGATTTGATTATGGGCAATACTTATTGTAAATATATCTGCCGTGATATGGATATTCCCTTGTTGCGAATTGGATTTCCAATTTACGATCGTATCGGGCAATCATACGTGCCAATAATGGGTTATCGCGGAGGAATGCATTTGTTGCTAAAAATATTATCAATCTTCATGGACAGACAAGACCGCGACGCAGAAGAAGAAAACGTCGAACTAATCATGTAAAAAAATTTCAGAATACGGAATACGGAATTAAAGATTTTGATTTTCAATTTATACAGATCGTACTTGAAATTCAGCGATTTAAAAGCGTCAAAGCCTGCCGCCCGAAAGCTAGGCAGGCGAAGGTAAACGAAAACTCAAGTGCGAACAGTTTAAAATAATTCTTTTAATCTGCGTAATCTGTGGATCGTTTTTTGTCCGCAGATTATCACGGATTAAAAAGATGCGCCTTCTAATAACCGGTTTTTTATTTAAGCGCCGAGATCACAGAGTTCATAGAGAAGAAAATTTTCAAAAATTATTTTATATACAACGTCAATTATAATATTCAATAACATTTTGATTGCAATTAAAATTTTCTCTGCGGTCTCTGTGTTCTCGGCGGTTAATAAAAAT
>JAISLW010000412.1 GCA_031277105.1 Planctomycetaceae bacterium | reverse complement strand
ATTTTTATTAACCGCCGAGAACACAGAGACCGCAGAGAAAATTTTAATTGCAATCAAAATGTTATTGAATATTATAATTGACGTTGTATATAAAATAATTTTTGAAAATTTTCTTCTCTGTGAACTCTGTGTACTCGGCGCTTAAATAAAAAACCGGTTATTAGAAGGCGCCAAATTAAAGTACGAACAGTTTAAAAAATTGTTTTTTATACTGCTCGTACTTGAAATTCAGCGATTGAAAAGCGTAAAAGCCTGCCGTCCGATAGCTAGGCAGGCGGCGGTAAACGCAAACTCAAGTGCGAACAGTTTAGAAGTTCCCTTGTTTAATTTTTGTTATGTTTATTATTTATGAGTAAGAAGTTGTTGTGGTATAGTGGCGGTTTGAAGTTTAGTTGTAGTGGATGTGGTAGTTGTTGTGGCGGCGGGCCTGGTTATGTTTGGGTAACTCAAACGGAAATAGATCGTCTTGCGGCAAAATTTGGGATTTCGGCGGAGTTGTTTGAGAAATTATTTGTTTGGAGTGTGAACAACGGGCGGCGTAGTTTAAAAGAGTATCCCAATGGCGATTGCGTGTTGTTAGATGAAAAAACTCGCAAATGTAAATTTTACGAAGAACGCCCAATTCAATGTAAAACATGGCCGTTTTGGAAACAAAATATAAGTAAAAAAACTTTTTGGGATGCAATCGCGGAACATTGCCCAGGTTGTAATTGCGGACGCTTGTACACGCTTGAAGAAATCGAAGAACAACGCGACGCGTCAAATATATAAAATTCCAACAACCCCTCGCGAAAATTTAAACGCTAGATTGTAGGGATTAGGGATTAGTTTTTTGTAAATATTTAGCAGTCGTAATTATTTTTTGTAACGATAATTTTAATTATATTTCGTCCCGTCGTGGCAATAGCATTAGCGTATAGGTCGTCGATCTACGAAACGTAACGTCCAAAACATTTTTTTGAACGATCATAGTATGGTTACAAAAAATTGTTGAGTTGTTATAATTGTTCGATGTTTTGTCGTTTTTTGCTTATTTCGTTTTTAAGAAATTGCGGATCGTATATCAAGCGAAACGGCGTCGATAGTTATTTTTGTTACAAAAATTAAGTTTAAAAATTAAGATTAAAAATTTAAGATTAGAATTAAAATGAGAAATTTTGTTTTTACGTTTATTTGTTTTTTATTGCAGGTATTTTTTGTTTTTCAAGGAATTGCTTATTCGCAAATTGATAGTATTGATCAATATTATAAGGATATTGACGGCGGGTTATTTGATAATAGAAATTCGTCTGTTGCGCAGATTGGCGGTATAAATTTTTCTGCTTCTTATTCGGATACAATTATTATTGTTACGGCGACAATATCAGACGGTTATCATACCTTTTCTGTTACTCAACCAGACGGCGGCTCAATACGCAGCACGTTTAAATTTGAATCCAAAGAGATAGGCGAGTCTCTTATTGATATTCGCCCTACTACGCCGCCGACAATTAAGTATGAAGAAGTTTTCAAAATAAACGAACAACACCACGAAAAATCCGTAACATGGATTTTTCGTTTCAATAAATCATTGCCGTCCGGCGGCGATATAAAAATAACTTACGACGGTCAAATTTGTCGCGACGCATGTATGCCTGTTTCGGTTACGTTTGCGGCAAAAAATGATCCGTCTCTTGAAGCGTCAAAATTTTTGGCAGAAGCGTCAAAATTAGACGATCTATTTATATTTCACGCAAAAAAACAAACGGCGAATTTATTGCCGGACGATTATGTTCCGTTGGAGAGTGTGGATCGTTCTGGAATTGCGATGGTATTATTTTATGCTTTTTTGGGCGGCGTAATATTAAATTTTATGCCGTGCGTTTTACCGGTGATAGGTCTTAAAATACTTTCGTTTTTTGAACAAGCGGGCAAGAGCCGCTCGCGAGCATTTCTTATAAATTTTACGTATTCGCTTGGTTTGCTTTCAGTGTTTATGGCGCTTGCGGTATTGAATTATGGTTTGAGCAAATTATTTACGTTTGAGATTTTTAGTATTGTTATGGCGGTTATAGTTTTTTCGATGGCGTTGAGTTTAATGGGGTTATGGGAGCTTTCGACGCCGTCGTTTCTTGGCGGCGAAACATCGGTTCAATTGATGCAACGCGAAGGTTTTATAGGCGTATTTTTCAAGGGCGTAATTACGACCTTGCTTGCGATTCCATGCGGAGCGCCTCTTTTGAGCGCGGCGATAACGTGGACGGACGAGTATATTAGGAGTGGTAATACGTTGATGGTTTTTTTGATTTATGTTGTGATTGGTTTTGGGATGTCGTCGCCTTATCTTTTGCTTGGCGCTTTTCCTGAATTGTTGCGATTTTTACCGAAGCCTGGACAATGGATGGATACATTTAGAAAGGCGATGGGGTATTGTCTTTTGGTTGCGGTTATTTGGATACTTTATTTTGTGCGAGTTGATCAATTATTATCAACTGTTACATTACTTTTTGCGGTTTGGTTTTCGTGTTGGATGTTTGGTAGGCTTGGTTATGGGACATCAATTGGCAAACGTGTATTTACGTTTTTGTTGTCGGCGGTTGTGGTTGGCGCTGCGATAATATTTTCGTTTGATATTCCAAAAATAAATAATCCGTACACGTTGCAGGCGGCAATGCGTGCAAGATTAAACGACGGCGATGAAATAAAATTTACGCAGGCGCGTTATGAAGAAGCGGTAAAGGCGGGACGTTATGTAATGGTAGATTTTACGGCGGATTGGTGCGTTACGTGTAAAGCGCTGGAAGCAATGGTGTTAAATTCAGATACTGTCAAGAAAACAATTGAAGAGAAAAAAATAATTTTTTTAGTTGCGGATTGTACGCGCGAAGGCGAAGCAACAGAATTTTTGCGAAAACTCGGACCTAATCAAGTTCCCGTGTTAGCATTTTTTGATCCAAAAAAACCTTCAACGCCTATTGTATTACGCGGACTTTACACACAACAAAACGTAATAAAAATCCTAGAAGCAATTCAATAAAACGCCTTATAATAACAAGTGGACGTCTCTAAAAATTCATTTGTCCAGGTAGGCGGCGTTTCGCCGAAACGCCGCATTACGGTTTACGACATCAATAAATTTTAATATTTCACACGTCTAAAATAAACATATTATAGGCTTTATGAATTATTAAAATTTATTGGTAGCATAAACTCCATTGCGGCCCAA
>JAISLW010000143.1 GCA_031277105.1 Planctomycetaceae bacterium | reverse complement strand
AAGTCTAAAATATGTTTATTTTAGATGCGTGAAATATCAAAATTTATTGATGTCGTAAACCGTAATGCGGCCCAAAATTAAACACTGGGCGAAACGCCGCCTACCTGAACAAATGAATTTTTAGAGACGCCCGCTTTAAAATCACTGATTTTCAAGTACGAGCAGTATAGAGACGCTCCCTATTGTTTAACTTTTTGTGAAAGGTTACATTATTTTTAGGAGACGTAATGAATGATATTTGGATTAGTTGGCGGTATTGGTTGTGGTAAGAGTTTGGTGGCGGGATTATTTTCGGATTTTGGGGCGGGCGTGATTGATGCGGATGCGATTGGTCACGGATTGCTTGAAGATGCGGCAATTATGAAACAGATACGAAAATATTTTGGCAATGATATTTTTTGCGATATTAACGGCGCTAGTCGTGTTGACCGCAGGAAACTTGCAAGTATTGTTTTTGACCAAACTGAATCCGGAACAAACGCCCGCAATCAACTAAACTCTATCTTACATCCGCCTATCGCAAAAATCATAAATAAAAAAATTGTACAACTAGAAAAAAATTATAATTTTATTGTTCTTGATGCGCCGCTGTTAATTGAAACAGGATTTGATAAAGTTACGGACAAAATTGTTTTTATCGATGCGGCAAGAAAAATCAGACTGGAAAGAATACTAAAAAGAAAATGGACAGAATACGATCTCAATTTACGCGAAGCAACGCAACTACCGCTAGAAAAAAAAAGACAACGCGCAAATTACATAATAAATAACAATAAAACTATCGAATACACAAAAAAACAAGTCAAAATAATTTTAGACGAAATTCGGAATTTCTCTTAATTTCCATTTATTTGTTTTGTGATATTTTTTTGGTAATCTTTGAATTTTACTGTTTTGAAGGTATTCATTAGGTTTTTGATATTATTTATTTGGTTTTTATCTTCGTCTGCGAGTCGTTTTATTATTTTGTGCGAGCTATTTATTGTATCTCCGTTATTATTCGTTAATTTTCCGTTTGGGTAGAAAGTAGCGGCGATATTTTTTGGGAAGCAATTTTCGTTGCGCAAAATACGGTTTACTTCTAATCTGAATAATTGCCGATAAGAATTTGTCGTTCTGCAATTGAGATAGCATGTAAGATTACAGAAGTCGAAGTATTTTTTTGCGACGTTTGGGTCGTTGAAAAATTCTGTTGTTATTTTGTAATCGACCCACATAGATTGCAAGGCGATTTGTCCTGTTTTGTGGGCAACTTCGGTTTTGAAAACGGGGTTGGCGATAAATTCTTGCAGCGGGTCCATTCTTTTTTTTGACGTGCGAATTTGGTTTAAAACGGCGTCGACTTCGCGTCTAGTTTCTGCCGCCGATAATTGCGTTTGAATTCGCAGCAACGGCGCAATTAACGTAAATGAATCCCGCTCCGCATTGTAATAAGTCATTTCGCCGTTGCCCTCAATCAATCCGAAAAAATCATCGTTGACAAAATACGTCTTACTACGCACGACTATTTTGCCCGCCGTAATTTCGTTATCAATACGAAAATCATCCGCAAAAATTAAAACTTCCGCAAAAATTATTATTGCGATTATTTGAATCAAATATAAAAATATACGGCTCATACCAAAAGTCCCAAAAGCAAAAAAATTATATCTAGTTTTCCGACAAATATTAAACTGTTCACACTTGAATTTACGTTTACCTTCGCTTGTCTAGCTATCGGACGGCAGGCTTTGACGCTTTTAAATCACTGAATTTTAAGTACGAACAGTTTAAAAAATACTCGACTGAATAGTTATGCGTATTTTTTAAAAACCGCAATTTAAAGTGCGACAAGTATAGTTACCAAATAATCTTTCTAATCTGTGTAATCTGTGGACAAAAAAATTGATCTACTGATTACCAGATTAAAAAGATTTTTTAATTCCGAATTTTAAAACTCTTCTTTAAATTTTATTTTAGGTTTTTTGCGAGTTTAGCGCCTGCGTTTTTTAGCGTGTTGTAATTTTCGTTACATTTATTGAGGTTATTTTCTTTATCTTCGTAATTTGCGATATCGAGCGGCGTAACGCCGACGTTATTTTGTGCGTTTATATTTATATTTTTGTTTTTATTTTTTTCGATTAGGAATTTTAGAATATCGTTTGGCGCTCTTGCGGCGTCGTGTAATATTGTATTTCCGTTTTTCGACGTAACATTAATATCGGCGCCGCAATTTACCAGATATTTTAGAACGTCGTATTTTTGTTTTTGTATCGCGATATGAATTGCGGCGTCGCCGTTTTCATTTTTTGCGTTTACGTCTGCGCCGCGTTCGACAAAAAATTTGACTATATCTAAATCGACGTTTTTATATTGCAAAAGACTTGGCAAAAAACTTGTATTCTTATCATAGTAACAATAGAAAGACGGCTTCACGTCCGCGCCGTTTTCGACAAGATAATACAATACGTCAATATCAATATCTTCACCGGCGTTTATTTTGTATATTTGTGATCCGCAATACATGCTAAGTAAACTTTGATTTTTGTCAGCCGCTTTAATATCAGCGCCATGTTCGACGAGATATTTTAAAATTTCCAACTTGACGGGACCATAATTAAGTATGGCACGATTGCCTGCTTTTGCGTTTACGTCTGCGCCTTTTTCAACCAGATATTTTATAACTTCAAAAATTCCGGTATGTATTGCAGAATGCAACGGCGTTATACCTTCTTCCTTAGTTTTAGCGTTCACGTCTTCGCCAAGTTCTTCGATGATATATTTGACTACTTTTATTACTTCGGCGTTATTATTACCTCTTACAGTACTACGAAGCGCCGCGAATATTATAGGTTTTTGGTTTTGTTGTTCTTTTGTGAGTTCTTTTAGGTATTTCAACATTTCCAAATTCGATTTTGCGGCGGCGTAATGTAGTACGTTTTGTCCGTAAGAGTCGAGTGCGTTTACATCGGCGCCGCGTTTAATAAAATCTTTGACGGCTTCAAAATCTCCGGCTTCGATTGCGCAATGAATTGGTTTCATTATTTTTTCGTAATATCCTTCCATTCTCGGCAATTCGTTATTTGCGTTAAAGATTAGATTGGTATTTACGTCTGCGCCGTTATTGATTAGGTATTTTATGATTTTGAAGTTATTGATTGCGACGATGTTTAATAGAGTTGTATTTTCGTCAATTTTTTTGTTTACGTCTGCGCCTTGTTCGACTAGATATTTTACGATTTCAAAATATTTATCCGTATCTTGCGGGACATTTTTACGTCCAGCGTAACCTTCTCTAATTACTAATTGCAATGGCGTAAAGTTCTCATCGTGATAGCCGAGAGATTGCAAATTATAGGTTCGGTTAATATCGGCGCCGTTTTCGACTAATTTCTTAATATCGTCCAACGTGTACGTGTTATTATCCCAGTAAAGTAAACTGAGCAATTTTGTATTTACGTCGGTGATAGTATCGCCGGCGTTTAATATTGCGATTGTGAATAATGAGATTGCGAAAAAACAAATTACCGTCAAACAGACGGAAATTCTTTTTTGTAACGATAAATTTTTTTGAGTCATTGTAAATTTAGGGGTTAATTGATTAAAGTGGTTAATTGGTTAAGTGGACAATTTTCGTAACAATAAATATTTGTCCAGTTAGGGGCAACATATTGGTAGAAAAAATGATACCAATTTTTAGCGTCCCGTTAAGGACGCAATGATGGGTAAGGTTGTATTTAAACTGTTCGTACTTTAATTTGCGATTTACATTCGCCTGCCTAGCTTGCGGACGGCAGGCTTTAACGCTTTTAAATCTATGAAATTCAAGTACTAGCTGTATACATGTTGTCCATAGCGGGGCAAAATTGAACGTAGTTGTTTGATCAAAAAAATACTCGACTGAATAGTTATGCGTATTTCTTTGAACAACCGCCGCAATTTAAAGTCCGAAAAATATAGTAAATTCAAGCGTGAACTACTTCACAATTGCGGAGTGTAATGTTTCATAAAAAACACGTCAAGAGCAATTTTTAATTTTTAAAAATTTTCTTAAAATAATTTCTAAAAACCAGTTTTTTATTTAAACGCCGAGAACACAGAGAATAATTTTTTAAAAAATTTGAAATCAAAAAGTCAATAGGGAACTTCTAAAAATTCATTTTTTGTAAAAAGGTAGGCGGTGTTTCGCCGCAGCGTTTAATTTTGCGCCGCATTACGTATAAAATAATTGTAACCGTTCACGGTATTTTTTTATATTTTTGAATTTATTTTTAACTTTCAGTGTTTTGTTTATTATTTACTTTTGGTTAATGACTGGTCTTGGTTAATGACTTGTCTTCGTCCCGATAGGGACGGAATTTTCATAACCGCCGGTCTCTGACCTGCGGTTAAAAGTCCATACCAAACTCTGCCCTGATAGGGGCAGGACATTTTAAACTATTCGCACTTGACTTTGCGTTTACCTTCGCCTGCCTACTATCGGACGGCAGGCTTTTACGTTTTTAACTTGATGAAATTCGAGTACGATCCGTATCGTTAAATAATCTCAATAAAGTCCTGCCCTTTCAGGGCAGCAAGGATTCGCGGATTTTTACCGCAGGTCGCAGACCTGCGGTTATAACGATCACTACTAATGGTACCATCCCTATCGGGACGAAGATAATTCAACAACAACAACAATATTAAATAATAAAAAAATACCGTGAACGGTTACAAAAAAGCTACAGTTCCCTGCGTCCTATTCTCTAATTCTTAAAATTGAATTTGTATTTGGTTATTTCCTTCTTTTAGTTGTTCAAAGGGTCCTGGTGTTGGATTTTTATTTCGTTTTATGTTTTTGAAATCTTTGTCGAATGTGATGGGGGTTCCGTTTGGGTGTTCGTATTTTTCTTTTGGGAATTTTGCTTTACCTAATTTTTCGGAGTCGATGATTTCTGTTTTTGGGTTATTTAATTCTTTTATTTCTAGTGAGATTTTTATATTTTTTCCGTTATTTTCTATTTTGAATTTTGGGTCGAAGTTTTGTTGTGCGATAAAATCTTTTTCGTTGTTGAATGGTATTGCGTGGTTGTAGTATGCGTTTCCGTTTACGAAGTTTGGGTAACCGGTTTTGTTGTATTGTGTTAATCCGTAGGTTTGATTTTCTTTTGGGGTAACCGGTGCGAATAGATTGTTGTAAAATCTATTATCGCCGCCCAAGATAATAGACAATCCTGCGACGTCTGTTTGGTGTGGTAAATGGTAAGGCGTGTAGCGGGTGCGTTCTTGTTGTATGCGAAATAATCCGGCGAAAAGATTGTGTACGTATGCGCCGCCTTGCGACATATCCCAAACGTTGACGGGCGAACCGAGAATATTGTTATCAACTAAATACGGTCCGTGATTGACTTCAAAAAACAAGTCTTCGAGATCGTTTTGGTGAAGTATATTTTGGGAGACGCGCGATCCTTGCGCCATCCAGTCGAGCCAAATTCCGCGACCTGTGCGGCGGATGTGATTGTTGCGAATTTGCGTATCGATGGCTCCGTGAAATTTGATACCGGCTATTTCGGCGCCGTCGAATTGGCGTTTTTCCCAAATATCGTGAATGTAATTATTCTCAATAATACTAAATGCCGCTCCCATGCTGCCGCAGACGCCGGTCTGTTCGCAAGAGAATATTTCGTTGTTGCGGACGATGTGCGAGCCGATATTTTCTTTATTCCAGCCGTTGCGTAAAGTGCGAAAGATCACTTCGATATAATGTAGCGAGCCGTCGATGCTTTTATCGTTTAGCCAAACGTTATGACCGGTGCCGCGTTCTTTGCCGAGTGTGACGCCGGAGCATTTAGCGTTGCTGATAATATTATTTTCGATAATCCAGCCTTTATTCCAATGCGTAGCGATCATGCCGATTTGTTCGGCGGTTGGCGCCGCCCATTGCGATGCGGCTTCGCTAAAATGGAAGCCTTGAATCGTCAGGTAATTTATGTTTGGTTTTGTGGGGTAAAAGCAGGTTTGGCGGACGCTGATTTCGACTAATTCTTTATTGGGATCGTATTGATTAAAGTTTGCCCAGATGGTTGTATTTTGCGAATCGGTTTTGCAATACCAAGTGTAAGTTTGCGGGGCGGCGTTTTGTTTTGGGGAGTTTGTTGTGGATTGGACGACTTTGTCTAGCGATTCTTTTTCGTAAAGGGATTTATTGTTCAAAAATACTTCTCCGGTGTGATGTATTCTGTTTCGTCCGTTGAACCAATCGCCGTGAATAACGTCAACGTAAGGATTATAGTCGCCAAAAAAACTGTTGGGCAAGATTATTTTCCAAATGCCGTTTTCTTCTCTAGTCCAAGTATTGGCGATTTCGGAGCCTTTGATTTCGACGAATTCGTTTTTGGCGGCGCGGTAAGTTATGCGATTTTCGTTACTTGTTCCGCCGCGAGGGGGATTAACCCATTCGCGGTATGTTCCAGAGTGAACGGTAATTATATCGCCTGCCAATGCGATTTGGGCGGCTTTGTTGATGGTTTGCAAAGGCGACGTTTCTGACCCAATATTAGAGTCGTTACCTTTTACGGAAACATGATATTCAGCCCCGAATAAAATACTACCGCTCAAAATAAATATCAATAACAACGATATTAGTTTTTTCATTTTTCATTTTTTAAGTTATTGTGAATTTTAAAAAACACGGATGCATTACAACGTCGCATTAGGGACAAACAAATTGCAAATATGAGTCGAGCAGTATAGATAAACATAAAACTCTGTCAATATTTCCCGCCAAAACAAATTAGGGAATTTCTAAAAATTCATTTTTTGGAGAACCGATTCATCATTCGATGTTTATTTAAAATTCTAATACGCTCTTTACCAAACCTAATTTTAACCTAATTTTTCTGAACAAAACACACTCTATTATTTATAAAAATCGAAAATTCAAATGTAAAGAATATAGTTTTGTAACATTAATGAAATACTTCTGATTTAATCACAAATTCAAGTGCTTTATCTGATACCCCTGCAATTATACTTTTCTCACTTTAAGATGCGTTTTTTTTTAATTTTTTTGTATGTGGAAATTTTTGGCGAGTAGTGTGCGTAGTGATGTCTTGTGTTTTTTTATGTTTTTGAAAAAATCTTTACATGCTTGCGTGAAATCTGCGAATTTTTCATAATACGTATTGTAGATTACGTTTTTTTTGAAAAATTTCCAAAGTCGCTCAATCAAGTTTA
>JAISLW010000095.1 GCA_031277105.1 Planctomycetaceae bacterium | reverse complement strand
AACTGGTTTTTAAACTATTCGTACTTGAGTTTGCGTTTACCTTCGCCTGCCTAGCTTTCGGACGGCAGGCTTTGACGCTTTTAAATCGCTGAATTTCAAGTACGAGCAGTATAGAAGTTACCTATTAGATTCTTCTTTTAATAAAAACCAGAAAATTGAAATTTTTTGCTTTTTGTATCGATTATGCCAAATAATCAGATTTGGTATTTAAAAAAAGAAAAAAGTATTGCGTATTAGATGTAAAATTGGTGAACTGGTAAAAATGGATATACGATAACGATTGAGTATTTTGGCGATATTTTGCGAATTATCGTCGATTTGCCTTTTCGACAAGTCTGGCGAAATCTCTAATAATTTAATTTTATTAACGCTGCAATTAGAGAGATCACAGAGAATAAATTTTAACCTGTTCACATTTAATTTTCGTCAACCGTTGAAATTCAATTACGATTTGTATAACGTTGATAGAATAACGTTGATATTTTGTAACGTAAATTTGACAAGAAAATATTAAACTGTTCTTACTCAAATTTGAATTTACCTTCGCCTGCCTAATTATCAGACGGCAAACTTTGACGCTTTTCAATCGCTGAATTTCAAATACGAACAGTATAACCCCACAATTCCTATTAGGTGTAAAAATGAAAATCGGTCGCATAACTACATTAAGTATTTTAGCAATACTCGTAATCATATTGACAATTTTATACGTCGCCGGAATAGACGCCGTTAAATCAACTAACGTAAATTTACAAGAAAAACATAAACTAATCGACCCGCTACAAAACGATTTAAGCCAAATTATCAAAAACGCCGAAACGTCCCTCGCCGCCGCCGAAAAAAATATCATTACAAAAAAAACAGAACAAAATAACGAACACCTAAAACAATCCGCCCGCATCGCCGCAAACCAACTCAAATTACAACTACAAGAAATCATCACCGCCGCCGAAACACTCGCAAATATTAACGCAATTCAAAAAAATAGCATCGAAAGAAAATCAAGAAGCACAAACCCAAACAGCATCCTAATCATACCAGCCGTAAAACAAAATCATTACCAAGAAGTCGCCTTCCGCTCCCTAATAAAAAAGAAACAACCAAATAACAATATCCCCGAACAAAAACGCACAAAATTTATCAAAAAACAACAAAACGAATACCAACAAATAAACAACAAAACTAACCAAGACGAACCTAATCAAGACGAACCTAATCTTGATAACGAAAATATTGATCAAAATATTAACCCCAATAACAACGCCGTCGTAATTCCAACAACTCTCCACAATTACCCAGAAACGCCAACCAAACCACAACCAAGTAAATTAAACGGAAAAATCGCCGCCCACTTTATCGTTACAAAAAATAAATTTGAACAAACCGAACCAAAAACTGAATCCAAAAAAACAAATACCCCACAAACAAAAGAACCAACATTTATCAAACCCGGACTCAATGATACACTAATCGAACTATCAACACCACCCGAAAAAATAGAACCGCCAACAACAAACGAATCGCAAAAGAAAGTTGAGACGCAGAGTTTAACTGAAACGCAAAAATCAGCCGAACCGCAACCTCAAATCGACAACCACGAAATCCCAGAGCCGCCGAGTCAAAGTGAAAAAATTGAACCTGTTGAGCCGTTGGCTTCGGTTGAAATATCAGAACCGGCAGCGCCAAAAGTAACGCCCGAAGCGAAAGATGAGATGGTGATTGTTGACGAGCGGGAAGAAAAAATTTTTATCGGCGATATACCCGATGATAAAAAAAGCGAGCAGGCAGAATTGGAAAAAATTGAATTGGATAATGCTGCGGAGTCGCGCGAGTCGGTGAAGGATGTTGTGTTTAAGATGGTGCGTGATTTGGGCAATGTTAATGCGGCATGGATTTGTTGGGAGCCGGGCGCTTATGACAAGTTTGACGGGAAGTTTGGTCGGTTTATTTATCGTAGTCAGAAGAGCGGTTCAAATGTATCGATAGCGGTTCCGATGCAAGCGATGGACTCTTCGGCGTTGTACACGGCGTCGTTAAGCGGCGGCAAGACGGTTATTTCCGATCCGCATAATATAAATATTGCTAATACGTTAGGCGTTACTGTTACGTCGGCGATACGTTTACGGAATCGTGTTATTGGCGTTTGCGGCGTTGAGTCGGATGCGTCGATTTTGGGTGAAATTTTGCGTCAAGTTGTTGCGGACAATTCTGAATTGTTGAATGACGGCAAGGCGGTTTTGGTTTCGCCGCGCGGTAAAATAATTGCGTCGTCGGTTGCCGGAGACGTAGGCGCTAATTTTGTTAAACCAACTGAAACGGGATGGCAAATTTATACGCACGAGTTCAGATTGCTTGACGAGCGATGGACGGTTTATTTGATCGCTTCGCAAACTAATCTTAACGCAATAACAAACAACGCAAGCAAAGAAGTAAAAGAAAATCTTGACCGAATAACAAATGTAAAAAATTCAATAAGCGATGATATTGACAAAGTTCAAAATACGATTACGGAACAATTAATTACTGTAACGAAAAATGGAGTTTTTAATATTCGTTTGGCGGTTGTGTTGTTGTTTGTGTTTGGCGTTGTCGGCGCCGTTTTTGTGGGGCGGGCGGTCAATGGAATTTACGAGCGGCAAGCGGTATGGTATCATGCGACGCTAGACGCTGTTCCGACGCCGCTGGCGATCTTGGACAAAAATAACGTGCCGGTGTTCGTAAATAAAGTTGCGGAGAAGGGCAAGTTCACGGTGGTAATAAACGAACCGCAAAACTTAAACGCAAACGCAAAAAAAATCGGCAACATTAAAAACGCCGGCAACAGTAACGGCGCCGGACAAAACACAACAATAAAACGCGAAATTAACGGACGTTTATTTGAGGTAAAATTTGTAAAATTATTTGACGTGTTGAAGCGTTTTATTGGAGTAGTTCAAATTTTCAAAGACGTAACTGTTGAAGAACGTTTAGCGGCGCAACGCGGTTATATTTCGGAAACGATGAGGGGCTTGTTTAGTAATATAAACGAAGTGGTGTCGTCAAGCGAGTTGTTGCAAAGCGGCGTGGAGAGTTCGGTTGAAAATTTGGGCGGCATAATTGAGAGCGTAAATAAGACGCGGACGCTGACGAATGAGAATTGCGCAACGGCGGCGGAGGCGAGTAAGTTCACAAAAGACGCGGTCAAAGCGGCGACAAAAGGACAGTCCCAAATGAAAGAAATGGTAACGTCAATGCGAAATATATGCGATACCGCAGAACAGATGAAAAAGGTAATTAAAACGATAGACGATATTGCATTCCAGACTAATCTGTTAGCATTGAATGCCGCTGTTGAAGCGGCGAGAGCGGGAACGCACGGCAAAGGATTTGCAGTTGTTGCGGAAGAAGTAAGAAATCTAGCGTCAAGAAGCGCCAAAGCCGCACGCGAAACGGCGTCGCTAATTGAGTCAAGCAACAAACAAATTTTATCAGGAGCAGGAATTGCAGATCAAACAGCCGGCGCTCTTGATGAAATCACAAAATTAGTCGACGGCGCTACCGAACACGTAACAAAAATCGCAGAAACTTCTGCGGAACAATCGCAAAAAGTCGACGACATCTCGCAAGGACTAAATCAAATAGAACAAACATCGCAACAAAACAGAGAAACAACAAACACAACAATAATCTCCGCAAAAGAACTAGAAGATACCCTGAAATCACTAAACAATAAAATAGAAAAATAGTAAATGCTCACGAAAATTTTAAACGCTAGGTTTTAAACTGTTCGCACTTGAGTTTTCGTTTACCTTCGCCTGCCTAGCTTTCGGACGGCAGGCTTTGACGCTTTTAAACTATTCGTACTTGAGTTTGCGTTTACCTTCGCCTGCCTAGCTTTCGGACGGCAGGCTTTGACGCTTTTAAATCGCTGAATTTCAAGTAC
>JAISLW010000023.1 GCA_031277105.1 Planctomycetaceae bacterium | reverse complement strand
TGCGGCGCCCGTAATGCCGAGCGTTTGCAAAAATTCTTTTCTATTCATTTCCATTGATTAGTCTCCTAATTATCAATCTGGTTAAATCGAAATTTTAATACGCAACTACACCGTTGCGTTGCGTATTAAAATTTCAATATTTGGGGTATCTCTAAAAAGTCATTTTAAAATCGAATGAATTTTTAAAGATGATGTTAAATTGTTCGTAGTAGAATTTATGTTTATTGTCGTTTGCATGATTAATTTTGCATGATTTAATATTGTTGGACGTTTATACTGTTTGCGATTGAAATTCAGCGATTTGAACAACGCCGTCGTCTGATAACTAAGCAGGCGAAAGTAAACGCAAATTAAAGCGTAAACAGTTTAAAAATTCTAATTACGATCCGTATCTCGTTAAGCCTATCGTTTTCTGATAGCAATTCAATTGCTAATGATAAACAAAAAGAGCTTTGTATTGTACCAAGTCAAGAGTAACCAGCAAGTACGGTAGAAGATTTTTTAATTCGGAATGCAGGCGAGACGCCCGCGATCCTGAAATGCAGGCGAGACCAACGGATCGCGGGCGTCCCGCCTGCGAATCTGAAGGGAACACCGGCAAGATGCCTACATTCCGGTATTTTTTGTAACAATAAATATTTGTTCGATCTGTCCCGCTAGGGACAACATGTTGGTAGAAAAAAATGATACAAATTTTTAGCGTCCCGTTAAGGACGCAATAAAAGGTTAAGGTTGTATTGACATGTTGTCCCTAGCGGTACAAATATATTATTGACATTGCTTTTCTACCAACATGTTGTCCCTAGCGGGACAGAAATGAATTTTTAGAGACGCACAGATATTAAACCTCGTTCATCGGCGGTTGAGTACAACCGCATGCAGGCGAGACGCCCGCGATCCTGAAATGCAGGCGAGACGCCCGCGATCCTGAAATGCAGGCGAGACGCCCGCGATCCTGAAGTGCAGGCGTTCCGCCTGCGATCCTTCTGAACATTTTTTGTAACAAAAAACTGTTCTCTATCTTTCTAAAAAACTACTCCCTATCCCCTACACCCTAACCCCTAAAATCTTGCGATTAAAATTTCTTTAATTCCGCTTGATGGATTTACTCTGGCATGTAAGTTATTTGAAATGAGTTTGGATTATTTTTGTTATTTTCGATTGTTAATTTTCCGTTGAGTAAATTTCCGTATAGTTTGAATTTATTTTCGTTAATTTTTTTGTATGTTCCTTTATCGATTTTTTTGACGTTTCCTCGATTGTTGCTTATATCGCCTTCGTAATTGAGATAGATTATTCGATGTAATGGCAGATGTTTTGCCGGACAAGAAAATGCGTTTAATTCTTTTTGGATCGAGTTTAATTGTGGCGGTATTGACCATGTATCAAGTTGTCCGTAACCGGCAACTTCAATTTCAAACATCACGTCCCAATGTTCGCATTCATCAACGCCGACAAATTTATGTAACAAAATAACAAAACGATTCATGTTAATAAAATTCAAAATGCAAAATACGAAATACGGAATTAAAAATTTTAGAAGGAACACAACCGCAACGGCTACGATCCGTAATTGATTCACTTGTCTCTGTAATCGCTCGCTTCTCAAAAAATAATATACGGGTATCTCTAAAAATTCATTTGTCCAGGTAGGCGGCGTTTCGCCCCGTGTTTAATTTTGGGCCGCATTACGGTTGACGACATCAATAAATTTTAATATTTCGCACGTCTAAAATAAATATATTTTAGGCTTTATGAATTATCAAAATTTATTGGTAACATAAACTCCATTGCGGCCCAAAAAATAAACACAGCGGCGAAACACCGCCTACCTTTTTGCAAAAAAATGAATTTTTAGAGACGCCCCATTTTGTTATTGAGGTTGTTTTGTTTAGAAAATTAGGTAAAAATAAGGTTTGAAAATAAATGTTACTCTGACTTATTATGAGATATTTTTAACCAGTTCGTACTTTAATTTGTATTTACCGTTGTCTATTTAGTTTTTGTCGGGCAGGTTTTGACGTTTTTATATTGATTTGATGAATTTCAAATACGGGCAATATCCAACAATAATTCCATTAATAGATCATGTTAAAAGATATAATTGCGATTGATTTTGGCACGACTAATACTTATATTGCCAGGTGTCCTGCGCTTGTGCGGTCTCCTTGTGCGGTTCAATTTAACGTTAATTCTGTCGGTATCGAAACCGCATTGCTTTACTCAAACGAGTCCGCCGAAGAGTCGCCTTATATCGGCGAGCAGGCTATCAACGGTTTCGGTAACGCTTCGGCACAAGAACGCCAGAAATACGCTTATAAATTTTATTCTCACTTCAAACCTGACGTCGCTACCAGCAAACAATCACGTCAAAACGCAATTGATTTCTTAAAGGCGATTTTACGCGACGCTCGAAAATTTAATATTAACTTTTCGCCTATCGATTGCCGCGTCATCATCGGCGTTCCAAGCGAAGCCGATACGCATTATCGAAAAATATTACTCGAAATTTTCAACGAAGCCAACTACGGAAATATCGACTTAATCGACGAACCTATCGGCGCAATGCTCGATAGTATCTCATCGGGAATGTTTCCCATCGCAGATATTATTTCCGGTTTTTTAACGATAGATTTTGGCGGCGGCACTTGCGATTTCGCATTTATACAAAACGGCAAAGTCATACGTTCTTGGGGCGAAATGGCGCTGGGCGGAAGATTATTCGACGATTTATTTTATCAATGGTTCTGCGATTTGAATCCGGACAAGGAATCTGAATTGGCAAATAACGGCGAAGATTTTTTTGTCCGTTCTTATTATTGCCGTCAATGGAAAGAGAAATTTTCACAATTTATGACGGTAAATTCCAAAAAAACTTTTTCATGTTCAATTGGCGATTACGGCAAAATAAAAGATATTACTTGGAACGAATTTATTGAACGGGCAAAAAATTATACGCCTACAAAATCATTCCTAAAATTCCACGTCGATTCAAATATTCCGCTAGCGGAAAAATTGCGTTACGGCAAAGTTGATTTATTGCAATGGTTTCAAGAAGCGTTGACGGCTGGTTTGTCGGAGGGCGGTATTACGATTTCCGATATTCATGTTATTGCGTTGGCGGGCGGTAGTTGTCAATGGTCGTTTGTCGGCGATTATTGTCGTGAAATTTTAAATAACGAAAAATTTTTCCGCAGCAATCAACCTTACGCAACTATCGCAAACGGATTAGCCGTATTACCGGCGCTAGAAAACGAATTTCAACGCAAACAATCCGAATTGACGGCGGCAATGCCATTATTCGTACAAAAAATAGGCGCCGACATAAAAGACGAATTAAACAGAGGACGAAACAAAATCGTAAACAAAATCGCAACAGATTTATTCGATAATAAAATCCGCCCGCTCTTAATCGCATTCCGCGAAAACGGCGGCGCCATAAATAAACTCGAAACAGATATTAGCAAAGAAGCGATGGCATTTGAAAACGAAATAAATCAACTCGTCGACGACGAAATCAGAAACAATTTAACGGCGCTGTTCGGAATGGTTTTAGAAAATGTACGCGACTGGTTGAAAAAGAATAATCTGAGAATGGCAGACGTAAAAAATAATACAAATTTCAAAACAGGCAAAGTTGACGTAGGGCGTGTTGACCCGAAAGTTGCGGAAATATTAGTTGGCGTTGTGAATACTATCGTAGGCGCTATTATTACAATTGTCGCCGCAAATATATGCGGAGGAGGAGGCATGGCAATAATTATGACAGGTCCGTTAGGATTAGTTATCGGCGGTATTATTGGAATTGCCGCAGGAATTTTAACCGCCTCCGCCGGAAAAGAAAAAGCCGTCGAAATCGCAAAAAATTTCAAAATACCCGCAAACGTATCGCCACTGCCCTTCGCAAAAATCAATCCGCTAAATACAATCTTAACAGATAAAAAAATTATCGCTTGCCGCGAAGAATTAAAAAAAAACCTAACAAAAAAAATTGACGAAGCATTAAAAAATATAATGACAGAAATATTAGCCAACGTCGAAACCATCATCCATAACGAAATATCAGCCCTAAGCATCGTTAATATTAAATAAAAACAACATCTGAAAATTTCATTAAATAATTTCCGCATTCAGGTATTTCTAACAACCCCTTTCGTAATTCTGAAAACATTGTAGAATTATCGCCCTTTAATTATCAAATTGTTTTGGGAGAATAATTGGATTAAAAGAGATATTGCCGAATATTTGAGACAAGAATAATAATTTTTGTTACAAAAAATTTTCGTAACCTTTCACGAAAATTTATTGGCTAAAAAAATTTCCGTGAACTATTACAAAAATTTTCAATTCACAGATCACGAAAAAAATAATTCCGAATTTCCGAATTTTTTAAAAACTTATTCATTTAACATATAAATAACGTGTTTTCGATAGAGATTGTTAGGCGTAAATTTCCTAAGTCGCATCCTAAGGTTGCGATGTTTGATTTTGACGGTACGGTTGGTTTACTTCGGGCTGGTTGGCATGATGTGCTTTTATCGTTTCATACGGAGGTGTTGCGTGCAACGCCGCGCGGTAAGGAGATGGAAGTTAATTCTATTTTGAAATTGATCAAAGAATATATTGAGACGAATATAGGTAAGCCGCCGGTTTATCAATCTTATTCGCTTGTCAATGCTGTTCGTGAATTGGGCGGCGAGCCATGTTCGGCGGAAGAGTATAACGAGATTTATTCGCAACGATTATCGGCGTTGTGCGAGCCGCGTCGTGAAAGTTTGCGGCGCGGGCTTGCGAATGCGAATGATTTTATCGTTTCGGGCGTCGTGCGTATGTTGGCGATGTTGCGGACGCGTAATATAAAAATTTACATGGCAAGCGGTACGGAGGAACATTTTATTAGTGAAGACGTCAAGTTGCTCAGAATTGACAATTTTTTTGACGGCGGCGTTTTTGGAAGTCAACCTGATCCGGCGGCGTTTTCAAAAAAAATTATGGTTGAACGTATTTTGGCAGAGAATAAAATTGACGGCAGCGAGCTATTGGGAGTAGGCGACGGCGCAACAGAAATAATTGCAGTAAGCGAAGCCGGAGGATTTAATATCGGAGTCGCTTCGGACGAAAACGGAAAACAAATTGTAGATACATGGAAAAGAAGACAACTAATTAATGCCGGCGCAGATTGGATAATACCAAATTACAACGACACAAATCAACTAGAAGAAAGATTATTCGTAACATGAAATTTTGACTAACTTGTCGGCAGTATCTTTTTGATTATTTGAACTGTTTAAAATTGTGTCGGGTTCGGAAACGGAATAGGTCGAATTATTTCTTATTTCTGGAGACGTATTATGAGAACAAAAAATATTTTTTGCGTAACGTTTATTTTTCCGGCAATTTTTGGCGTGTTCGTTAATTTTTGCGATATAGTTTTTGCAATTAGTTCAATTGACGAAAACGTAATTACGGCGTCAATTGAAACAGACAAAAATATTGACAAAAAAAATAATTCTGACGGCAATTCTCCTAATACTTCTCCTAATACTTCTCAAAATACTTCTCCAAATAAATCTCAAAATAAATCTGATGGTAATATTGTATCTAACGGCGGCGGCGGCAAGGTTAAGACGGATATGAAAAATGTGTGGTTATTTGTTTATTTTATGAAGAAGGGGCATGACGGTTTATTTTATGCGTGGAGTGATGATGGTTTGTTGTGGCGGCAGATACGCGAAGGCAAGCCGTTCATAAAACCGGAAGTTGGCGGCGACGTAAGGGATCGCGTAATGCGTGCGCCGTCGGTATGTCGGAGTGTGGATGGCGTTTATCATATTGTTTGGGCGGTCGGGCGTGAATCGCGGAGTATAGGTTATGCGTCGTCGAGCGATTTGGCGATTTGGTCGAAACAAAAATTAATCCCCGTAATGGAACATGAAAAAAATACTAGAAATACGTGGGATCCAGAATTATTTTATGATAGTACGACAAAGCGATTTTATATTATTTGGGCTTCGACTGTAAAGGGAAAATTCAAAGAAACGGATGGATCAAGCGAAGGCGATTTTAATCATAGATTGTATTATACGACGACGACGGATTTCAAAAATTTCACAAAAACAGAACTGTATTGGAATCCGAATCATAATGTAATGGACCCGTTATTGGTTGAGGACAAGGACGGCGATCCGGCGAAGCGTTATTTACTTTTTTACAAAGATGAGACGTTGAATCCAGTTGCAAAAAAATATCTCTTGTTAGCGACGGGTTCTTCGCCAACGGGACCGTTTAATGTACAAAAAATAGTTTCGCATACAGAGTGGGTTCAAGGACCGTCGGCGTTAAAGATCGGCGATGATTGGTATTTATATTATGACTGTTATGGCAAGCGCCATTTTGGAGCGGTGAAGTCAAAAGACCTAAATAATTGGACAAACATAACTGAAAAATTATGCTTCCCAACCAACGCCAGACAAGGAACAATTATCGAAATAGACAAAGAAACTTTGACAAATCTACAAAAAATAAAATAAGAGCGTCTCCAAAAATTCATTTGTCCAGGTAGGCGGCGTTTCGCCGAAACGCCGCATTACGTATGAAATAATTATTAAATTTTAATAATTCATAACGTATAAAATAGATATATTTTAGACGTTGTGCAATATCAAAATTTATTGATGCGTAAACCGTAATGCGGCGTTTCGGCACAGTGTTTAATTTTTTTAGCCGCCTACCTGAACAAATGAATTTTTAGAGACGCCCAAATCTCATTGCCTAATTTTTTAACGATGTAATGAGATTGCAGAAAATAAATTCAAAGTAAAAATTCAGCGATTAAAAAGCGTAAAAGCATACCGTCGGAAAAGCTAGGCAGATGGCGGTAAATGCAAATTCACGTGCGAACAGTTTAAAATAAAAACTTAATCAAATCTTAACGCAATCTTAATAATTTCTTAACAATTTTTAATTATAATTCCGCCTTGTAAGAAAAATAATCTATTTTGATTATTTGATTGGATTACAAGATTATATTTTGAAACTGTTCTTACATTGAATTGCGTTTTTAAAAATTTGCGGAACGATTTAGGTTAAAAAATATTTTTTGACAAATTTTGAATTGGGGTTGTGTTTTATCAAGAATTATATTACACTCCTTGCTCACAGTTGTCATATAAATTTTGCTTTAGCGTTTTTGGAATTTTTGTAACGCAAAATGTATTTGAGTTTGATCGCAACAGATTTCTTTTTTTTTGCAAAAGCGTTTTTTGCGAAGTTAAATTTGATTGCGTTTAAATAGTTGTTTATTGAACTGTTAATTTTTTTATTTTGTGAACGAGAAAATTACAGCGTCAATAATTTTTGAAAGTTTGTCAAATCCACTAACCAATTTAATGGAGGAGAAGATTATGAAAAAGACAAATCCAACGTATGATTTGTTAAACGCTGAAATCAGTAGAGTCTTTGACTTTACGGCAAATGTTAAAATAGGTAAACAGGGGGGGGGGGGGGCGAATATTTAAGCCTGGCAACCCGACTTTTTGTTACGAAAAACCTCTGGGGATTTCTCCCAAACCACCTTCGTTTATAGGCTTTACGCTTGTTGAACTTTTGGTAGTTATTGCGATTATTGGTATGTTAATCGCTTTACTTTTACCGGCAGTCCAATCAGCCCGCGAAGCCGCAAGACGAATGACGTGTTCCAATAAGATGCGACAATTGAGTCTGGCAGTCCACAATTTTCACGACGCCAATCAACGTTTTCCGGCTTCGGCGTGGGATGATATTTGGCGGTTACATAGCAGACCCAAAGCGAGGTCTGGTTGGCTTGCGTTGATATTTCCTTTTATTGAGCAAGAAGCGCTCTTTAACAATATACTCAACTCAAGTCCGCCCAGTAATTATCTCACTGAAACGGATGCAGCTAATGTTCGTCTTACTTCGTTACTATGTCCTTCAGATACTAAAGGCGCAACTTACGATCCAAATGCAACATTTACAGGTAGCGCCGGTTCAAAGATTCCAATCTTATGGACTAATTATCGCGCCAGTCATGCCGATTTACCTGGCGGCGATACGATAAAAAGCTCAGAAAATATCGGATATAGTCCAGGTATTTGTCAATCGCGTCCTAGAGCGTGGTGTCAATTCGGGCGTATTCACATCAATTTTGATTACATTACCGACGGGACGAGTAATAGCGTATTATTGGGCGAAGGACTTATTCATGATGAAAGACGACCGACTGATTACCGGAGAAATATTGCCAGCGGTATCGAA
Organism: Planctomycetaceae bacterium; assembly: GCA_031277105.1. GTDB lineage: Bacteria > Planctomycetota > Planctomycetia > Pirellulales > Thermoguttaceae > WRKP01. Next base: position 1,586 of record JAISLW010000023.1, on the reverse strand, counting down.
TGTTTGTATTATCATCCGCCGCAAAACGTCCTTAATCTTAAAGGTACCAACGGGCAATTCCTTAATCCGTCGCAGGCTATCCTTACGCCTGGTACTACAGATAGACAGAATTGTATTACCAGACCTTTAAATCTTGGAAAAACGGCGATAGGTAATTATCCGTCTTGCGCTTATTTTCATACGTTATTGCCTCCTAATAGTCCAAGCGCTTATTGGAAAGATTTCATGCTTTTCCAAATATCCGCCAGTAGCGAGCATAGCGGCGGCGCCAATATTTCATTTATTGACGCTTCCGTGCATTTCATTACTGATTCAATTAACACAAAAAATTTAGACAAAGGCGGCAAGAAAATTATCAGACCTAATTTCAGCGCTACCTATGCTACTTATTATGGCGATGATCGCGGAAATTATGCGGCGCCTGAATTACTAGACCCGACAACTGGCGTTCCGTTTAGTTATGGTGTTTGGTCAGAATTGGGATCGGTTAATGTAGGCGAAGTAACTTCGTTTCCTTAATCTGTTCTAACTTGGTTGAATTTTCGTACAGTTAATATTGATTGCGGCATGGTTGCAACCTCGTAGGTTTGCAGCCATGCCGTCAATAAGAAAATTTAGCCAAATTTAATACAGCCGTCTATTTTAAACAAAACAATAAACGTCGCAAAATATACTGCGCGTACTTGAAATTCAGCGATTATACAGATCGTACTTTAAATTCAGTGATTTAAAAGCGTAAAAGCCTGCCGTCCGAAAGCTAGGCAGGCGAAGGTAAACGCAAATTCAAGTGCGAACAGTTTAAAAAGCGTCAAAGCCTGCCGTCCGATAGCTAGGCAGGCGGCGGTAAACGCAAATTAAAGCGCTAACAGTTTAGAATAAACGGTTGTATTAAATTATTGTAACGATAATTTAATTTAACATTTCAACTATTTAAAAGGAGGAAAATAAATGCAAAAATATTTTTGGATTTTGGTTTGTATTTTGTTAATTGTGGGTTGTGGCAAACGTAGTCCTTATGATACTGTATTAGTTTCGGGGACGGTTTTAGTAGATGGCGTTCCGATGGAGGGCGTCAGTGTTATATTTAGTCCGGTCAATCCTGACGAAGGACACGCAGCCGGAAGCATGACCAACGCAAAAGGAAAATACAATTTGACAACGGCGGGTTTAGATATTGGCGGCGGCGCTGTTGCGGGGACGTACAATGTTACTTTCAGAAAAATCGAAATTGAAGGAAATCATCTTAGTATGGAAGAACAAGAAGAAAAATATCCCAAAGGATTACCTGTGATTTATCATGTTCCAAAAAAATATGAAAATCAAAATACGTCCGGTATTGAACCTGTTACTGTTGAAAAAAATAAAAAGAACGTATTCGACTTTAATCTTTCAACAAAAAATTGATGTAATTGTTCACGAAAAGTAAGTAGAGATTTTCAACTGGGCGTCACTAAAAATTCATTTGTTTAGGTAGGCGGCGTTTCGCCCCGTGTTTAATTTTGGGCCGCATTACGGTTTACGACATCAATAAATTTTAATATTTCACACGTCTAAAATAAACATATTTTAGGCTTTATGAATTATTA
>JAISLW010000336.1 GCA_031277105.1 Planctomycetaceae bacterium | reverse complement strand
CGCCGCAGAAGATTTTATAGCGCCGATAAATTTTAATAATTCATAACGTAGAAAATAAAAGATATATTTTAGACTTTATGAAATCTTAAAATTTAATAACGCTATAAAATCTATTGCGGTGTTTCGGCGAAACGCCGCAATAGATATTTTGTCAAAATTAAATTTTAATAACTTCACAACGTTCAAAATATTATATTTTAGACTTTGTGAAATCTTAAAATTTAATAGCGCTATAAAATCTATTGCGGTGTTTCGGCGAAACACCGCCTACCTTGAGCGAATGATTTTTTTGAGTTGTCAAAAAATTTCAACTTCAAACAGAAAGGATTTTAAGGCTAGAAAATGAAAAAAACTCTCGTTAGTTTTACAATCAGTTTCGCATGTCTGATCGGTTTTTGTGCTTTTGCTAATGCCGATGTTGTCCAATCGTGGAGTATTACGACGGATGTTGACGCATGGAAAATGGCAAAACTTTTGAAATCGTCAAACCAAGCAATTAATAGCACAAAAGACGAGATTCATAAAACTGTTTTCAATAATTATCTGAATGGTTATTCAACAGTTGTTAATCCAGATAAAACGCTGTCAGCCGGCGTGTTGAGTTATGAGAATGTTAAGCAATCGCATATTACGACAACAATTCCCGACGGTTTCAATAATACCGCTCTAACTCCATTAGATGGCATAACGGGTACTTGGAATCACTATGGCGATATTCAAACTTTAGATTATATTTATTCACCTGGCTATTATGCTTTTCAGACAACGTTTTCCTTGTCGCCGGAAGTAACTGATTTATCTGGATTATTTCTGAATATAGATCTTGATATGACGGCTGATGATTGGTTGGAAGGTATTTTTCTTAATGGTCATGAGATTACTGAATATGGAGCAAATGGAGCAAATGGAGGAATTGGACATGGCTACACAATAGAGCTTACAGGATCGATTCTTTTAGACGATCTTATTGGGTTAGGTTTATTTTTGGCGGATGGCGTGAATACGCTTGACTTCGTTGTTGGCAATGAGAGCATAAGCTCGAATAAAAACCCATTTCATTTTGCGGCGCTAGGCGATATTAACATTGGCGATCAACAATTCGATCATTCATTTTCGTCAACTCCCGAACCTGCAACATTGTTAATTTGTCTAACATGCGGCGGTCTCGCTTTGGCAATTAGACGAAGAAGAAACAAAAAGACAGAATAAAATTTGTGAACGTTATAAAAATTCATTTTGCAGGTAGGCGGCGTTTCGCCGAAACGCCGCAATACGTTTGAGGGCGCTAATAAATTTTAATATTTTATAATGTCGAAAATATATTTATTTTATACTTTATGAATTATAAAAATTTATTGGCAGCATAAACTCTCTTGCGGCGTTTCGGCGAAACGCCGCCTACCTTGAGCAAATGAAATTTTTAGAGAATATCAAAGCGACTAATTTTGCAACTTGACGAACATTCTAAATACCCTTTGGCCCGTTTACCTCGTAGGTAGGCGGGCTTTTTTTAAATTCGGAATTAAAAATGTTGATTTCCGATTTAAAAAATCTTTCTAATCTGTGTAATCAGTGGACGAAAAAATCGAATCACAGACCACCGGATCGCGGGCGTCTCGCCTGCACTTTGCCGCAAGGCAAACAAAAAGGCGGTTGAGATATAACCTCGCTCATTAGCGGTTGAGTACAACCGCATGCAGGCGAGACGCCCGCGATCCTGTGATGCAGGCATTCCGCCTGCGAATCTGAAGAAACACCAGTCGAAATGTTTGCGATCCTGAAGCGCCTGTGATCCTGAAGTATAGGCGAGACCAACGGATCGCGGGCGTTCCGCCTGCGAATCTGAAGAAACACCAGGCGAAATGTTTGCGATCCTGAAGCGCCAGCGATCCTGAAGTACAGGCGAGACCAACGGATCGCAGGCGTCTCGCCTGCACTTTGCCGATAGGCAAACAAAAAGGCGCTTGAGATGTTAAACATTGCTCATTAGCGGTTGAGTACAACCGCATGCAGGCGGGACGCCCGCGATCCGGCGACGAAGGCAAGTTGCTGAAAAACTAACCTAATATAAACTCGCTCATTGGCGGTTGAGTACAACCGCTTGCAGGCGAGACGCCCGCGATCCTGAAATACAGGCATTTCGCCACTGTGTATATTTTTTGGGCCGCAATACGCATAAAACAATTATTAAATTTTAATAAATTCATAACGTACAAAATAAATTTATTTTAGGCATTGTGAAATATTAACATTTATTAGCGACCTAAACTCTCTTGCGGCGTTTCGGCACGGCGTTTAATTTTTTTAGCCGCCTACCGAACAAATGAATTTTTAGAAGAAGCCATCAAGTTTTTTTCAACGCTTCAACAATTTCATTGATTACATTATTTGCTTCGTTATATGGGACTTGACAAGTCCCAACTTGCCGGTGGCCTCCTCCTCCATATTGCAACATTAGATGTCCTACGTCAATATTACACGTTCTGTTCAATACACTATACCCGCACGCAATTGCGACATTCTGCTTCGCCCTGCCATCAGTTATCCATAACGATACATTCTGCTCCGGATAAAGCGCATAAACAGTAAAACGATTACTCGTATAAATCAAATCAACATTGCGTAAATCCGTAATCAATACATTTTGATCCGTCCGCGAATGTTTATTTACCATTTCTTCAAACAACGCCGTCTGCTCATTGTACAAATCAATCCGCTCCTTTACGTCCGGATGAACAAGAATCTCCTCCAACTTAGAATGTCTCAAATGATTTATAAACTCTAACATTAACTCATAATTCGCAATACGAAATTGCCTAAATCTACCAAGCCCCGTTCGCGGGTCAGCAATAAACCCAATCAAAACCCACCCCGCCGGATTGCGAATATCATCTATCGATAATTGCCCAGAATCAACCTTGTCAACCGCCTCAATCAACGCCTTAAATTGCGGCCATCGCTCCTCGCCATTGAAATACTCATACACGATTCCCGCACACGATTGAGCTTTCTTACTCAACCCTTTCACCGCATGCGTCCAACCAACCCGCTCCTCCTCGCTCGTATGATGATCAAACCACATACCACACCCATGAATATACGGCACATTACACAATACGTCATTGCTCGTCGCCATAAATAAACCGTCTTGCAAGTCCTTCGGATGAACGAATTTTACGTCGTCAATCAAATTCTCTTCCTTCAAAAGCATCCCACACGCCAAACCGTCGAAATCAGACCTCGTAACTAATCTCATTTTTACACCCCATAATTAAAACAATTTTGAACAATTCACACATTAAATTTTAGCCGTCGCCACTCGCCTATCGGTAACTTCTAAAAACCACAAATTTATTTTTATTAACCACAGAGAACACAGAGTAATTTTTTAATTGGAATCAAAACGCTATTTAATATATGATTGACTTTTGCATTTAAAATATTTTTAAAAATTATTCTCTGTGACTCTGTGAACTCTGTGTTCTCGGCGCTTAATAAACAAAAAGCTGTTTTTTAGAAGTTGCCTGTCATAAAACAAATTTAAAACCACAACTAAAATTAAAACAACGCCTAATTCTAACCACACATCACAATCTGACAACCCCCGCAAAATTTTCAACACAAACCGAATCAAATTTCACATACAATTACGTATAGAAAAATACTTTTTTAGGCAATGCGCATATTTGCCTACATGGACAAATGGAATTTTATAGATATAATTCCCGCCTTCTACGCTTTATTTAAATTGCCATAAAAATTATCCGTTCACAACCATCAATTCCAAACCTTAACTTTTTTTTCATTCTTTAATGGACAAGACTTTTGATTATACGTCGGTCAATACGGCGACTCCGTATTATATTATTGACCGTGCTGCGTTGCGGCGTAATATGGAGGTTCACGCGGATGTTCAACGCCGTACTGGTTGCAAGATACTGCTTGCGTTGAAGGCGTTTTCGACTTGGGGTTTTTTTGACGATATGGCGCCGTTTCTTGCAGGCGTAACGGCAAGTAGTTTGAACGAAGTATTTTTAGGCAAAGACGAGTTTGGCAAAGAAATACACATGTATTCTCCCGCATATTCGGAAGCGGAATTCGAGGCTGCATTGCCACTAGTCGATTATATTGTGTTCAATTCAGTCGGTCAATTTGAACGCTTCAAACCGCTAGTTAAACGCCAACACCGAAAAATCCATTGCGGCTACCGCATCAACCCCGAATACTCCGAAGTACAAATGGAAATTTATAATCCATGCACAAACCGCTCGCGATTCGGCATACGCTCAGAAGTATTACAAGAAGTATCCCTTCGCGGCATTGACGGATTTCATTTTCACACGATGTGCCAACAAGGTTCGGACGTGCTTTTTCGGACGCTCGAATTAGTAACAGAACGATTTGATAAATACTTCAAAAAGATTAAATGGATCAATTTTGGCGGCGGTCATCATATTACGCGCAAAGGCTACGACGTCGACGGACTTTGCGATATTATTAACAAATTCAAATCGAAATACGATCTCGACGTTTTTCTTGAACCTGGAGAGTCCCATGTTTTAAATACAGGCTACCTTGTTGCGACGGTACTCGACGTAATATCAAATCCGTCTAGCATCGACGTAGTAATACTCGACACTTCAGCGGCGGCTCACATGCCGGACGTACTAGAAATGCCCTACACGCCCGAAATCTTAGGCGCAAAACGCGTCATCGAATCCACCGATACAGATATGCCATTAGAAGAAGGAAGATACAAATATATAGTCGGAAGCAAAACATGTCTGTCCGGCGATATTATCGGCGAATATCTGTTCAAAAAACCGCTAGAAGTAGGAGACCGCGTAACACTCGCCGATATGTCGCAATACACAATGTGCAAAAATACAACATTCAACGGATTACGTTTGCCGTCTATCGTCTCATGCGACAGCGGAACACCAGACGGAAATATTAAAGTTATAAGAGAATTTCACTACGAAGATTACAAAACAAGATTATCGTAACAAAAATTGAACGAATCATGAAATCGTGAAATTGTACATCGTGAAATTGCGGATCATGAAATCATGAATCGTTTTTTTGTAACAGAAATTATTTCTAATTTCGCCGATGGATTCTCATTGACCAATTACATAAATTTTAACAATAATTTTAACAATAAAAAATTTTAACTGTTCGCACTTGAGTTTTCGTTTACCTTCGCCTGCCTAGATTTCGGACGGCAGGCTTTGACGCTTTTAAATCGCTGAAATTCAAGTACGATCTGTATAACAATAGGGCGTCTCTAAAAATTCATTTGTCCAGGTAGGCGGCGTTTCGCCGAAACGCCGCATTACGGTTTATACCATCAATAATTTTAATACGTCACACATCTAAAATGAACATATTTTAGGCTTTATGAATTATTAAAATTTATTGATAGCATAAACTCCATTGCGGCGTTTCGGCGAAACGACCGCCTACCTTTTTTGCAAAAAATGAATTTTTAGAGATACCCAATAAAATTTTAAACTTTTCTTACTTGAAATTGCGTTTAATTTCACCAGTTTAGTTGGCGGACGCTGTAAAGGCAAATTAAAATGCGATCAGTTTAAATCGCTAAATTTCAAGTACGAACAGCACAATTAAACCTTAACCCAAACTAAAAATTAACATGACTAAAATAGTTATACTCGATCCAATATCAGACGACGGTAAACGAATCCTTAACGCTGAATCAGGATTTGAAGTGGAGGAACATATAGGCTTGACAGGCGTAGAATTGCGTGAATGTCTTTCGCAATTCGACGGCGCAATAGCGCGTAGCGGCGTTAAAATAACAGCGGAGTCGCTGGAAGGTAATACGCGTCTCAAAGCAATCGCTCGCGCCGGAGTAGGCGTTGACAATATCGATATGGCTGCCGCGACGCGTGCGGGCATAGTTGTTATGAATACTCCTGGCGGCAACACGATTGCAACAGCCGAGCATACATTTGCGATGATGCTCGCATTGTCGCGTAATATTGCGCCGGCGTATCAATCACTGATTGAAGGACGTTGGGATCGCAAGAAATTTACGGGCAATCAACTTGACGGTAAAACGCTTGGCATCGTTGGAATGGGACGTATAGGTCAAGTTGTTGCGAAATATGCGAAAGCGTTTGGCATGAAAGTTTTGGCGTTGGATCCGTTTTTTACATATCAACGCGCGGAGGCAATAGGCGTTACGCTGGTCAAGGATTTCCGCGAGATGTTGCCGTGCGTGGATTTCTTGACCGTACATACTCCGTTGAATGATCAGACTCGCGGCATGTTTGGCGCGTCTGAACTTGATCTGGTCAAGACTGGCGTGAAGTTGATCAATTGTGCGCGTGGCGGCATATATGATCTTGGCGTATTGGTTCGCGGTTTAGAGAGCGGCAAGATAGGCGGCGTTGCGCTTGACGTTTATGAGGACGAACCTTGCACGCAACATCCTTTATTTGGCAAACCGCATGTAGTATGTACGCCTCATTTAGGAGCAAGCACGGAAGAGGCTCAAACAAATGTTGCGCTTGAGGCGGTTGAGTTATTAGTTGATTATTTTAAAAATGGCTCAATACGTCAAGCGGTAAATTTCGGCACGTTGGATGCGACGACGCTTTCAGGGTTGCGTAGTTATTTGAATCTTTCGTTTCGTCTTGGCGTTTTGGCGGCGCAAATTAATTCCGGCGTAATAAGAGCGTGCAAAATGAAGTACAAAGGCGAAGTTTCACGTAAAGATACGGCGTTAATATCGACGTCGTTTGCGGCGGGTTTAATTTCAACTTCGATGGATTGCGAAGTGAATATTGTTAGCGCTACGTCAATTTTACGGGATCGTGGAATTGAGCTGATAGAAGAAAAGACGACGGAATCGGGAGAATTTTCGTCTCTTATTACGGCGGAAGTTACCGGCGGACAATCAACGTTCTCTTTTGCGGGAACGCTTTTTGGAAGTATGCCAAGATTGGTAATGGTAAATGATTACAGACTTGACAGCGTTTTAGATGGTAATTTGATTTTGATAGACCATTTTGACATACCCGGAGTGATAGGAAGTATTGGCGCTGCGTTTGGTAAATTTGACGTAAATATTAGCAGCATGACGGTAGGACGAATAAAGCAATCCCCCGGCGGCGGAGCAATCGCAATACTCGCAATTGACGGCGAACCGACGGCAGATGCTATCAAAGAAATCAACTCGCTAGAATCAATCACAAAAACATATCCCGCAAAATTGCCCCCGCTAAATATATTACCCGCATGGATGGGATAATATTGGACAAAATAAATGATGAAATAATATTGAATCATACAATTCAAATAAACGCCTTTGAAATCATAACAAATTTACAAATTTATTTATCATGAAAAAATTACCAATTGGAGTACAGTCGTTTGAAATTCTGCGTAACGACAATTATTTGTACGTAGATAAAACTGAAATTATTTATCAATTACTTTCGGATGGAAGAGTTCTTTTCCTTTCGCGTCCTCGTCGATTTGGTAAATCGTTATTGGTCAGCACAATTGAGGCGTTATTTAAAGGGCAAAAGGAATTATTTGAAGGACTTTATATTTACGACAAATGGGATTGGTCGCAAAATTATCCTGTTATTAGAATTGATTGGACGTTAATTGATCATTCAACGCCCGAAAAAATGGAGGCGGGTTTATCTATTTATCTGAAAAGACTTGCTCGAGATTATCAGATTACATTAGCGGCGGAATCAGCGCCTGATTGTTTTAGCGAATTGATTAAATTATTGCATGATAAAAACGGCAATAACGTCGTCATATTGATTGATGAATATGACAAGCCTGTTACGGAACATTTATTTAGTCATCATCTCAAACCAATCACGACTGCGTTACACAATATTTATCAAGTGATGAAAGGTTCTGATGAATATTTGAAATTTATTTTTCTTACGGGCGTATCTAAATTTTCTGGTTTATCAGTTTTTTCGGCGTTGAATAATTTACGTGATATTTCATTGAATGAAAATTATGCCGCAATATGTGGATATACTCAAAAGGAATTAGAA
>JAISLW010000486.1 GCA_031277105.1 Planctomycetaceae bacterium | reverse complement strand
AATTAAAAATGCAAAGACTAATGACCACATTAGAACGAACCCCCGCCTGCGCGAAATTTTTTGAAAAACACGATAAAGCCGTTTTTGCCAAAGGCATAAATAAAGGTAAAGCCGAAGGTAAAGCCGAAGGCATATCTGAAGGTAAAGCCGAAGGTAAAGCGGAAAATATAATTCGTATTTTGACGCGTCGTTTTGACAAGTCTCCTTCGATGCGATTACAAAGGCAGATTATGAGCGTTAAAGATATTAACAAACTTGACGAACTCTGCGATTTCGCTTTTGATTGCGTATCGCTTGGCGAATTCGCTACGGCGTTTAATTGAATTTTTGTAACGTTAAATTTACGGATCGTGAAAGCCTGCTTTACGACTGGAAGTCGGGCGGGCTTTTATGTTTTTTTATATCTGCAATTCAAGTATGATTTGTATAAAATTTAATTTTTACCTAATTTTATCTACGTACAGAAGTTAAATTTCTTACGATTAAGTTTCGGCGGCTTAGATATGCAGCAATTGCCGCATCTAACGGTACGCTGGTACGGAAAAGGGAATAATCGCACATTAATTTTGAACATCCTTGTTGTACTTCTTCAAGATACGCATTCACCGCTTCAATATAACCGTCCCGCAACATTCGCGGATCACACCTGATTTGTACCGGCAACTCCAAACCCTCAAACCGCGTCGGTCCCCCAAGCGTAAAATCAATTTCCATATCATCCATAATATGCAACACCATCACATCATGTCCCTTGCTCTTCAAATAACGTAATCCCTTGAATAAACCGTCGCGTTGCATCAATAAATCTGAAAAAATTACAACTAAACTATTCGACCTAATCGACTCCGCAACCTTACGCATCACATCGCCAATTTCAGGTTGCGAACCCTTGACGTCAGCCAATAAATCCGATAACTCTATCTTGCTCCCCAAATCCTTTCTTGTTCCTGTTCCCATTTTCCCCGCCGCCGCATCCACAACCAACGAACCGCCGGCGCCAGCCTCCGGCGCCGAACGAAACATCACTTCCGATATTGCAATAAGATGCGATTGCTTCATCTTAGACGGTAAAAAATCACGTGTTGCCTTGTCAAAAGTAATACAACCGACGGCGTCTTGTTGTCGAATTGCAAGATACGCCAAAGACGCCGCCGCAGTGCATGCGTACTCATATTTGCTCATTGCACCGCCGCCAAATCGCATACTTTGAGACACGTCAACCAATAACGTTACCCGCATATTAGTATCAACCTCATACTGCTTGACAAAAAGCCGATCCTGCTTCGCCCAAATCTTCCAGTCAACACTACGCAAATCATCGCCCGCAACATATTGACGATGTTGGCGAAACTCAACAGAATTGCCAAAATGACGCGACTTGTGCATACCGCTCAAAAAACCGTCAACAACATGACGCGCACGTAAATCCAAACGCGATATCCGCTTCAACGTCTCTGGATGAAAATATTTATTCTCATTCATTGGTATAAATTAAGTTTAATTCGTAATTCCGAATTGAATATTTCGATTTCAAATTTTTTGAATTAATTAGGTCAATTATTCACGGAAATTTTATTTAGCAAATTATGTATTGTCAATTTTTGAAGGAGTAGGAGATACGCTTGGGACAATTTTTGTTAAAAAAACTCGCCTTTAATTCCGAATTTATACTGTTCGTACTTGCAATTTGTGAGTGATTTAAAAGCGTCAAAGTTTGCCGTCCGAAATCTAGGCAGGCGAATGTAAACGCAAAGTCAAGTATAAACAGTTAAAAAACTATTTTTTGTGATATTCATTTATAGTTATTGAAGGCGCTGCGTAGTTCTTGTTTTTCGTATTCCATTAAACCTTCAATTACCGGTTCTAAGTCTCCGGCAAGAATTGAGTCTAATTTGTAAAGAGTCAAACCTATTCGATGGTCGGTAACTCGATTTTCGGGAAAATTATATGTTCTTATTCGCTCGCTTCTGTCGCCGCTGCCAATTTTACTTAAGCGTTCTTCAGAGCGTTTTTTTTGTTCTTCTGATCGTTTGGCTTCATAGAGTCGCGTTTTTAATACTCTCAATGCTTTTGCCAAATTTTTATGTTGGCTTTTTTCATCTTGGCAACTAACAACTATGCCTGTTTCAAAGTGTGTTAAACGTACAGCCGATGCAGTTTTGTTGACATGTTGTCCGCCAGGACCGCTTGCACAAAACCTGTCCAAACGATAGTCTTCCGGCTTCAATTCTATTTCTACATCTTCAGGTTCCGCCATCACTGCAACTGTTGCCGCAGACGTATGTATTCGACCTTTAGTTTCCGTTTCGGGAACTCGTTGCACTCTATGACCGCCGCTCTCAAATTGCAACTTGCGAAAACAACTCTCGCCATCCACGCCCAAAACAACTTCCTTAAATCCGCCTAACTCCGTCGCATTAAGCGATAAAATTTCCACTCGCCAACCGCTGTTCTCACAATATCGCTTATACATCTCATATAAATCACACGCAAATAACGCCGCCTCCTCGCCGCCCGTACCCGCACGTATCTCCAAAACTAAACTCGCACGACTCGCATCAGCGCCGCCAACCGTCATGTCAAGCAACTCATTCCACAATACCTCACGCTCCTCACGCAAACCAACTAATTCCAACTCCGCAAGCTCGCGCATCTCCAAATCAGAACCGTCCAACATGTCAAGCGCATCCATTATCTGATCGTTAAGTTGCTTAAAACGACGGTACTTCATCGCTAACTTCGCTATCATTCCATGTTCACGCGCCACTCGCTGCATCTTGTAAGAATCGCAAAGAACCTCGTCGGACGACATCAAAACCTCAAGCTCCTCAAAACGCAAAAGCGTGTCCTCAAGCAATTTCTTCATACCACAAAATATAATAAAAAATAATTCAAATCAATTATCGTTACAAAAATTCACGTTTGGACAAATTAAATTGTTCTTACTGGAATTTGAGTTTACCTTAGCATGCCCAGTTTTCGGACGGCAGGCGAAAGTAAACGAAAACTCAAGTACGAATAGTTTAGAAGTTTCATAAATTTAATTTTCAACTATTCTCGCCGCTCTAACGTCGGCATAACGTAATGGACGACCTTGCCAAAAATAACCTGGTCGAACTACGTCAACTACATGTCCGGGCTTGATTTTATCCGAATCTAATATCGCTAAAACTTGCATTGTTTCTGGATTTACCACATCGCCAACCGTCGGACTTATCCGCGAAATTGCATGTTTTCGCAATACGTCGTCCATCCGAAATGTTACCATTTTAAATCCGTCTTGAAGCGGTTGTAAAACATGCGCAATTTCGCCAATACGTTCCTTTATCAAATATTCCGTAAATTGCATTACCGTCTTTCGCCGCCATAAACGTTGAAAAATAGACAACCCGTCGCAGTAAGCGCTCGCATAAATTTCAAGATTACGCGATTGAAAAATTAAACGGCTCTGAACCGATTCCAAAAAAGAAACCGCCCGCATCAACGATTCGTCTATCTCAACCAAACTCATAATAAACGGCTTAATCGCCTTACGCTCTATCTCCGGTCGCTCGCGTTTAAATCGCGCAAGTTGCTCAACAACTCGCGCCGTTTCGTCTATATTACGCTCCGTCGCCTCAATACTTTTCTCAATTAACTCCGCCGTCTTGCGTCCTGATTTTGCGTAAAGTTTTAACTCATGACGTTGCGCCGAAAGCGCCTCGTACACGTTAAAAAGTCCAGTGTACGATTCCTTATCAAATTCGTCTAATTTATCGTCCGCATCGACAAATTCTTCTCCTGACGAATAAAGCCAACCCGTAAATTGCTCCAATATATTAGCGTTCTGACGCGAAAGTTCTGTTACCATCCTCTCAACCGGAATCTCAATTACATCTTCTGCCAACTCGTCGCCAATACCGCCTTCAACCAACTCGTTACTAATTTCATCATCGCCGTAATTATCTAATTTTATAACTATATTATCAGAAACTTCCGGCGCAAATTCATCAGATCGATTTGCCAAATCAATATCGCCCGCAACATCATCATTTGTCGCCTCCGCCGTGTTGTTTTGATTAACTGCCGCATCCGAGAACTCATCGCCGCCGTCAGTATTAAATTCCAATTCGTCTCTAGAATTAAATTCACGACCAACCGAAAATTTCATTAAACGGTCAAACGACGTACTATACTTGTCAAATTCATCAGACATAATGCAAAAAACAAAAAAATTAAACGCAACGGCAAAACGCCGCCCGCATTTTGACAAAAAATGATCTTTTTAAATTGTTCTCACTTTACTTGTTGTTTACCTTCGCCTTGCTATCTATCGGACGACAAACTTTGACGCTTTTAAACTGGTTCGTACTTGAGTTTGCGTTTACATTCGCCCGCCTAGCTTTCGGACGACAGGCTTTGACGCTTTTAAATCAATGAATTTAAAGTACGAACTGTATAGAGATATCCGTAAGTTTTAGGGATTTGTCGTATTATTTATATTTTCGTAACTGTTCACGGCAATTTGTTTATTAAATTACGTTTTGGCTATTTTTGAGGGACAAGTGAGACTGGAGGGACAAGTGAGACAATTTTTTTATAACAAAAAATTGTTATCTAATTTTCTAAAAAACTACTCCCTATTCCTTCCTCGCTAATCCCTAAAATCTAGCGCTTAAAATTTTCGTGAACGGTTACGTATTTTCTGCTGGGGGGTTATTGGCGTTATTTTCGGGGTTATTGTTTGGCGTATTTTCGGGTTTTGGCATACCTTTTACCGGCGGGAGTTCGCCTTCGTAGAAGAAGGGGAAAGATTCGCTTTTAAATCTGTATTGCAAGAGCGCTTTTCTGCGTAAAAGGTGATCGGTTCTAAATTCTCCGTACTCGTCAAAAGGACGTTTTTCGCCGAATGCGGAGAGGTTGCCTGCGGAGAGTTGTCTGAATATTGCTATTTGCGACGTATTGGTAGAAGCAACTTTTACGCCTGCCGGCTCGCCAAGCGGCGCAAGATCAAGCGAAAAACTAAAGAACCCCCAAATCAAATAAAGAATAATTGAAATCGTAATAAAATTACCGGCATTCTCAACCGGAATCGGGAATAAAACATTGACCCGCGAGAGCAAACGCGTCATCTCGTTCATTATTGAAAACGCAACAATAAACAATAACCAAAGGAACAAAAAATCAGCGACAAAAAGCATGCCGGCATTTTTTTCCGTCGCGAATTGCGCCAGCGGTTCAAACCAATTTACCGCTATCAACATCGAGAAAAAAACCGAAAACATTGTAAGAATATTGCCCCATAATTTCTCTTTCCAACGCATCCCGAAAAGCGCCGCAATAACCGCAAGCGGAATCCCAAGATCATAAATCGCTTCCATTAAACCGTAAATCGTATCCATTTTATTATAAGTCTGTTTTTAATTGCTAACGCTCAACTCCTCTAATTCTGCCGGAAAATTAAGCGTTATTTGATAATTGTTATTGTAAGTTATACGTATCGTACTTGAAACCGCTCACGGAAATTCATTTATTAAATTACGTTTTGGCAATTTTTGAGGAACAAGTGCGATAATTTTTTTATGGCAAAAAACTTTTTTTCTAAATCATCTAATTTTAGAAAACTGCACTCTGTGCCTTGTCCTTTAAAACTTGTCGTTTAAATTTTCGTGAACGGTTATGTTTTGTTTATTTATTTTAGGACTCGCGATAGTTCTTCAACAGTTGTTGTGCCTTGTACGACTAATTCGATTCCTTCGTGTATGAAGCTTCGTTGACCTGATTTTTGTAGGAATTGTTTTATTGCGTCGTGGTTCGGGTTTGATATTATGAATCCTCTGATGGTGTCATTTAGTTCTATAATTTCTAGTAGCGCTGTTCTTCCGTGATAGCCGACGCCGTTGCAAGTTTGGCAAATTCCGCGTTTTCGTTCTTCGGGTTCTGGCAATGGTTTTCTTGTTGTGAATAGTTGTTGAACTTGTGTTGGGTTTAATCCGAGTTTTTGTAGGAGTTGCGGCGTTGGTTTGTATGGTTCTTTGCAATCGGGGCAAAGTTTACGTATTAATCTTTGGCTTATGACGGCGTTTAGCGGTTGTAGGAAGGTTTGCGGCGTGATTTTTGTGGCGAGTAATTTAAGTATTGCTTCGATTGAATCTTTTGCTCTGATCATCGTAACGAATAGTCTTCCGTTTGCGGCGTCTTTGCAACATAATTCTAGCGTTGGCAGCGCCGTCATATCGCGGACGTAAACTGCGTTTGGTTCTTTGAACAGTACGTTTGGCAACACGTCTAATGGCGTTTCGCCTTTTGACGAATCGTATCTTACCATTGTGATATTTTCGATTTCTTCGCTTTGTGCGATTGCGTCTTCGATATTTACTACGTCGCGGGTGAAGCGGTCGCAGACGTGTGAAAATACGTCTATTGAACTTCGCAAACCGTTTGCAGGCGGCGCCGCTACTATTAGCAAGCCTTGTTTATTATTTAGGTGTTCGATTATTCTTTGTTCTGTTTGCGGTTTAATTCCGAGATCGGCGATAGTTTTAAAAGGTACTTTTTTTGCGGTAAATTGTAAGAGTACGGCTTCGCCGGTTTGCGTTCCTTGCGAGGTGAATTTAATATCGTATTTAGTTTTTGTTTTTGCGTAAATTGAGCCGACGAGCGCAATAAACGAGCCTTCTTGTTTTGAGCGGCGGTTTTCGGGCGCTGCGCCGACGAGTAATTTAGCGGCTTCTAGCATTTCGTCGAAGCGGTCTTTGGTCTTATTTTTTTCTTGCGTGCGCGGGAACGGCGGCAATTCTAGCCATACGCCGTCGATTAAATGTTTAATTACGGTTTTATCGGCGGCGAAATCGAACATCATACTTGTTGCGTTATTTACGATAGCGTCGTAAACATGCTGCCTAAAATCGTTGTAACCGGCGGCGTTGCGGGCAATTACCAATCTTCCCGTCAATGTTTTCTTGTCAATATCTTTACCGGACGCTTCAAATTCAATTTTAGGTCCTGTTTCGTAGATGCGTTTTTTAACTTTTATTTTGACGCCGATTAACTGTAGCCATTGTGCGAAAACGAATTTGATATGTTCGGGGGTAAGGACTTGTTCGTGAGGCGGAACTTTAGCGTTACGTTTAACAACATAGACGGAGATAGGAATAAAACATATTAAGAATGTAATTGGAAAGGCGACCCAAAATATAGGAATAAACAAAACGCCTGTTCCAACGATTACGTAAAGCGCCGCATAGCCGGTATTTTTAAGCGTTCTTTTTGGATCGTTTTGTCTTTCCATATCTCCGTTCATCCAACTTGCGCAGAAAGTCCAGACGAAAAAGAGAAAAATATACAGCGCTAATTTTATTGGACTCATGTACCATCCGGCGCCGCGCCAGCCTTTACTGATTGCGTCTTCGAGGCAATGTTGTTCTTCGAGTTCTTTTTTGATTTCGGAAGTCGGCGCTTGTCCGGCGTTATCGCCTTCTCCGCTATTTCTGCCGCTTAGATAGCGTGCGAGTCTGACTACGATTTTTATTACGGGCAAAGACGTAGAACGTTTTCTTGCGGCGACGTGAATTATTTCCGGTTGCGTTTGGCGTGAATTATTGTTAGATAAATTTTGCGAATCGTGATTTTTTGTAACGATATTTACGTCGTTTGTAATTTGTTTTGCGCCGTCGTTTAATTTATTGGCGTTATCAATATCGTTTATTGCAAACAGAAACCATATTGCGGCTAATATTGCGATAATTACCGGTAATTTGACGGAGATGAAACAATTGATAATAGTTGCGATATATTTTTTTAAACTTGACATTATTTTAAAAAGATTGTGTAAATTTGAAACTGTTCGCACGTAAATTTTCGGTTATCGCCGCTTGCACGTCTAGTGAAAGTCAGACTTGATAATAATAAACTGCCGAATTTATATGCACGATACGTAAAGTAAAATGTAACCGTTCACGGAAATTTAAACGCTAGATTTTAGGGTGTAGGGGATAAGGGTGTAGTGTGTAGTTTTTTGTAAGTATTCAGCAATCGTATTATTTTTTGTAACGATAATTGGGCGTCTCTAAAAATTCATTTGTTCATGTAGGCGGCTAAAAAAATTAAACACTGTGCCGAAACGCCGCATTAGAGTTTATGTCGCTAATAAATTTTAAACTATTCGTACTTGAGTTTGCGTTTACCTTCGCCTGCCTAGCTTTCGGACGGCAGGCTTTGACGCTTTTAAATCGCTGAATTTCAAGTACAATCTGTATATACATATTGCGGCACAAAAAATAAATACAGCGGCGAAACGCCGCTTACCTTTTTACAAAAAAATGAATTTTTAGAGACGCCCAATTGTAATTGTTTTTCGCCCCATCGGGACAATCAGCATTAGCGTAAGGCAGCGCCAAATGAAACGTAACTCGCAAAACATTAGCCCCGTAAGGGCGAAGCCGTCAGACGTCTCATCAAGCGTGATTTCGCTCCGCAAAACTCAAAGGCGGGAATTATACGCCGCAAATAACTCATAAGCAACTACCCCCTTTTAAAACTTCGGAATGCGAAATTTTGTCACTCTTGGGTATCTCTAAAAATTAATTTTTTTGTAAAAAGGTAGGCGGCGTTTCGCCGAAACGCCGCAATGGAGTTTATGATACCAATAAATTTTAATAATTCATAAAGCCTAAAATATGTTTATTTGAGACGTGCGAAATATTAAAATTTATTGATGTTGTAAGCCGTAATGCGGCGTTTCGGCGAAACGCCGCCTACCTGAACAAATGAATTTTTAGAGATGCCCTCTTGTCTCTCTTGTCTCTCTTGTCCTTCAAAAATTGAATTTTAAAAAAATCAATTTGTGCCTAAGAATGTTACTCGTCTGACTTCGGCGGGAGTGGTTAATCCTTTTTTTATTTTTTCGATTCCGTCTAATTTTAGCGTGGGCAAGTTGCAAGTGTTGAAAATGTGATTTGCGAGGGCGTCTTCGTTTGCGTTATTTCTTATTAGTTCTCTGATTTTTCTATCAATTTTAATCATTTCGTACAAACCTAATCTTCCGGCGTAACCGGAGTTATTGCACAGCGGGCAACCTGTTGGTTTGGGGACGTATAAATTATTGTCGTTTATCCATCCGAAAAATTCGCGGTCAATATCTTCCGGCGGTTCGTAGCGGACGCAATGCGGACAAGGACTGCGGACTAAACGTTGCGCTATTACGAGTCGTAAAGCGGAGTTGACTAATTCTGCGGCTACGCCTAGATTGAGTAATCTTGTTACGACGCCGATAGAGTCGTTAGCGTGCAAGGTCGAAAGGACAAGATGTCCGGTCAAGGAGCTTTTTATTGCGATGTCGGCGGTTTCGGCGTCGCGGATTTCGCCGATCATGATTACGTCGGGATCGTGTCGCAGCGTACTTCTTAAAGCGCGGTTAAAGTTGATGCGGTCGCTATCGATGCGGACTTGGTTTATGCCGTTGAGTGGGATTTCAACGGGGTCTTCGATGCTTAAAATATGTAGCGTGCCGGATTTTTTTAATCGTCTTAATGCCGCGTAGAGCGTGGTTGTTTTGCCGCTTCCGGTAGGACCGGACAAGAGGATTACGCCGTTAGCGTTATCGAGTGTTTCGAGTAGTAGTTGTAGGTGTTGTTCGCTCATGCCGAGCGTATCTAATTCTGATAATTCAGCCAATGTATTTTCTGTTGAGAGTATTCGCATTGTCATTTTTTCGCCGTAGATAGTTGGGATAGTTGCGACGCGCATGGATATTTCGTCGCCGGCGACAAAAAGTGATATTTGACCGTCTTGTGGTATTCGATGTTCGGCAATATTTAAGCCGGACGAAACTTTGACGGCAGATATAAGTTCGTTCATGCTATCGATGGGCAATGTTTGATCGACTTGCATAAGACCGTCGATGCGGAAGCGGATTATGCCGTGTTCGTGTTCGGGGTCAAGGTGAATATCGCTGGAACGGTAAAGCATAGCGCGGAGAACGACTTCTTCAAGTAAGCCGAGAGGCGTGCCGGACAATTCGCCCGCAGATTCAGGGTAATATTTTTTGATGTAACTTGGAACATGTTCGGGATGTTTTGCTTTAAGAATTATTACGGGCAGTCCGACTATATTCTCAATTTGAGTAAGAAGAAGATAGTCGTCGTTATCGGAAGTAACGACATATAATTTATCGTCGTTGACCGCTAATGGCAGAACGCCGAGACGACGCGATTGAGCCGCAGGTATAAGTTTAAGCGCCTCGCGCGTCGCAACTACGCGCGAAAGGTCAATTATTGCGTCGTCGGATAGCATAATGTCGGTTGGGCATCTCTAAAAATTCAATTTTTTGTCAAAAAGGTAGGCGGTGTTTCGCCGAAACGCCGCAATGGAGTTTATGTTATCAATAAATTGTAATAATTCATAAAGCCTAAAATATGTCTATTTTAGACGTATGAAATATTAAAGTTTATTGATGTCATAAACCGTA